>NZ_JBFELV010000224.1:0-8014 GCF_041551955.1 Desulfosarcina sp.
AGTTCGGCTCTGAGAGAATCGATGCTGGCGACTTCGAAAAGGATCTCGCCGGCACCAACCGGCGCCCCGATTTCCTGTTTGCGGTCTTTTGAAATCACCCACCCGTCGATCGGGGCCACCAGGTCGGCCTGTTCGATGTTCTTCTCGATCATGCGGATCTGGGCGGCCACGCGTTCGCTCTGGGATGCGGCGATGTGTGCGTCCACGGTTTTCCGATCGCGCATGGAGGCCGTCATCTGTTTCTGGTAACCCAATTGTTCCGCCTTGAGGGCAGCCAATTTCAGCCGGAGCTCAGCCGTCTCCAGGGTTCCCAGAATCGTTTTCCCGCCCTCGACCCTGTCCCCCGGCTCCACCAGCACACTCTTTGAAAAGGTATCGAAGGGTGCGACGACCACCTGCTGATGCTGCGCCTTCAAGGCAAAGGTGCTGTTGATGCGGTACTCGCCATTCAGGGTCGCCAGAAGAATTCCCATCAACACCACCAGGACGGCAGCCAGCTTCGTCCCGGTGTGCTCGTGCCCCAGCAGCGACCCCACATGGTGTCGTGCCTCCGAGGCCATTCGTGCGCCGAACCAACGGTCGTTTCGATGAAGGTCCATCAGCCGGGGCGAGCATAAGTCAATGGTCAATCGGATGGCCTCGATCTCCTCCAGGCGGTCGAAGGACTGCTCGGGCGGACGTTCCAGCGTCAACACGGCCGACACTTCCCCGGCTTGGCGAATCGGCAGACTCAACACGGCCGATGGCCCATGCTGTTCTGAAAGTCGAGCCGCCGCCCGGCTGGCAACGATGGCCGGTTCCGCTGCGGGGTGAACGACCTCCAGGTCCTGGTCCAGGCACTCCTCCATGGCCGCTTCGATGGCCTGGACCACCTGCATCTGGCGGTTGAACGTGTCGGTATGGCTCATGGCCCGCACCTGCACACCGTTTCCCTGGAGAAATCCGATGCTGACTCGGTTGCAGCCGAGCCATGATGCAATTTCGTTGCACGATGCCATGGCGGCTTCCAGAAACCGCGTGGGCCGATTGACCGCATCCAGGACCTCCAGGACACGCCGCAGGCGATTCATGGTCTCGAGATGCAGGTTGGCGGTGAGCTGCAGTTCATGGTGGTCGAACAGCAAAGGGGTCGTCTCCAGGCGGGCATGGCTCAACAAAAGCTCATGGGGACGCTGCACCCGGATTCGAAAGGCGGCCGCGGCGCGCACGACGCCCTGGTTCTCGATGGGAATAACCATCAGATACCGCTGGGATTGGCCGTCGCCTGCAGATGCTGCATCCTGGCGGACGGTTACCGTCCGGCCGCTTTTGATAGCTTTGCGAAAGGGTTTTTCAGCCTTGCCGATCCACTCGGGCAGGCTGCCATGGTTACGCGGTGGGGGGTATGCGGCCAGAACCTCTGGCCGGTCGGCCGGGCCTGATCGCAGAATGGCGGCGGCATCCGCGTGGGTCTGTCGGCACTGGGCAGCCAGCAACGCACCCAGGAACCCGCCGGGCGTTTCCTGCAGCGCAAGCCATTCGGCGATAGCCTTGACGCCGGCGAATTGGCTTGCTTTCGGGTCGTCCGCTGGTATGCGTTTGCCTGTGCCACCCATAAATCATTGTATTCCGTCAACCTTGAGTTCGTCAGCGTGCAATCGGCGCCCCCGGCAGATACCGCGGCATTCGCGGCACAGTAGACGATGGCGCCAGGTTATTGGCTGTCCAATTGGGCCATGGTGTTGTCGTCCTGGGTCGCAGTGAAGGCCACGGCCACCCGTTCGCCTGCCGGACGCTTCAGCGGATTGGGTACTTCGATTCGAATCCGCAGGGTTTCACTGGCCGCGTCCGCCACTGCCGAAATGTTGATGATGCGTCCGTTGGGCGATGCGTCGCGGGTGGCTCCGGGAAACGTGATCCAGGCATCCTGACCGAGCTTAAGGTCCCGGGCCTGGGCCAAGGGCACGGGCACATCGATCCAGAGCGGATCGTTTTGGACGATCCGGACCACCGGCCCAAGGGTCCCGATGGATTCACCCACCTCGACGCTGACCTCTTCAACAAGCCCGGCAATCGGCGCGTCCAGGCGCATGCGCATCAACTGGCTGCTCGCATGATCAAAGCGTTGCCGATACTGCTGCTGCTCGAGGATGGCCGATTGAAGGGACAGCTCGGCAATGCGGACGTTGAGGTATAGATGTTCGACTTCCCAGAGGCTGGCCGCACCCTTTGCCTTGGCCTGTTCCAGCTTTTTAAGATCCACCTGCTTTTGGGCCAGCTCCGCCTGTGCGGCATGGATTTTGGTTCGGTCTTCCGACAACATTTTCAACTGCTGGCATTGAATTTTCTCGGGTTCATCGTAAAGGTGCACCAGCAGCTGGTCCTTTTCGACCGTCGTACCCGGTTGGACCAGAACGTCACTGACCCGGCCCGCCACGACAAAAGAGAGGGTGATGTCGGCATTGGGGGCGGTGATGCCCTGCAACGCCTCTGCGCGGGCCAACACAGGGGTACTCATCATCAGGCCGATGAGTACAGCCGAATAAAAAGCGGATCTGTATCTGGTAATCATCGCAGGTCCTTTCATACACCTATCATCCTTTTCAATTCACCGTTTTCAGGCGATGATCATCGGTAACAATTGGCTCCCAATGACTTTAGCAAATCAAATGCCAAGACTGTAAACAATGTTATAAACAATATATTCAATAGTTTATTTTCGTAAAGCGTCAAAAGGTTTTTTTTAACGCCAGTAAATTGACGCCTGCGGTTCACTGATCCTTTGGGAACTGACAGGCTTCAATCGCGCCTGTTTCACATCGAATAACGCTGCAGCGGTTGCCGCACTGAGGGCCATTGTCTGTCGACAACCCCTCGCTATCCATTAGCGGGAGGCAGCATCTCGAACAGCTGATCGGGTGGCAGCGGCCGGCTGAATAAGTAGCCCTGGTATAGGTCACAGGCGCCTTTTTTCAGAAAAGAGAGCTGTTCATCCGTCTCTACGCCCTCGGCGACCGTCGTCAAGTTCAGGCTGCGCGACAGATAAATCATGGTAGAGACGAGTGCGCTGCTTTTAGGGTCTTTAAACAGATCGATAAAAAATGAGCGATCGATTTTCAGTTCGTCCAAGGGTAGTTTTTTCAGATAACTCAAAGAAGAATACCCGGTTCCAAAATCATCCAGGGCCAATTTGATGCCTTGGTCCTTCAGGCGACGCATATATTCGATTTTTCGATCGATATCGTCTAAAAACATGTTTTCGGTGACCTCAAGGGTCATCAATTGTGGGGACACACCGCTGTTTATGACAATCTGTTTGAAAACAGTGGGCATCTGCTTGTTCTGAAATTGAATCGGGGATAGATTGACGGCCATGCCGATGGGCACTTTGCCGCCTCGCTGCCAGACTGACAACTGCCTGCAGGCCTCGCCCATCACCCATTGCCCGATGGGAATAATCAGACCAGTCTCCTCGGCTATGGGGATAAATTTGTCCGGTGGTATCATGGTGGCTTCATTGACCTGCCACCGCAAGAGAGCCTCGACACCCGCAATGCGGTTGGTTTGAACATCTACCTTGGGTTGATAGTGCAGCATCAATTCATTGCGATCCAAGGCTTTGCGCAGCCTGGCTTCGAGACTGAGGCGCTGCTGATACTGGGTGTTTATCCGGCGCGAAGAGAATTGAAAGGACCCCCCGCCATTGGCCTTGACATGATCCTTGGCACTCGATGCCAACTGCAGCATGGAATGGCTGTCGCCATCTTCTGTGGGGTAGGCGGCGATACCGATACTGGCCGTCAGGTAAAGCTCGGTGTTTTTAACCAGCAATACGGATCGAACGGCTTCCAACAGACACGCGGCGACCCCGGCTGCATCGCGTTCGCTATGGATGCGATGCAGAATCAGGGTGAACACGCCGCCGTCGAGACGGAACAGATTGACCGGGACATATTCATCGACCTCCATCCGCCCCATCATATCGATACCCTTGATGACCTTTTGGAAACGCAGGGTAAACTGCCGCAGGATCTCGTCGCCGGCCAATAGCCCCATGGTATCGCGGATCTTGTCGAACTGGTCCAACTCGATACACATCAGCGCCAGCTTCTCCTCGTCCTCTCTGGCGGATGTCAACCCCCAATCTAGAGATTCCATAAACAGGTGCCGGTTGGGCAACCGAGTCAACGGGTCATAAAAAGTGAGCCGATCCTGGTATGCCTTGGCAGCCAGGGTGTTGCGCACCCGCAACCGAAGTTCACTCGGATCCACCGGTTTGGCCAAAAAATCGGTGGCACCGAGGTCCAGGGCCTGCAATTTATCCTGGTTGTCGGACGATGACGTCAAGATGATGACAGGCAGGTGGCTGAGTTTCGGATGCATCCGGATGTCCCGCAACAGGTCGAAGCCCGACACGTGAGGCATTTTCAGGTCGAGCAGCAGCAGGTCGGGCCGCTGGCGTTCAAGGGTGGCTAGGGCGTGGATCGACTCTTCGATCAAAACGAAGTTGCGGTACCCCGTCTCCTCCAGATAGGCCTTGACCACTTCCATGGTGGTGGACTCGTCATCCACAATGACGATGCTGGCATTTAGCTGCTGATCATTATCCTCACTAATGGCCGACGCTTCCTGCAGCTCCGATGAATTCGCTTTGGCAGTCGCTGATTGCATGTGTGCCTGTTTCCTATCTTCTTCCTGTCCATAAATGGGGTTGTGGCGCCTTACATGATAGAGCCTCACAAATGTATTGTCGGCCTTTAACGCGTATACCTGAGGGAATAATTATTGGTTGCGCTGGTTTTTAACCCACGATTTCTATTATTAAGCTGTCCTTCCTATCGAAGGTAGCCAATACCCAAATCCCAAAAAACAAATAAATAACAAACACCAAACAACCAAATCCCAAATTTTCGGTTTTTATGTCTCTTGAGATTTGGAATTTATTTGTAATTTGTTTTTTGTAATTTGTTTTTTCTGGTTTTTCTACTGTACCGATGGCTGTGCCGTCGATGGAGTCCCTGTCGCGTGCTCCGCTGCCATACCCGGCACTACGATGGCCGCCGAGAGTTGCTTTACCTGCTCGAGAACCTGGCCGGCCTGCTCCGGCTGTGCGGTTTTGGAAAAGGTTTCCAGCCGGGCGGCGGGCTTGGTAAAATCGTCAAAGCCCACCGTGCCGCCGGATCCCTTTAGCCAGTGCGCAAACAGGGCCAGCTCTTCCAGGTTTCCAGCGTCCAGGGCCGATTGGGCCTTGACCAGCTCTGCGTCGAGCTTGTCGGCAAACTTGGCAATCACCTCCTGGAATTGGGGCATGGATGCCAACCGCGACGTCACGGGTTGGCGGGTGGCCGCTTCCGGTTTGCTGGCGGCCAACACCGTTGTGCCTGATGGCTCTGGCGAGGTGGTGGCGGATGGGGCAGCTGCAACCATCGGCCCGATGCCGGGTACCACCAGGCGGGCCGCCAGCCCGTTCAGGCCTTCGATCGCCTGCTGAAGATCGGCGTCGTTGGATCCGTTTTTGGCGAGTTTTTCAAGGTTGGCCGCCGGCACCGTGAATTCGTTGAAACCGATCGTACCGCCGGCACCCTTGAGCCAGTGGGCAAAGTCGGCAATCTCCTTGCGGTTACCCTGTGCGTGGGATCGCGCCACGCTTTTCAGGCGTTCGTCGAGCCGCTTGGCAAATTGAGCGATCAGCTTGCGAAATTTTTCATTCCCTTCCGGCAGTGTGGAACGGATGGGTGCGCTGTCTGCTGACGGGGATCGGTTCATCCTGTTGTCGGGTGCGGACGCTGCAGCCGGGACGGCAGCCGCTTCCTTTTTGGAGGATACCTGTCGCCCCCCCAGCAGCTCCGCCATCAGCGCCATAAAGCGATCCAGGTCAACCGGTTTGGAGAGATATCCGGAGTAGCCCACGTCCAGACACTCCTGCTCATAACCGGCCATAGCGTTGGCGGTCAGTGCGATGATGGGTGTCTCAATACCCTGCTGTCTGAGCTTTTGGGTGGCGCTGAACCCATCCATGACGGGCATGTTGACGTCCATGAGAATCACGTCGTACGGCTGGGCCGTGGCCTTTTCCACCCCCACCTGGCCGTTCTCCGCCTCATCCACCGTCAATCCGGCGTCCTGCAGCAGCAGCTTGAGCAGCTCCCGGTTCTCGGCGCCGTCATCCACGACCAATACACGCGCCTCGGGGAACTGCCAGGCTGTCTGTTCAGTAGCGGTCTGCACCTGCGCTGCCTTCTCCACCTCGTCCGGCTGAAGGAACGGCACCGCTTGAACATCACCCGTGGACACGGCCACCGTGAATGTGCTGCCCTTGCCCGGCTCACTTTTGACCGTGATGTCGCCGCCCAATGCCCGCGCGAATTTGCGGCTGATGGAAAGGCCCAGCCCGGTTCCACCGAAACGGCGCGTGATCGCCGAGTCGGCCTGGGTGAAGGGGTCGAAGATGGTTTCGATTTTATCTGCGGCAATGCCGATGCCGCTGTCGGTAATATCGACCGACAGCAGGGATTTGGATGAAGCGGACGCGAAACGGCAGACCACCGTGACCTGGCCCTGCTCGGTGAACTTGATGGCGTTGCCCACCAGGTTGAAGATAATCTGCCGAAAGCGCGCCGGGTCGGTCTGGATCTGCTGCGGCAGCGCACTGTGTGCCTCGAAAGTCAGCCGGATCCCCTGCTCCTGCGCCTTGAGGCCCAGCATCTGCAGCACCTCGTGGATGATCCGGTGGGGTTCGGCCCAGGCCGCCTCCATTTCCAGCTGACCGGATTCGACCTTGGAGAGGTCCAGGATATCGTTGATCAGTTCCAGCAGGTTGGTGCCGCTGGCGTGAATCGTGTTGAGGTACCGCAGGCTGTCCGCCGGGTCTTTTCCGAACCCCCGTTTGAGGATTTCGGTGAAGCCGAGGATGGCATTCATGGGCGTTCGGATTTCATGGCTCATGTTGGCCAGAAAGACGCTCTTGGCCTGGTTGGCGGCTTCGGCCTCCTCTTTGGACTGGCGCAGCTCGATCTCCTTGTTCTCCAACTGCGTGATATCGTCAAAACTGACCAGTACGCCGGCGTATTTGCCGCTGGCACCCAGCACCGGGGAGCAGTTGACATTGAAGGTCAACCAGGTCCGGTTCGCGCGACGCAGTCGCAGGGTTCGGTTGATCTGGGCTTCGCCGCTGGTGAGCGCCTGCACCCAGGGTCGCTCGGTTGGTTTGATTTTCTTGCCCGCTTTATCCATCCAGGGTAGGTCGCCGGCCCGGTATCCGAGAAGATTGTCCGAGGCCTTGCCGAGCATGGCAGCGAAGGATTTGTTGGCCAGCACAATCTGTTCTTTGTGATCGAGCACCAGAAGACCGCCGGCCAACGTGTCCAGGGCCGAGCGAACCCGCCCGGGAATGGCCCGGGACGGATCCAGTTGTCGCAGCACTTTGCCCAGATAGTAGTAAAAGCCGATGTAGCAGAGCAGGCCCATGAACCCGATCATCCGAAGCATCGGATGTTGCGTCAGCCCGATGAGACCACCGGGATCCAAGGCCTCGAATCGCAGCTCCAACTGCCCCCATTTCTGTTCGCCGGACCAGATGGGCACCCGCACCTGCGTATCCATCGAGTGTTCACCGCTCATCGCCTGCCAACGATCGGCATGTCCAGGTGTCGTGACCAGCGCCGCCCCGTCGTGCCGGCGCAGGCCCAGCGACAACAGATCGGAATTTCTGTCCACCAGCACTTCAAAATTATTTTTCAGGTAACCAAAATCGTTGGACAGCACGGCCGATGTCGTGTGCACGGCGATAGCCTCGGCCAACACCGTTCGCCCCTGCCGCACGGCAAGGGCTCGATCCGGCACAATACCGAGAAAAAAACCCAACATGACAACACTGATCGTCAAGCCCAAAAGCCCGATGACTACCCGGTGTTTGACATTCAATCGTTTCATGGCCTGTTATGTCTCTCTTTGGTTTGCCAAAATTGTCCCCACGGGTTTCTTTTTAGGCTCTCTTTCCTCTGGCTTGCGGTCGATGATGGACGCCAGGGATTCG
>NZ_JBFELV010000225.1:0-7999 GCF_041551955.1 Desulfosarcina sp.
GATGCACGATCGAGACTTTCACCACACCTTTCCCAACCTTGAAGACAAACTGGAATACCTGCGCCGGCTGGTGCGGGGTATCCGCAAGGATGTTTCCTACAATGTGTGGAATGCCCGAGACGACGAGTTGTTCAATGACATTCCCGCTTTTTTTCAGGAAGGGCTGCTCACTGAAAGGGACAGCCACGGCAATTTCCAGTTCTCCCAGGTCAAGACGGAAAAAGTCCTGCTTGACCTGGTGAAAGATTACCTGGGCATCCTGAAGGAAAAAGGCCACTACAAGATCGGCATCCAAGACGCAAATTTCGTCAAGACGCTGCAAAAAGGGGGCCTGGACCCGGAGCTGTATGGACCTATTCTTTTCGAAAACTGGAAGCAAGCCCGGTACCTGATGATCAAAAAAACCATCATCTCCAAGAAAACCCTCAAATCCGTGCTGGTCAGAGCCGGTTTCCTCGGCAACGACGACATGATTCCGCCACCCATCGAGAAAATCTTCGAACAGTCCGTTCCCAAATTCAAAACCCAGACCCACTTTTACGGCTACGACGGCCGGGGCAGCGACCCCACGCGATTCGACTGTACCTATACCTACAACCTGGGGCAGACCGTGTTCAGCCTGATCGCCAACGGCGCCACCGGCCAGATGGCCGCCATCTTGAACCTGGAGCAGGATTTTAGCGCTTGGATTCCCGTCGGTATTCCCATCGCTCCACTCATGCACCTGGAGGAGCGCAAAAGCAAACTCGAACTGGTGCTGGAGAAAAGCGTGGTGGACGTCAACTCGCCGGCATTCCGGGTCGTGAAAACCTTCCGCGACAAATGGCTGGCAGCAACGCCCGAAGAGGATCATTACCGTCACCCGGGTCCCATCCGCTTCACCGGCAACAGCGAAGAAGACCGTCCCATCACCTTGCTCCTCAATGCGCTGGGGGGCCACCTCTCCACACCGAGTGCCGAGGCCGCCGAATAGAGAGGCGCGGCCAAACAAAGCAAACAACGCTCAAGCCCCTTTCGGCTGATTCCCACCATCGGACGCTTGATCAAAGGGGCCACCGAATCAACCACCGGCACGGGTCCGGTTGAAAAGCCCGAAAAGGTCCATATAGTTGGAGATGACAATGTTGTGCGGTCGTCCGTCTGGCGATTGCCGATGGGGGGGGGTATTCATGAGCCGTATTCGCCTGGTCACGCTAATGATTGCAGCCTTGGCGCTTGCTGGCGGGGGCTGTTCCTACGGGCCTGAGCCTTTGCGGCAACCGTCGGGGAATCTGAAGGAATTGGTGCGGCCGATACAACAATCGGTGGTGACGGTCGTTAACTACGATGTGGATGGAGAGATTTCTTCCATCGGCAGCGGATTCTTCATCTCAGAAAGCGGTATACTGGTCACCAATTTCCACGTATTGGAGGGTGCCTACAGCGCAAGCATCCGAACCGTGGACGGCAGTCAATATCCGGTCTCAGCGGTCCTGGCCAAAAACCGGCTGGTCGACCTGATCAAGGTCCGCGTTGACATCGCGGGCATCCGGGTGACGCCTGTCGTTCTTGCCAGGGAGCAACCCGCCGTAGCGGACAGTGTTTTCGTGGTCGGAAGCCCCATGGGTCTGGAACAGACCGTCTCCGAAGGGATTATTTCGGCTGTGCGTGAGATGCCGGTCGGCGGCAAGGTGTTTCAACTGACTGCACCGATCTCCCGGGGATCCAGCGGCGGTCCGGTGATCAATCAGGACGGAAAAGTGGTCGGCGTGGTCACCTTTCAGGTGGCCAGGGGTCAGAATCTCAACTTTGCCGTCTCCGTGGACGCACTCGAGATGCTGACCGACGAAGCGTCGCAACCCTCCATTACCGAGTGGACCATTCGAGACTCGAGCCAGGGTCCGGCACTGGCGGCGGCGCTGTGCAGCAAGGGTTCCCGGCTGACCATACAAGGAGAATACGAAGAAGCCCTGACCTATTTTAAACGGGCGGCTGAAGCCAGTCCGGACGATCCCGAGGCCTGGTACGGGTTGGGCAGCTGCTATGTCGGCCTCGATCAGCAGGAAGAGGCCATCGCCGCCTACAAGCGACCCATCGAGCAGGACCCGGACAATGATTTGGCCCATTTTATCCTTGCCATGTACTACAAGGCCATCGGTCAGTTCGACCGGGTCATCCCCGCCCTGAAGGAGGTGATTCGTGTCGATCCGACCAACCTGCGGGCTCAGTTCGAATTAGGCAGAGCCTACGGTGCGTTGGAACGCACCGGAGAGCAGATCGACACATTCAGGGAGATACTGAACCGCCAACCTGACCACATGCCGACGCTGCTCGATCTGGGAGCCACACTGGGAAAAATCGGGCGGTTCGAGGAAGCGATGGTGCTGTTCACGAGAGCCGGCGGCCTGGAACCGGACAACGAATTGATCTACTACAACATGGGCGTCACCTACCACCGCATGGACCGGACCGAAGCGGCGATTCGTGCATACACCCTTGCCATTCGTGCCAATCCGCGGATGGCTGCCGCCCACTACAACCTTGGTATGATATACTTCAACCAGGGACGCCGCAAACTCGCCCTTGACCAGTATGAAATTCTTAAAGGGCTGGCCTCGGACTCAGCGGAGGATCTGTTCGAGCGTATTTATCCGGAAAGCACCAAGTAGCTTCCCTGGCGATGCTCTGCAGGAAGCTCGATCCGCGTCTTCAGGCGATCAAACGTTGCCTCGTGTCCATTGGCCTTTTCGCCTTACATCGCCGGTACAGGCAAGTTGCGGTTGAGGTAATAGTTGACGATGATACCGTTGATCTCTCCGCTTTCAATCATCGCCCCGATCACGGATTCTATCTTAGAAAGGTTGATCATCAAGTTGGATTTCTTTGAAATACCAAAGTGTACCTTTTTTTCCTGGGCAAACCGAAAGTCTGCCGTCTCGACGCGATTCGCGATACCCATCCTATAAATCAGATCGATTCCTCCCGCCTCGGCGTATATAACCGCATCGATGCGCCCCAGCAGCAACTTCCTGAAATTGGGGACGCCGCTGGAAACAGCGTCTTTTTTCAGTTTTGCGTCGTTGTCGAACTGCGTAAAATAGTTGGAACCCAGGTTCGTTCCAATCTTCAACGCGTACAAGTCTTCATATTTTTGAAGCAAATGCCGCTTTCCTTTGGGCAAGAAAAAAACGGTGTCCGACCTTTTTTTATACGGCGGGGAGACGTAGTGAATGTATTCTTCACGCGCAGCATTTTTCAGCAGGCCCGACATAAAGTCGATTTCTCCATCCTTCATTAACTGAAGACGTCTTTTGAAAGGCGCGCGCTTGAAACTCAGCTTCGCATTCAGCTTACCTGCAATCGCTGTTAAAAGTTCCACATCCGGGCCATCTTTATACTCTTCAGCAACCGAACTGAACAGCTCTATCTCGCCAGAAAAGGAGGGTTGTGGAAACAAAAGGAGGGTGAGGCACCCAAACCAACAAAGGCGCCTCCTTGCCGAATATGGGTTCATATCGATTTTATTCCGGAGCTTTTCTCATTGGCCGCAGCACTTTTTATATTTTTTGCCACTTCCGCATGGGCACGGTTCATTGCGCCCCACACGCTTGTCGACAACCTTCGTCTTCAGCGGGTTCAATAATATCTCCAGGTCTTTTATATCCTCAGGTTGATCCGGCGCCAATTCGATGGTATATCTCCACCCGTTTTCCTGGAAAACGGATTCTAATTCTTTCACTCGTTCCGCTGTGGGTACGGTGATGACGGCAGGATTCGCCACCGTCCCCAATTTCGCTGCTTTTTTGCCATCAAAAACTTTTTCCATGTTTTCACCCTCAACGGTTGATAGGCTTTTATTGACCCTTCCAGAGCCGTCGTCTCTAAGTTATACCGCTCAACCCGGTTTCCGTTTGATTGACGATCATTTACTGTTGATAGCTCATGATAATCATACAGCGTACCTGCTGGGGCGGTTGAGCACAAGCAAAATCAGTTGAATCTGTCTTAAAAACAAGGGGCAGGGTTCAGGGCAAGGCATGCAACGGCGAAAAAGCGCAGCAACCAGGTAGGTGGTGAACATGTTGAGCCGTTTCATAGCGCCGCCATGGGCACTCAGACTATTTTTGAGATCAGGTTCCTGATCGATACTATCGCGGCAGCCCGGTTTAATGGCATGGCTAACGGTCCACACCCATGGGGGCCAAAAAAGGAAAGATTGCCTATTGACCACCCCCCGGTTTCTGATACTAGAGTTCTTCTGCCAATCCGAATGGGGGTTAATGAACCGCTGATGAATGACAACCAACTTATGGCGGGTCGACGCTCCGGGGTCGGAGCCCTTTTCGCGTTCCTTGCCTTTCTTATATGGGGGCTGAGTCCCATCTATTGGAAAGCCCTTCACGGTGTGGGCGCATTCGAGATCATTCTGCATCGGATCCTCTGGTCATTTGCTTTTCTCATGCCGCTGGTATGTCTGTCCCACCGGTGGACCGAATTAAAAAAAACCATTAAAAGCCCCAAAATGCTTTCCATTCTCCTGATCACGTCCATACTGGTGGGCGGTAACTGGCTCATCTACATCTGGGCAGTCAACAACGGCCAGGTGCTTCAGGCCAGTTTGGGATACTACATCAACCCATTGGTCAACATCCTCCTGGGGATGGTTTTCCTTCGCGAACGGCTCCGAAGGGCCCAGGCCGTGGCAGTGGTCCTTGCAGCGCTGGCCGTGCTGAATCTCACCTTTCGGTTCGGTGTGTTGCCCTGGGTCTCACTGGCGTTGGCGTCCAGTTTCGGGGTTTACGGACTGATCCGTAAGGTGGTGGCCGTCGGCGCATTGGTGGGCCTGACCGTGGAAACCCTGTTGCTGACCGTTCCCGCCGGCATTTGGGTGCTCCACCTGCATCAAATCAAATCCGGGGCTTTTTTGCATTCCGGGATTAACACCGATCTGCTGCTATTGGGCACAGGGATCCTCACGGCGACGCCCTTGCTATTTTTCAACCTCGGCGCCAGACGCATCACCCTGGCCACCTTGGGATTCATCCAATACACCGCCCCGACCGGCATGCTCGTATTGGGAATCACCATGTTCGGAGAGCCGTTTACCAGAATTCAGGCGGTGACATTCGGCCTTATCTGGGCCGCCCTGGCTATCTACTCGTGGGACACCGTTCGTGCCAATCGGAAATGCAATGCCAAAAGATGAGAAGTTTATAATCGATCGACGCCCCGCGGACGGGCTCAGAAATTGTAAATTTTGTCAAGGATCCAAATAACTTGACAGGGTTTACACCTTATGGTAGCGTTTTTTCGACAATATTTTGCCCGGTATCCATATTTCTGCCTCGATCGTCACCGACAACGATGGTTGCATGGCAAAACCTGAATGATACCGGGTGTAACCGAAAACGTGATATTTTCAACCATGGTTAATGGGGGAGAACTTATGGATGGTCGCCAGAAGCCCGATCCGCAGACGGAAAGCGGTACCGACCTGAACGATAAGGACGTCATTGATTTGACCGAAGTTGTCGAAGATGGCGATGGCTACGACGTCATCGATCTTAACGACATTATTGAACAGCCGGATCAGGCAATGGAAGCCGTGGTTGAACCGGAAGAAGCGGCACCCCCCCTGGTGAACGCCTTGCCGGAAGAAGAAACCGCAGACGCGTTGGAAGTGACGGATGATGAAATCATCGATCTGACGGATTTGACCGCCTCCCCGGAAGCACCTGCCATCTCACCGGTAGCGGAATCCACCACCGCATCAAGCGATGATGAAGTTGAGGAAGTGGTGATCGATCTCGTGAATGTGGCCACCACCACCAAAGCCGATTTGATCGAGACCGACGAAGCCAGCGAGGATGAGGATGACGTCATCGACCTGATGGACCTGGCGCCCCCCCCGGAAGGCGACACCGCCGAAACCGGAATGACGGCGCCGGACCCGATGCCTGATGGAACTGATGAAATGGTGCCGGCGGATGACCCAGTTATCGACCTGCTGGATGCCGTGGAACCACAAGCGGCAGAAGCAGGGTCCAAGTCTGAATCCGACGATGAATTTACAGCGCTGGAAAGTAGGGCTGAAGCCGTATTGACAGACGCAGGGGGTGCCTTTGATGTCGAAACTCCCGAGGAGGCGGCCGAAACAGCCGGTCCGGACAGCGACTTCATGGCCTTCGATGATAACCAATCTACCATCGGCGAGGTTGGCGACCAAGGGGAAAACGTGCCGGATATTCCCGAACCGGTCGCGCCCCCCCCGGCGGCTCCGCTGTTTGACCCCGTGCCGCCGCCGGAGCCGGTCCCGCTGACCGAGGCCCAGGTCGAAGCGGCACTTGAGCGAACCATCGAGAAAATTTACGGTGAGAGGATCGAACAGTTGCTGATCCGAACCATCGAAAAAACCGTGACGCGAGAAATCGTTAGAATCAAAAACGCTCTCCTGGAGGATGACGACGATATGATCGGATAGTCAGTCAACCAACCTCAATCAGCATTCAACAATCTTAAACGGGGATTATCCTTAATCCCCTTTTCATTTTTCTCGACCTGGGTAACACATAGGCGTTAAGATAGTAAATTTGGCAAGGATGAATTGAGGAAGCCGCATGGTAATATCGCGACGACCGATGACGCAGCCCCAATTAATTACCTTAACGCCTATACCGGGCCGTTTTGCACAAGGAGCGTGTAGCCCATGAGCCGCGATTTGCTGGACAAAAGTTATTCCCCCGAAGCAGTTGAGAAACGCTGGTACGCCTACTGGGAACAGGCGCACCTGTTCGCCGCCGATGAGGCCACGACAAAAAAGACCTATTCCATCGTCATCCCCCCACCCAACGTCACTGGTGTGCTGCACATGGGCCATGCACTGAACAACACCATGCAGGACATCATGTGCCGCTATCGCCGACTGAAGGGGGACAGCGTCCTGTGGATGCCCGGAACCGACCATGCCGGAATTGCCACCCAGAACGTGGTGGAAAAAAAGCTGGCCGCAGAGGGTACGGACAGGCATCAGTTGGGACGGGAGAATTTCATCGAGGCCGTTTGGGGTTGGCGCAAGGAATATGGGAATGCCATCATCAATCAGCTCAAGCGGCTGGGTGCCTCCTGTGACTGGGAGCGGGAGCGGTTCACCATGGACGAGGGGCTCTCCCGGGCCGTAAGAAAAGTGTTCGTCCAACTCTACGACGAAGGACTGATCTACCAGGGGAATTACATCATCAACTGGTGCTGCCGCTGCCACACCGCCTTGTCCGACCTGGAGGTTGAGCACGAAGACCTGGACGGCCACTTCTACCACATCCGCTACCCCTATGCAGACGGATCCGGCTCGGTGGTCGTGGCCACCACCCGTCCTGAAACCATGCTCGGGGACACCGCCGTAGCCGTTCACCCGGAGGATGAACGCTATGCGGGTCTGACCGCCGAAGGCGTGATCCTCCCGCTAATGAATCGTGAGATCCCCATCGTCCGTGACGCTTATGTGGACTTGTCCACGGGCACCGGCGCCCTGAAGGTAACGCCGGCTCACGACCCTAACGACTTTGATATCGGCTTGCGCCACGACCTGCCCAGCGTCAAGGTCATCGCCGATGACGGCAGTATGACCGAGGCGGCCGGCCGGTTCCAAGGCATGGACCGTTTTGCCTGCCGCAAGGTCGTGGTGGAAGCGCTGGAGGCCGAAGGTCTGCTGGAACGGGTGGAACCTCACCGGCACAGCGTGGGCCATTGCTACCGCTGCAAAACCGTGGTCGAACCCAACCTCTCACGCCAGTGGTTCGTCAAGGTTAAACCACTGGCCGAAAAAGCCATCGAAGCCGTCGAAACGGACAGGACGCGCATTATCCCCGAATCGTGGACCAAGACCTACTACGAGTGGATGGTAAATATCAGAGACTGGTGCATTTCCCGCCAGATATGGTGGGGCCACCAGATTCCGGCCTGGACTTGCCCGCGCTGCCGCAGGCTGATCGTGGCCATGGGCGCACCCGACGTCTGCCCGGAC
>NZ_JBFELV010000226.1:0-7995 GCF_041551955.1 Desulfosarcina sp.
GGCATCCTGAAGCACCGCCAAGATGCCGGAAAAGATCACCAGGCCCACCATCACCCCGAAGGTGAGGGTCAGCGGCACCATGTGGAAGAGTCGGGCGGAGGCAAAGAGGGTCAGGTACATCACGCCGATGCCGCCGCCCTGAAGAGTCACCGCATAGCCGAATCGACGGATGCGCAACCACCAGCCCAGAAGCAGCAGCCCGATGCCGGCGGCAAATGCGGCCGTCAGGCGAATCTCAAGCGGCACCAGGTCCCGGGCGGCAGCGTATTTCACCATGAAGGCGAAGCCAAACAGCAGAACCACCACTCCCACCCGCACCATGAGGTTGCCACCCAAGAAAAATTCTTTTATCGAGTCGCCCAGACCGCCCGACGGCTGTGACGACCGATCCGGCATCGGTGGTTTCGTCGGCAGGGCAAATTCAGCGATGGCTGCGTCGGACAATTCCAGCTCCAGAGAAGGGATCTCGGTGGTCGCATTCGGGGAAGGTGCGGGCACCGTCGCCGTTTCAACTGCAGCCGCCGCTGCGGGTGCTTCTTCCGGCCCAGACGCGTCCGCGTCACTGCCGCGGCCGGCATGAGCCGCTCGAGACGGGGTCGACGCGTCGCCGGATGACACCGGTCCAGCACCTGTCTCGCCGGAAAGCAAACCAGCGATCTGCGTCTCCATGGCCGCCAGTCGGGTTTTCAGGGCGAGTAGCCCGTTCCGCTGATTAATGACCGCCGCTGCCAGCAGACCGATAACGCCGCCCAGCAGAAAATCACCCCGGCCATAGAGGTAAAAGCTGCCCATGACAGCCCCGATCAACCCTAAAACGAAGTAGATCATGCACCCTTCCTTAATTCTCGGGCAATGGCCCGGCCTGTCTATGATTTCCACTACCAACGCACACCGAACGGCCTGCAATTGAACCGCGATAGCGAGCGCATTCCCAGCCGCTTGCGGCGGGGTTGGCGAGCGAACTAGAAATCGCTTTTTTTATCCTTCCGGTGAACCCTCCCCGCGGTTTGCCGCGGGGAGGGTTCAATACGCAGCGGCGTGCATCATACGAAAAGCACCTGACATGTCAGCGAAAATGGACCATCTTGCCGACCGCCGTCGACTGCCGGTACTGCCCCCATAGTTCGGCCGACCAAGGCGTTTACTCAAGAAAAAACATAGCCGTTTCGCCGCGATCAAACCCAAGGGGCGGCAATGGCCATCGCCCGGCCTGTTCGAATCATCGGTATAAAATTCAATTCGGGAGACTTCGGAGATACCGGCGGCCATCACCTGAAGGCCTGCTCGGTTTGACATTGTCCGATCAGGCATCATTTTTATGCCATTGTCCACCCAATGAAAAAAGGAGTCTCGTTATGGCCTACACATGTAAGAGTTGCGGCGCCATTGCCGAATCACCGGGGCATCTGTGCAATCCCTGCGGGGACAAAGAAAAATGCAGCTTCTGCGGGACAGCGGAAGTTGACGTCAAGCACGTCTGCAAGGACAAGCTGGCGGAAATGAAATATGTATGCAATGGGTGCGGCCGCGTGGCGATGGAAGAGGCCCATCTTTGCAGCCCGGCCCCGATCAAGTAGCCTGAAGATGACGATCGAAACATTGGCACAAAACTGTTCCAGCTGCATCCATGAGCGGTTCTGGGACTATGAGGATCGTTTTCGCCGGATTACGCTGCGTGCACCCGGACGATTCATGAACCGCCAGTGGGAACGGGTCCAAGCCGACACCACCGAAAGGCTCAATCTATACGCAACGGTCGTCGACCAGACAGCAATCGACATCCGCAGCCTGCTCGAAGACCGGATCGCTGATGAAGCCTTATGGTCCGCGGCCAAAGCCGACTACGCCGTCCGAATCACGGGTATGGATGACCGGGAGTTGGCCGAAACCTTTTTCAATTCGGTCACCCGCCGCATTTTCGGCACCGTCGGGGTGAATCGCCAGATCGAGTTCGTCCACGATGACCGCCAGCCGGCACTGCCGTGCCCGACGGATTCCGTTTTCATGACCTACCCGTTGGCGGGAACCATTGAACCGGTGGTCCGACAGATCCTTTCCGATTACAGCGACCTCAAAATCGACCGTGCATCCCTTGAAAGGAGCATGCCCCGGATCGTGGAGCGCGTGGAAAAAAGCCTGAACCAAATCAAAAGCCGCGTCCAGCCGGTTCGTATCGAAATGATTCGCCACGTCTTCTACCGCGGTCAGGGTGCTTATCTCATCGGACGCGTGGTGGCGGGAAAACAGATGATCCCGCTGGCTTTGGCGCTGCTTCATTCATCGGAAGGCGTGGAGGTGGATGCCCTGCTGCTCGACACAGACGGGTTGAGCATCGTCTTCTCCTATACCCGCTCGGCATTTCACGTGTCGATGGACCATCCTTGCGAACTGGTCGGTTTTCTCAAATCCATCATGCCTGCCAAACCTGAAGCTGAGATCTACTCTGCCATCGGCTACTTCAAACACGGCAAGACCGTGCTTTACCAAGATGTTTGCCGGCACACGGCAGTGTGCACGGACGGCGGGTTCCGCCTATCGCCGGGCAAGCGGGGTATGGTCATGGTGGTGTTTGACATGGCCGACCATGAAATGGTTGTCAAACTGATCCGCGACCGCTTCGACACTCCCAAGAAAACCACCCGAAACAAGGTCATCGAACAATATGACTTCGTGTTCAACCACTACCGGGTGGGACGACTCATCGAGGCCCATACCTTCGAACACCTCTCATTCGACCGCTGCTGGTTTTCAGACGATCTGATCGATCACCTCACAGCCGAAGCCGGACAGACCGTTCACCTGGTAGGCGATCGCGTGATCATCGACCACGCTTATCTGGAGCGTCGGGTGACCCCGCTCGATATTTACCTGAAGGAGCAGACCCGTATAAAAACCGAAGCCGCGGTGGTGGACTTCGGCAATGCGATCAAGGATCTGGCATTCGCCAACATCTTTCCCGGCGACCTGCTGCTCAAAAACTTCGGTGTGACCCGCCACGGGCGTGTGGTGTTTTACGACTACGATGAAATTGTGCCACTGACCGCCTGCCGGTTCAGGAAAATTCCCCAGGCGCGGACATACATGGAGGAGATGGCCGACGAACCCTGGTACGCCGTGGGGGAGGACGATGTCTTTCCCGAAGAGTTTGCCCGTTTTCTGGGACTCTCACCCGGTCATCGGGACCTTTTTTTAAGCCAGCACGCCGACCTGCTGGCGCCGGACTTCTGGATAAAGGCGCAGGATGAAATCCGTTCAGGGCACATTCGACACATCCGCCCCTATCAACCTCGATACCGGCTGTGATGACGGCATTATGGTTGACCGGGTTTACTTTCCACCACGCAGCATTATCTTTGTCCAGGTTTCTCACAGGCAGGCAGTCGAAAAACCATCGTGCTTGGTCAACCCGCGTTTAAATTCGGCTCAAAATGCTCATTCGTACATCATGCACACCGTTTTTTTGCGGAGCGGTGAATCGGTTTGCCGGCACCGATCATAGGTTCAGCACCCTTTAAGACGTATGGTTTCACGAAGACCAGTTGCCGGCGCATATCGGCACCACCATTTCTTTATTGTTCCTGACTCAGTCCCGACCGTTCCCCTTGTCGGGCCGCCGAGGAGGGCCGACATTCAAGGATGAATGAGGCCCTTCCGACAATTCACAAAAGGAGGAATCAGATGAGTAACACCCGCATTCCCGATGGCGTCACCATCAACGCACCGGTCCCCGACGCGTTCAGCAGCATCTTGACCCCCGACGCCCTGAGCTTTGTGAGGACACTTGCCCGTCGGTTCGACTCCCGTCGGCGGGAACTGATCGCCCGACGGGAGAAGGTTCAGGCTGATATTGACGCCGGGAAACTGCCGGATTTTCTGCCGGACACGAAGCCTATCCGGGATGGTGACTGGACGGTGGCCCCCGTGCCCGATGACCTCTCCGACCGCCGGGTTGAAATTACCGGGCCGGTAGACCGAAAAATGGTCATCAACGCACTCAATTCCGGCGCAAAGACCTACATGGCGGATTTCGAAGACAGCCACAGTCCCACCTGGACGAACACCATGGACGGACAGATCAACCTTCGCGACGCGGTCAACCAGACCATCGAATTTACCAACCCGGAAGGCAAAACCTACCGCTTGAATGACAAGACCGCCACCCTCATCGTCCGCCCCCGCGGCTGGCACCTGGTGGAAAAACATGTTCTGGTTGACGGGAAGCCGGTTTCGGGGAGCCTGTTCGATTTCGGACTCTTCTTCTTCCACAACGCCAAGGCACTTCTGGACCGGGGCAGCGGGCCCTACTTCTACCTGCCCAAGATGGAGAGCCACCTGGAAGCGCGGCTGTGGAACGAGGTCTTCGTCGCCGCCCAGGAGGCGCTGGGCATCCCGACAGGCACCATCAAAGCGACGGTGCTCATCGAGACGATCATGGCCGCCTTCGAGATGGATGAAATCCTCTATGAGCTCAAGGACCACAGTGCCGGGCTGAACTGCGGGCGCTGGGATTACATTTTCAGCTTCATCAAACGTTTCAAGAATGTTCCCGGCTATCTGTTCCCCGACCGGGCTCAGATCACAATGACTCGCCACTGCATGCGCTCTTACTCGCTGCTGGCGATCAAGACCTGCCACCGCCGCCGGGCCTATGCCGTCGGCGGCATGGCCGCACAGATTCCGATCAAAAGCGACCCGGAAAAAAATCGCGAGGCGTTGGGGAAAGTCCGGGCGGACAAGACCCGTGAAGCCACCGACGGCCACGACGGCACCTGGGTGGCCCATCCGGGTCTGGTTTCCATCGCCATGGAGGAGTTCGACAAGGCCATGCCGGCACCCAGCCAGGTCGACCGCGTGCGCGAAGACGTCCACGTCACGGCTGCGGATTTACTGAAGGTGCCTGCCGGTACCATCACCGAACCGGGCATGCGCACCAACATCAGCGTGGGGATCCAATACATGGCCAACTGGCTTTCGGGTCTGGGGTGCGTCCCCCTTTACAACCTCATGGAAGACGCGGCCACCGCCGAAATTTCGCGGGCTCAACTGTGGCAGTGGATCCACCATCCCGATGCGTCCCTCGACGACGGAAGGAAGATCACCCTTGACCTGTTTCGTTCGATGATGAAGGAGGAGATGGAGAAGATCAAAGATGAGGCGGGCGATACCCATTTTCAGCAGGTCAAGTACGATCAAGCCGCAGCCCTGTTCGACGAAATTATCGCCGCCGACAGCTTGGCTGAATTTTTAACATTGAAGGCCTATGATCATCTGGAGGGATAATTTAACCTGCGTGCCGCATGGACGACTTACCACGACCATCCTTTTCGGGTGTAGGAGCGGCTTCCAGCCGCGATAAGTTGGTTTGAGGCGATTTTTTATATCGCGGCTGGAGGCTGTTGCTGCGTCTCCAGCGCGGGAATGAAGTTTTACAAAAGGAGAGAGGCAAGATGAAGACCATAGAAGAGAAAGCCGAAGAGATCTGCCAGCGATTAACCTGTCACGAAGTGGTGGCCGACGAGCGCGAAGAATTGGAAACGCACTGGGCAAAGGATCCACGTTGGAAGGGCATCGTCCGCCCCTACTCTGCCGAAGATGTGCTCAAGCTGCGCGGCAACCTGACCATCGCCTACACCTTTGCGACCATCGGCGCCAAGCGACTCTGGTACTTGATCAACCACGAGGACTATGTGCCGGCGCTTGGGGCGCTGACGGGCAACCAGGCAGTTCAGCAGGTCGAGGCCGGTCTCAAAGCCATCTACCTGAGCGGTTGGCAGGTGGCCGCCGACGCCAACCTGGCCGGCGAGATGTACCCTGACCAGAGCCTCTATCCGTCCAACAGCGTGCCGGCAGTGGTCCAACGCATCAACAACGCCCTGCGGCGGGCCGACCAGATCCAGGTGCTTGACGGAAGAAAGACCGGCCCCTATTGGTTCGCCCCTATCGTCGCCGATGCCGAGGCCGGGTTCGGTGGCCCCCTCAACGCATTCGAGCTGATGAAGCAGATGATCCAAGCCGGCGCCGCGGGGGTGCATTTCGAAGACCAGCTCTCCTCGGCAAAAAAATGCGGACACATGGGCGGCAAGGTGCTGGTTCCAACGCAGGAGGCGGTGGCCAAACTCGTGGCGGCACGCTTGTCCGCCGACGTCTGCGGCGTGCCGACCGTTCTCGTGGCGCGAACGGATGCCGATGCCGCCAAGCTGGTTACCAGCGACATTGACGAACGGGACCGGCCATTCATTCTCGACCAACCTCGCTCCAGCGAAGGTTTCTTCTACGTAAAAAACGGCGTGGAATCTGCCATTGCCCGGGGCTTGGCCTACGCCCCTTATGCAGACATGGTCTGGTGCGAAACGTCCAAACCGGACATCGATCAGGCCAGGCGCTTTGCCGAGGGCATTCACGAGAAGTTCCCCGACAAACTGCTGGCCTACAACTGCTCTCCGTCGTTCAACTGGAAAGCCAACCTGGACGATGCCACCATCGCCACCTTTCAGCGCGAACTCGGCGCCATGGGATACAAATTCCAGTTCGTCACCCTGGCCGGGTTTCATGCCCTGAACCTGGGGATGTTCGATTTGGCCATGAACTACCGCAAAAACGGAATGCTGGCCTATTCCCGGTTCCAGGAAGAGGAATTTCGCTTCGGTAAGGAAGACGGCTACACGGCCACCACCCACCAGAAATTCGTGGGGGCCGGCTACTTCGACCGGTTAATCGATACGATCAGCAGTGGCGATTCCTCGGTGGGGGCCATGTCCGGCAGTACCGAAGAGGATCAATTCAAGTAAGGCGAGAAAATTGAGGAGCGGCGTAGGTTTGGCTGATGAGAAATAGGTTACGCCGGCGCTTGACACCGCCATGAGCCCTTTATCGATTTTTAAAATGGGTTTAAACGGTGAGCGGCAAAAAACAGCGGGCCCCGGAAATCCGGCGGCCCGTTGTCTTTAGGTCTACCTGCGTTTAGTCCAGTCCTGAAGCTTCAGGAAATTTTACACCCGCAGGCGCACTGGTTGTTTTTCATCTGGCAAACCGATTCGTGTTCCCGGCTTTGCATACATGCATGGTAGGCTGACTCGCAGCTACTCATACAGCGCTCGCTATCATTTTTATTTGACTGGCTCATGTTTCACCTCCCTGATCAGTACTTACATTGCCCGTTTCATGTGCAGGATTGAAACCGCATGGTATCCATCGGCGAGACCTCCGCTCACGGTTATCCTCAATCAAAAGGTAAGCATGATTGGTGTGAAAACCAAGCCTGCGTCAAAAAACCGTCATTCCCGGTGGCGATACGCAGGCATATGATGAAATGGAAGCCAACCGTTCATCCTAATCAAAATTGGATCGAATAGCGTTTTGCTTTCAGGTTGAAGGTTATTACCCCATGTCATCGACTCAACCATTCTGTGATCTTGAAACGCCCCTTTCGAAGTCGACATTGCTATCGAGGTCGACATCAACCTCACGGCCGTGTTTGTCGATATCGAAAACGATGCCGATAGCGTTGGATTATCCCGACATGAACGTTTTTTAAGTAAACGACGCTGGTTGTTTATTATCAATAGATGAGACCGGAAAGGATCAACAATCGCCTAATCCGGTTATTAAATAACTGCTATAATTTACCTGCATGATCGGTTCAACAAACAAAAAAGAGACCCCATGAACCGTATCTTTTCAAAAAAAAGGTTGATTGTATTATTACATTCATGTCAAATAGAAAAAATATTTGTTATACCTAAGTTGATTTATTTTCCATCGTGTTAACTATAAAAAGTAGTTTCTTTTTATTCATCGGAATTAAAAAAAGGAGATTCAAATGCCGGCTAAAAAGAAGATCGACGGTGCCAAGTTAATCAAAATGGTCGAAAGCGGTAAGCATCAGCAGGAAATTATGAAAGAGTTTAAATTCAATACCGCCGCACAATTTAAAGCGCATTATCTCGATGCGTTGATGAAAGCCGGAAAAGCACCGGAAATCAAGTCCGGACGTAA
>NZ_JBFELV010000227.1:0-7960 GCF_041551955.1 Desulfosarcina sp.
ACTTGTTATTATGTTTCTGGCCATAGGGAAAAGGCGAACCCCCCTTTTATCCATATTCATCCTTTCTTCTTTGCAACAGAACCATTCTCAAATTATCTTTTCAATTATCGCGTTGAAGACACTATCTTTGCCCGCTTAGGGAATACCAGATTAGACACATTTGACCTTTTCCATGTCCTCACAGCCTAAAAGGAGTTTAAAGTGATATTTGAATTTCGGGGTTTCTCGATTTTTTCAATGTTTCAGCCTCAACCATACTTGCATTATCCATGAATCCAGTGATTGCTAACCATGGGACAAGTATCCGAAGTCGATCACGGACAAAATCACATTCGACAGCGCTTCGGGTTGGCATGAATCAAAATTAGCTGTTAAGTTTGAATTCATTTAGAATATCATCTTTAGGGGAGAATTCAAGATGTTGGTGTAGGATGACATTCAAATTGAGCTGCAAGGTAAGTAGGGTCTGGCAATCGCGCAAAAATGGACCACACCGTTTCTTGCATCAACTTGCCATACGTTGCCGGTACGGTAGATCGTGGGTCAATTCCAAGCATCACTACATATGGGGGTGGCCGAATTTCCAGTTCGGTGCAGATTTCATCGGGGAAAAGAATCTATCACAGAAATTGGGCGACCTGAGATGTATTTAGACTTAAATAATATCCGTCTGACCCAATGACTGATAACATCATTCGTAGTCGTCAGGTCAGGTATATCTTGTAATGCCATATAGTCACGCGACGTTCACCTTTTTATCGGATGAGGCACCCCCGGTGTCTGGGGCGAGGTCCTATCGGCGCGAACCTGCTGGCAACCGTAGTCCAATACTCGGCAGTGATTATCCCCAAAAGCAACCATGCGGATCCTGTTCGATGGCTTCCAGGATCTTTTCCAGCGATGCTGATGAAGGGAAGGGCTGATAAGCGTGCCATTTCCCATCCGCTCGCATCCAATACAATTTCCATATTTTCCGGCTCTTCACAAAAGTCGCCTTGGCGATTGAGCCCTCGATTTTTTTTGTTGGATCATTCCATTGGGGGCGTATCTCTACAATCTCAACGCTTTGGCCGGTCATTTTGAATGAGATGTCCAATTCACCGCGTATGTTCGACGCCGGGCGTCTACTTTCCACATATTGCCCGACAAGCTTTTCGATCCGTTTTTTTTCAAACTCGCTGAGGGCCATAGTTATTCTTCCATTATTTAGAGGGAATATGGCTGGTGGTGACGTCGGCAATCAGGCGACCTTCTTTATCCGTTACCGCCGTCCTCACGATGCTTATCGACTTGCCGCGCTTTACGTACTGAGCCTGAGCATGAAACCGTCCTTGTCGGCTATTTCCGATCAGATTGGCATTCAGGTTGACTGCCAGCGGAAATCCTTGCATGCCCGTGGTTGGATCAGTGCCTTCGAGCACGAGGACCGTCGCGGTGACATCCGCCAACCAGAGGGTCGCGCCGGCATGAACGGTGCCGAAAGGATTGAGTATGCCAGCTTGAATGGGCATTTCAGCGTCCACCCGATCGGGTGTTCTTTCGGTGATCGTAAATTCAATGCGCCCATTGATTTGCATCTGGTTCTCCTATTGGTAGGTCTTGCCGTTATGCTTCAACCAACCGCCGATATGTCGGCCACCGGGATCATGGTGCGTCCAGTGGAGAACGCCACCTTTTTCATTCCACTCATATTCACCATAAAACGCAACGGTGTCCCCTGCGCTCAAGCCGTTGATCCGGGGCGCCAGATCAATGTTATGCGCGATCAGCAATGTCTGGCCGCTGCCGAGCCTCAGGATGAACCGTTGATGCCTCGATCCCTTGTTATCATCGGGCAATACTTTTATTACCACGCCTTCCCCTTGTACTTGAAGATCGCTTTGCCGGTTGTTAAAGGCATGTTGGAGGACGCTGACATCACCGGATGTCGATGAGGATGGTCCGGGTAATGAACCACTTCGCTCGTGAAGATACCCATAGGCCAATAACGCGATGACCGCCAGGAAGAGGTATCTCTTCATTTTTGGTTTACCAGTCAATTGGGAAGTAGTCCTTTAAAAATTTTCCACTCCAGTGATTACCGGTATTGATTCCATCAAAAAAAGGATCGCATACCCGTGCGGCACCATCAACGATATCCAAAGGCGGCTGGAAATCATGCAGCTCCTGCTTGCGTTTGGAAAGTTGGGCCGGATCTTCATCGGTGACCCAGCCGGTATCGACTGCATTCATAAAAATACCATGGTTGGAGAGCTCGCTGGCCGACGTATGGGTCAACATATTGAGTGCCGCTTTGGCCATGTTGGTATGGGGATGGCGCTCCCCTTTTTTAAAGCGCATGAACTTGCCTTCCATTGCCGAGACATTCACGATATGCTTTTGACCGGTATTGTCCTTTTTCATTAAAGGCGCCAGTTTATTGCATAATACAAAGGGTGCAACCGCATTGATCAGTTGTATTTCAAGCATTTCAGTCGTCTGAATTTCACCGAGTTTAAGCCGCCAGCTGTTGGTGGTCCTTAAATCGACCTGCTGCAGGTCAACGTCCAATTCCCCTTTGGGAAAAGCCGTATCTGCAGGCAAGGAGTGGTCATAAGCGTAGGGTATTTGAGATAGTTGCGCAGACGCCCTCAATCCGATTCCCGGCAGCTTCCCGTGCCAGGTAATCGGCAGGGCCGGCCCTGACTCCAGATTGGGGACGGCCGGCGCGGTTAACTGGTCAGTACACAATTGATAATTCATCATCAGCCGTTGGGCCTTTTCGGGAAGCTCATGCAGTGCTTTGGCTTCATTGTGCATCAAATGGGCATAAAACCCCGGCGGACGGCGCACGGTCTGGGCGGCATTGTTGACCAAGATATCCAATCGATCATAGGTGTGTTCTATATGGCTGCAAAAAAGCTCCACGCTGGGTGTATGTCTCAAATCCAGTCCATATATGTGAAGTCGGCCCCCCCATTCGTTGAACGTTTTTTCCCTGGAATACCTTGACGCCGCATCGACAGGAAAGCGGGTGGTAGCAATAACCGTTGCACCGGCCTTGAGCATCATCAACGCTGCCTGATAGCCGATTTTCAACCGTGATCCGGTTATCAAGGCAACCTGCCCGCTCAGATCGGCGGTCTGGAACCGTTTCTGATAATTCAGTTCTGCGCAGCTGGCACACATGGTGTCATAGAAGAAATGCAGTCGGGTGAAGGCCGCTTTACAGACGTAACAATTTCGGGGTGACTGCAACTCCACGGGCGTCGTTGTCGAATCGGTGTGCGTTGAGAGCCGGCGCGGCGCGGAAAATACCGCCTCCTCTCTGGCCAGGCGAATCCCGGTTGACGCTCTCGCCTTTCTTTCCGTGGAGAGGATTGGTTCTCTTTTGGCTTTACGAGCGGCTTTGTTGCGCTGTTTCAACTGGCGGCAGTCCGGTCTGGACAGCTGGCCTGCAATTTTTATCAATTCAATCTGTTTTTCTCTTGGCAGTGCTACAAAATCGTTACTGTTATCTACCATATGCGTGAGTATGCGAATGCAATAGTCAATTTCTTTGGTCGCATAGCGCCTGCTATTGTCAATTTCCACTTTTAGATCCTTGAAGTTGGTATCCTATCATTTGGCTGTGCTGCGCTTTTTTCCGTGTCCGTTACTGGACCGTTTCGACAAATCTTCAATCATGGATCCTACTTTAATTCTATTCTTTTTTCAATAATTGAAAATGGTTAGTCTTTAGATCGTCCTTGCGGCCTAGATGTGTGGCATCTTTGCTTGGCTCCGACAAACCACGGCGTTCACGAGCGAACCGAAAATCGATTTTTATCCACACCGTGCTTCGCGGCACTGCCGATGCAGCCGGAATATTCCCGGTGGCTTGCCGAGGGGAGAGTTCAATTATCC
Source organism: Desulfosarcina sp. (assembly GCF_041551955.1). Classification (GTDB taxonomy): domain Bacteria; phylum Desulfobacterota; class Desulfobacteria; order Desulfobacterales; family Desulfosarcinaceae; genus Desulfosarcina. Next base: position 3,886 of record NZ_JBFELV010000227.1, read on the forward strand.
TACGCGATGCTGTCAAAGCGGTCATTCCAGCAAATGGGAAAAGCAGACTGGGTGATGAATCGTCATATTTTGGAAAGCGTTGGCATTTTTTTTGCAGTTTCCATCTATCTGGATCTTGGATTATTGGACCCCGGGTGAGAAAAGGGGAGCGGATCTGACCGCCCAGCACTTTGATGGTATGGACGCGGGCCGGGAATTTGATCGGATTCGATGGTTTCCAATAGGCTCATTAATCAGATTTTTTGAACTGAACAGTGGGGTTGTCTATGTTTTCATTTCTCCGTTATCAAAGAAACGGCCTGCCCTATGGCTTGATTACCATCCATGAATTTATAGTCCGAGACATTTTCCGTTATTTTGAAAAAAGCCGATTTGTTCGCAAAAAAACCCGACACGCCCGCAAAGCCATCAACGCCGCGCTGCGGTTTGCCAGGAAAAAGAAGACGTATCCCAGCCAAAAGACGGCGGAGGCACTGGATGCATTAGGACAAATGCAGGATGAATTAGAATACACGCACAAGGCGATTTTAACGGCTTTTGAGGAGGCGGAAACCATCATTAAGATGATCAGGCAGGAAAAAGTCGGGGAAATCATCCCGCTGGTTGAAAAAGCAAGAGGACAGTTTAAAAACCATGATATCGAAGGTGGGATGGCGCTACTGAAAGCAGCTCAGGAAAACCTGAAAAACAAGTTTCTCCTAAAAAGCAGAAAGGCGACCCTCGGAGGGTTTGACAGTGATATCAAAAAACTAAAGCATGCACTGTTGGGGAGAGAAAACGCCTAGTGGGAAAAAACAATACCCGCCTTATGAGAGTCCTTTCGAATGACCCTTTAATTTTATTGATCCTGACCAAAATTAATTTTTTTCTCATCGGTGATGGCGCCAGTTGCCCCGCCCTGTGCGGACCCTGAAGCACGCAGAACCGGCCGACATCGGGGATGTTCATGCAATATCCTGTAGATGGCGTTTGATTTTGCGGATGAGTTCCTTCTTTGAATACTTGTATTGATTTCGGACGCAATCATCAACCAAGGCAGCAAAAATGTATAGGCGCGGCATTTTGGCACGCAGTTCGTACGATTGCTAAAAAATAGATGCACGAAGCGACCATTATCATAACCGCCGGCCTTTCAATCGATAGGCGGATCAATCTTCCAGGCGCGGTGAACCTTTTACGACCTTCCAGTCACCCGGTGCCTGATGTTTCCTTCTACCGGACAGATATTCCGCCTGGTGTTTTTGGGGGCTTGATCTTTTATACATGGATCATTAGCTTAATTCACCTAAGCCAACAACCTTGCGAGGATTGATCCATGGGAACGAAAAACAAAGGCCAATCGAAGCCCGACGCCAAACGCAGCGCCGATAAGCCCAAAAAACTCAGCCGCAAACGATATGAAGAAGCGTTGGCCACGCTTCAGGCGGAGCTGGTCAAGCTGCAGGACTGGGTCCGGCATAAGGGGTTGCGGATTGTGGTTGTTTTCGAGGGGCGCGATGCCGCAGGAAAAGGGGGCGTTATCAAGAGAATCACCGAACGGGTCAGCCCGCGGGTCTTTCGCACCGTGGCGCTGCCGGTACCCAATGATCGGGAGAAAACCCAACTATACATCCAACGCTACGTGAACCAGCTGCCGGCTGCGGGCGAGGTGGTAATCTTCGATCGCAGCTGGTACAACCGGTTGGGCGTCGAGCATGTGATGGGTTTTTGTACCGACAAGGAATACAACCGATTTAAAAAGAACTGTGCCGGCTTCGAGCGGACCCTGGTCGAAGACGGCGTCACGCTGATTAAATACTGGCTGACGGTGAGCAACAAAGAACAGGAGCGGCGGTTTCGACGGCGGATCGAGGATCCGGTCAGGCAGTGGAAGTTGAGCCCCATGGATCTGGAATCACGCCGCCGTTGGTACGATTTCTCACGCGCCCGGGATGCCATGATGGCCGCCACCGATACCGACTACGCCCCGTGGACCATCGTCCCATCGGATGACAAACGGCGGGCCCGACTCAACTGCATCCATCATCTGTTGCGTGCGATTCCCTACAAGGATCTTCCGCATGAAAAGATCGAGCTTCCCCGGCGGGATAAAACTGATGCCTACGACGACCAGATGCCGCTGGTGTCGAAGCGGTATGTGCCGGAATATATTTAGAACATATCTCAACAACCATCTAAGTGCCCATGGCTGCGTTATGAAACGCCTCAACATGCCCACCATAACTGTATGCACCGCTTTCTCACTGCTGCGTGCCTTGCCCTGAACCTTGTTTTTGAGGTACGTTCCAATAAATCCAGCTCAGGCAAGAGAAAAAATGAAGGTTCTTCTGATTGTTCGACATGCCAAATCCAGTTGGAAAGATCCTCATCTCGCCGATCATCAGCGTCCGTTGAACGAACGCGGCCAAAAGGCTGCCCTGGAAATGGGCAAACGCCTGAAAAAAAGGGGGGTGCGACCGGATGTTATCGTCAGCAGCGATGCCAGACGGGCCATGGACACGGCGGTTTCAATAGCCAAAATCCTAAAGGTGTCCCCAAAGGCGATCCGGCAGACCCCGGAACTTTACCACGGTACGCCGGATCGGATAATAGCGGTCACTCATCAGTTCGATGACCAATGGAAACGGGTGATGGTGGTCGGCCACAACCCCGCTCTTACCGAAATGGCCAACCGGTTCGTCCCTTGTCCCATTGCCAATATTCCCACCGCCGGCGTTGTCGAATTGCGGTTCAACACACCATCCTGGCGGAACATCGACCGGGACAATCTGGCTTTCAGCTCGTTTGATTTTCCAAAAAACAAACCGGCCGACCGATTGTGATCATCTCCGAAACCTTGATAAGGGTGTTATCGATGGTTAATGTCTGCCAGAATTTATTGGACCGGCGCCCCCGGCCCTTCGGTTCGGGCTTTTAAATCGTCAAGGAGACACCATTATGGATAAAAAACTGAAAAAGAAGTCACTGTGCAAATGGGATAAGGACGACGCGAAAAACAACTGGGATGAACTTTCTGTCCTGTTGGCCAAGTCAAAGTTTGTCTGTGGAAAATGCCTGCGTTCCTCTAAGTTGAAGGGCACCTTGTGCAAACCGGAAAAGCTCGTTCAAGCGGGCAGTTGACAGTCGAACACCATTGCATGACCGATCAGTTGATCCGCAATCGGTTTGTCGCCGTATCCACACGCGTTCACGCTATGTATGAAAGGATTCATCCATGCCCACTTCCCTGAACCGGGTAAAAGGAATCGGCCCGGCCACCGCAGAAAAATTAGCAGTTGTAGGCCTGACCACCGCTGAGCACCTTGCCGCCGCCACCCCGGAACAACTGGCGGATGTGCCCGGTTTCGGTGAATTCAGGGCCAAACAGGTCATCGCACATGCCTGCCAGCTGGTAAGTGAGGTGGCGCCTGATCGGGTTGAACACAGCGATGCCAAACCTTCCTCCGATAAAAAAAGGGTGACGAAGAGCAAGAAAGGCAAGCCATCTAAAAAGAGCGGCGCCAAAATAAAGGACGCGCACAAAAAAGGAAAGAAAGGCAAGAAGAAAAAGGGGGAAAAGGGGGAAAAGGGCAAGCTTAAAAAAGATAAGGGCAAAGCGGATAAAGCTAAAAAAGATAAAGGTAAAAAAACCAAGGCCAATAAGAAGGCCAAGAAGAAAAAGAAATAACCGGGCATGCCCTTTCTATTACAGCCCTGAGGGTCTAATTCCCCGTCGCTTGCGACGATGAAATAGATTTCATCCTTTGGTGATACCTCGCCGCTTGCGGCGGGGCAGTTCATCCGGGCAACTCAACGGGTGTCAGTAAATTCACCTCCATGTTTTTGATTTCATCGATCCCTGATATGACGATTTCAGGATCGATTTTAAGCTCTTCATCTGGAACCTTCCCGGCGTAATCGATTTGCAGCAGTATGTGTTTAATGCAATTGAGTCGGGCCGATTTTTTGTAGTCAGATCGAATGATTGTCCATGGCGCGAGGGTTCGATTGGTTTCGTTGAGCATCTGAAACTTTCTGACCGTGTAATCGTCCCATTTGTCTTGGGCCACCCTGTCCACCGGAGAGATCTTAAAAT
>NZ_JBFELV010000228.1:0-7936 GCF_041551955.1 Desulfosarcina sp.
CCGCGGTTGCACCACCCCTTCGATGAGTTGCCGGGCGAGCGTTTCCAAGGGCAGTGCCAGCAGGTCGTCGCAAAGGTCGAGACAGCCCTCGGCTTCGCAGATACGCAGTATCAGGGGGGCCTTGGCCGTCGGCTCGGCAAGCACCGATTCGAGCAGTTCACGCACCTGATAGGTTGGGGTGACCGTGCCGAGCAGGTCCGCCAGCTGCGCGTATTCTTTCTGAGCCACCGACAGATTGAGGATGTCGCTGTAAAGGGCCCGTTCCGCATTCTGGGGCGTCATGTTCTCCACTTCCGGGCCGGGGGTGTGCAGGATCACCCCTTCCAATTCGCCGATTTCCGATTGAATGTCGACTATCATAGGTACCAGCCCTTTTGCGATGGTGTGGAGAGCATGTTCCCTGATGAATGCAATTAAGATCATTTATCAGATCGGGAAAAAAAAAGAAATGCTTGCATCATTCCTGCGATCAGCTTTAATAGAACCCGAAAAACCGAAAAACATGGTGATGTGGAAGGGTATGTCAAATGAACGAGCAGCGGCTGGCCGCCTGCCGGCAACAGCTGGTTTCAGCAAACCTGGCCGAGTTTGGCCATACCGCCGACCGCTTGAACTGGATTTCTCCGGCCGGGGCAAGGGCAGCGCAAACCGAACGCGGCGAGCGACTCCATGCCATCGGTCCGGGCCTGCGCCTCGCATATAAAGCGACCAAACCCCACATCGGTCCCCTGTCCCCTGGTTGCCGCATCTGCGGGGAAGGGGATTGGTCATGTCTGTTCGTCAACGGCAAATGCAATTGCCGTTGCTTTTACTGCCCGAGTTCCCAAGATGCGATCGGCGTTCCCACCACCAACCGGATGTCCTTTACCAGGCCCGTTGATTATGCCGCATATGTAAACCACTTCGGTTTCCGCGGCATCAGCATCAGCGGCGGCGAGCCCCTGCTGACACCGGCACTGACCCTGCGTTTTCTTCAGGCGGTGGACCAATCCAAAAAACGCCCGCTTCATCTGTGGATGTACACCAACGGTACCCTGCTGACAGTGGATCTCGTTAAAAAATTACGCGCTGCCGGCTTGAACGAAATACGGTTTGATCTCAGTGCCGTGGCATACGATCTGAAAAAAGTCCGGTTGGCGGTTGGACAGATCCCGATTGTCACCGTCGAGATTCCTGCCATTCCCGAAGATGTTGAACTGTTGAAGGAATTGCTGCCCCAATTGAAAGCAATCGGCGTCGATCATTTGAACCTTCATCAACTTCGCCTGAACCCTTTCAACCGGGACCAATTGGATAAGCGGAACTACACTTATTTGCACGGAGAAAAAGTGGGGGTCCTGGAGTCTGAACTGACGGCACTGGCGTTGATGCAACATGTCGCTGACCTGAATATCGAACTGCCGGTCAATTACTGTGCCTCCGTCTTCCAGCAACGCTTCCAACGCGCCGGTGCGCGGCGAAAGAGCGCCCGATTGATGGTAAAACCCCACGAGAGCATCACGGAAAGCGGCTTTATTCGAACCCTTGCTGTGGTCGGTGACCCGGACATACTCTCCCGGCAGGCTGCCCGGATGACGCGTCATGGACTGAACCCTCAATGGTGGACCATCGGCGGTCGCAACGACTACATGTATTTTCACCCCCAGCTATGGGAGCATGTGGTGTTCGACGGGCTGAAAGTGATGGTCACCTATTCGGAAGCCCTGCTGTGTCCCCATATTTCCTACCATCGCACCTTCAAGGAGGTCCGCGTCAACTCAGAAAAACGGCTTTTCATCGAAAAACAGCCGGTCGTCTCCGAAATTTATCTGGATGAAGCGCAGCGAACGCGGTTCATCTCCATCGTTGCCCATCCGGACAGCCACGTCCTTCAAAACCTTGATCTGTGCGGCGACCGGTTTCTGGATTATGAGTTGATTCAACCCGGGCTTCAGGATTATTTTTAAGCCGGTATGGGCGATCCACTGACTGAGGCCGCTGATGCCATCGCCTTGACTTCCGAGGGCTCGCGAAATATTCTATCAGCTAAAGCCGACAAACAAAACCTTCTCAGGAGGATGCCATGGAAGAAAAGGCAAGGGCACACCTGATCGTCAGCGGGCGCGTGCAAGGGGTTTGCTTCAGGGCGGAGACCCAGCGGGCGGCAAGGACGTTCGGCGTCTTCGGGTGGGTCAGAAATAAAGGTGACGGAACGGTTGAAGCGATTGCCGAAGGTGCCAAAGCGGATGTCATTTCCCTGATCAACTGGTGCAAGACCGGTCCGCCCCTGTCCAGGGTGGAAAAGGTGGATGTCACCTGGCAGGGTTGCCACGGCGAGTCGAGTCAATTCGATATTCATTACTAACCAGACGTCCATTTACGGAGTATCCCATGACCGCCAATACCTCCCTTCAAAAAGCCGAAAAATTAGAAATCGAAAAATACAAAATCCCCAAGGATCTTCGATCGCTTTCCAAAACGCATGTGCCGTATACCGGTTCGCCGCAAAAACATCCGCTCGACCCTGAGCGGATCATCTTGTTGCCGGACCCGTATAACCAGAAGAGCCCTTACCTGGAATTCATTAAAAATGACGTCACCCATGTGGAGAAGCTGGCCAACATCGTCAACCTGGAGGGGGCGACTGTGAGCATGGTGCGAATCTGGGTCAAAAAAGGCAGCATCGCCATCCAGTGCACCCCGTTTAAAGTAACCGCGATGTGACTTCGTGTTCGCTGCGGCTACCGGGGCTTTCGCGACAACCCGCCTCCCGACGATGGTCTTCCTTTGGGCGCACCCTCGGTGAGACCGCCATTCCATGGCCATGAGCAATGGTCGTCACGCGTCCTTCGTCCATCACCCTCTGATTTGCAAAAATTCGCCTGATGAGGCATTATGGTTGGCCAAGGTTCGGTCCGCACGATCCCTTGTCGCTCAACCCACTGTCGTCAATCTTGTCCATTTCGAAGCCCGGTGGTCGTTTCTGCACCGTTACGCGCATTGAAGGAGGCTATCGTGATCGTGGTCATCGGTGAGATTCTTATCGACATCTTTCAGGATTATGAACGCATCGGTGGTGCACCGTTCAACTTTGCCTTTCACCTCAAAAAGCTGGGTTTTCCAGTTCGTTTTTTGACCCGGGTGGGAAATGACAGGCACGGCCGGCGCATCATCGATAGGTTGGAAAAAAATGGCTTTAACCTCGCCGACGTCCAGATGGATTCCCGGCATGGCACGGGAACGGTTCGCGTGGATTTGAATCAGCAGGGCATTCCGCATTTCGATATCCGCGCGAATGCCGCCTACGACCATCTGGATCTGAATAGCGCCGACGTGTCTGGTGCAAAGGGTGCCGACATGATTTATTTCGGCACCCTGCTGCAGCGAACCGGTCCCGCCTGCCACCAGGTTCAGCGCTTTCTCTCGCATACAAACAAGGCTGCCAGGCGCTTTTGCGACATCAACCTGCGGCCGCCCCACGTCAATCCCCATGCCGTGGCCGGATCGCTCCGTCACGCCGACCTGCTCAAAGTCAACGAAGCGGAACTCGCGCACATTCAACGTGTGTTCGACGGCCCGCCTGCAGAAAACGAGGTCATGCCCTGGTTGATGGAAACGTTTACGATCGGCGCCGTGGCGCTTACCCGCGGCAGCCGGGGCAGCGTGTTTTACAGCCACGGTGGACCCATCGCCAGTCCCACCGCGACGAATGTCCGCATTGTCGATACGGTCGGCGCCGGTGATGGATATGCCGCCATCCTGGCTGCCGGATGCTTACGGCAGGTGCCCTGGGCAGAGACGCTTCGTCAGGCATCCGATTTCGCCGCACGAATCTGCGGAATCGCGGGTGCGGTGCCCGATGATGATGCGTTTTACCATGATATTAGACCGCTAATGAAAGGAGAGACCGATGGCCGCTAAGGGGCCAACTATCCAGCTGTTCAGCCTTCACGGACTGATTCGATCGAAAAACCCGGAAATGGGAAGAGATGCGGATACCGGCGGGCAGATCAAGTACGTCCTGGAACTGGGTAACGGCCTGAGTGCACATAATGATATCGGACGCGTGGATCTATTCACCCGTCTGATTGCCGACAAGCGCGTCTCAGTGGATTACAGCAAGCCTATCGAGGTCGTCAACGACAAGTTTCGCATCGTCCGCATCCAGTGCGGTGGACGCAAGTACATGCGCAAGGAGCTGCTTTGGCCCCATCTCGAAGAATTTGTGGACAGGACGATCAAGTTCATCAAACGCAACCGTGCCCTGCCAGACATCGTCCACGGTCATTACCCCGATGCCGGATACGTGGCTATGCAGCTGGCCGAAATTTTCGGTTTGTCGTTCGTATATACCGGCCATTCCCTGGGTCGTTCCAAGCAGGCTAGGCTGCGGGATCAGGGAATGAGCGATGCGGAGATGATGAGGAAATTCAAAATCGACCGTCGAATCGACACGGAGGAGCAGATCCTTGCTCGGGCCGATTTGGTGATTACCAGCACCCGGCATGAAATCAAGGAACAATACGGCCTATACCACCACAAGGATGTCCCCGACTATCAAGTCATTCCGCCCGGCATCGGGATCGACACCTTCTATCCGTTTTATCATGACATACTCGATGGCACCGAACAGCCAGAAGACGTCCGTTATGCCCAGGCCTCCATGCACAAGGAGTTGAACCGCTTTTTCATCACCCCGGAAAAACCGTTGATTCTTGCCCTGAGCCGACCGGATCAGCGCAAGAATATCTCCGGGCTGGTGCGGGCCTACGGCGAGGATCTTGAACTGCAGAGCATGGCCAACCTGGCCGTGTTTGCCGGTTTGCGAAAAGACATCGATGCCATGGCAGACAACGAGCGCGAAGTTCTCACCCAAATGCTCCTGGCCATGGACAAGTATGATCTTTATGGCAAGATGGCCATCCCCAAAAAACATGATTTCGAATATGAAGTGCCCGCCTTGTATCGGATCGCCGCCGAACGAAGAGGGGTGTTCGTCAATCCGGCGCTGACGGAACCCTTTGGCCTCACCCTGCTCGAAGCATCGGCCACCGGGCTGCCCATCGTGGCCACCGATGACGGTGGACCCAACGATATCGTGCGCAACTGCCAAAACGGCATCTTGGTAAACGTCGCCCGCACGGAGCAGATATCGGCAGCCTTGCGCAAGATTATTGCCGACAAGGATTTATGGGAACGCTACTCGAAAAACGGCATCATGAACGTGCGCAAACACTACACGTGGAAGAACCATACCCGGGAATATGCCCTTGCCGCGGGCAAGCTGACCGCCGCCAACCAAAGCTCCGATCTGGCAACCGCCAAGCCGTCGGATCCCGTCGGCCGACGGTTGATGAAGTTGAATCATTTTTTTGTCACCGATATCGATAACACCTTGATCGGCGACGACAATTCGCAGCTTGAAAAGCTGGTGCGTCTGCTGAAACGCCACCGGAACCGCATCGGTTTCGGTGTGGCTACCGGCCGGACCGCCGATTCAGCCCGAACGATCCTCAAGAAATACCGAATTCCCCGGCCGGACGTGATCATCTGTTCGGTCGGCAGCGCCCTTTTTTATGGCAACAGCAGCAAACCCGGCGCGGGATGGGCCAGTCACATCGCCAGCCGATGGAACCGGGACAAGATCGTCGGGCTGCTCGAAGCATTCGATTTCCTTGAATACCAGGATGAGGAAACCCAGCGCCGCTTCAAGATCAGCTACTACATGAAACCGGGAAAAGATCGACTGTCCGCCATCCACAACCGTCTGCTGCACCACCGCTGCCGGTATAACCTGATTTACTCCCACGACCGCTACCTGGATATCCTGCCCTATCGGGCCTCCAAAGGAAAGGCCATTCGCTACCTGAGCTACAAGTGGGAAATCCCGTTGAAGCATTTTCTGGTCAGCGGAGACTCGGGAAACGATGAGGAGATGTTGCGCGGCGAGCCCCTCGCTGTGGTGGTGGGCAACTACAGCCATGAATTGTCGGATCTGAAGGACGGCCGGAATGTCTATTTCGCAGACAGCTATTGTGCCGGCGGAATTTTGGAAGGCATGCAGCACTACCAATTTATCGAGAAGGCCACTGGAGGATAAGCGATGACCCTAAAAAACGAAGTACAACTGATTGTCTATCCGGACAGCCTGGGCGGTGATCTCGTCGAGCTGCATTATGTGCTGCGACGCTACTTCAGCCGTGCCGTGGGGGGCGTCCACCTGCTGCCGTTTTACCCTTCCTCCGCGGACCGCGGGTTTGCCCCGTTGACCTATGATGAAGTGGACCCGGCCTTCGGCACCTGGAGGGATGTCGACCTGATCGGAAGGGAATTCGATCTGATCATCGATTTTATGGTCAACCATATTTCCAGGTTGTCCGTCTATTTTCAAGACTACTTCGAAAAGGGACCGGACTCCGAGTTTGCCGATATGTTCCTCAGTTTCAACAAGCTCAGCCCGAACGGAGAAATCAGCGAAGCGGATCTGGCCAAGGTGTACACCCGCAAACCCCGGCCCCCGTATACCGTGGTTCAGCGCGCCGACGGCTCCAAGGAGAAGGTCTGGTGCACCTTTGACTATGAGCAGATCGATCTCGACTGGGATTCACCCAAAACCCGAGAGGTCATGCGGCGCTACCTGATCCAGCTGTCGCGGACGCCGGCCAAGATGATCCGTATGGACGCCTTCGCTTATTCGACCATGAAAATCGGCACCACCTGCTTTTTCCTGGAGCCACAGGTGTGGCAGCTGCTGGCGTGGCTTCAGGATTACGTCTCCCCTTTTGGCGTGGAAATTCTACCCGAAGTCCACGAGCATTACAGCTACCATCAGAAGATCTCCGACAGGGGATACTGGACCTATGATTTCTCGTTGCCCATGCTGGTCCTGAACACCCTGTATCATCACACCAGCCGGGTTCTGAAACAATGGCTGGCCATCTGCCCCCGAAAACAGATCACCACCCTGGACACCCATGACGGCATCGGCGTGGTGGATGTAGAAGACCTGTTGACGGCCGAAGAAATCCAGCGGACGCTGGATGGCCTGGATGAAAAAGGTGCCAATACCCGCAAGATATTTTCCGGCCCCGAATACCAGAATCTGGATGTCTACCAGGTGAACTGTACCTATTACTCCGCATTGGCTTGCAACGATGATTCCTATCTCGCCGCACGGGCCATCCAGTTTTTTACACCGGGCATTCCCCAGGTCTATTATGTGGGGCTATTGGCCGGAGAAAACGACATCGACCTCGTGCGGCAGACGAAAAACGGCCGCGACATCAACCGGCACAACTACACGCTGGATGAAATTGCCGTCGAGATACGAAAGCCGGTGGTTCAGCGTTTGCTGCGGCTCATGGAATTCAGGAACACCTACGGGGCATTTGGCGGCCAGTTCACCATCGATGACGCGCCCGATGACCACCTCAAACTGACCTGGACCCGTGGGGTCCAACGGGCCACCCTCCGGATCGACCTGGTCGGCTACGTCACTCGGATTGACTATTTTGATGAAGAGAAGCAGGCTGTTGTCGAATTTGTTGTCTGAGGGGATGCGTGACAGGCGACGGTGAGCGTTGTCCCTTCCCCACATAGGAGCCGTGACGGAAGCAGGCCATCGGACGGAGGCGCTGCCTGGAGGCCGGCGCGATGACCCTTACTCGTTCTCGTCAGCGGTCGGTTCACCGTCGCATGGAGAGCCGTCATCCGGTTTCTGTTCAACGGTTTCTCCGGATGTGGCAGCGTTGTCGAAGTCCATGTGGATGGTCAGGTCGCTGCCCCCTGAGATGGTGGTTTTTGCACGGGGGTAGTGTTTTTTAAAGACGTGGATCATGGCGGTGTTCTCGCGCAAAACCGTGGCGGAAAACGCCTTGAAGTGGTTCTCCTTGGCGATGCGTTCCAGGTCCGCCAGCAGATAAGAAGCGATGCCCAACCCCTGATAATCCTCACGAAC
>NZ_JBFELV010000229.1:0-7933 GCF_041551955.1 Desulfosarcina sp.
TTTAGGTACCGTGTCGAAGGAAAGCGCTTCGGTGGAGCTGACGATATGCTTGCCGTCGAATTCCAGTCCTTTGACTTCAATGGGTTCGGAGCCGGTGGCCAACAGGATGTTCTTGGCCGACAGGGTCGTCTTTTTCTTTTTGCCCGTATCCACCTCTACAGTTCCCGCCGCCGCGACCGATGCCGTGCCATGGATGATTTCGATATTGTTGCCATCCAGCAGCTTGCGCACGTTTTCGGTCAGTTCCTCCACCACCTTGTCCTTGCGGGCCAGCATGGCCGACAAATCGAGGGAGACTTTTCCCGTCTTGATGCCGTATTCGGCAAAACGGTCCTTGGCAAGGTGATAGTACTCGGAGGAATCCAGCAGCGCCTTGCTGGGGATGCACCCCACGTTGAGGCAGACACCGCCCAGACGGGAGGCTTTTTCCACCACGGCGGTTTTCATGCCGAGCTGGGCCGCACGAACGGCCGCCACGTACCCGCCGGGTCCGGAGCCGATGATCACCAGGTCGAACTGTGCTTGCTGTGCCATCTTACACCTCCAATGCCATGCGTTCCGGGTTTTCGACGAACTCCTTGACCCGTTTGAGAAAGGTCACCGCGCCCTTGCCGTCCACGATGCGGTGGTCGTAGCTCAGCGCCACGTACATCATGGGCCGGATGACGATCTGGTCATCGATCACCACCGGTCGCTTTTCGATCTTGTGCATACCCAGGATCCCGCTCTGGGGCATATTGAGGATGGGGGTGGAAAGCAGGCTGCCGTATACGCCGCCGTTGCTCACCGTGAAGGTGCCCCCCTCCAGGTCGGCCAGCTCCAGCCGGTTGTCCTTGATCTTGGTCACGTAATCCACGATGGCTTTTTCCACCTGGGCGAAGCTCAAGCGTTCGACATGGCGGATCACCGGCACCACGAGTCCCCGCGGGGTGCCCACGGCCACACCGACGTGCTGGTAGTTGTGGTAGACGATGTCATGGCCGTCGATGAAGGCGTTGATCTCGGGCACCTCCTTGAGGGCCGCCACACATGCCTTGACGAAGAAGGACATGAACCCCAGCGAGACGCCGTGGCGCTTGGCGAACGCCTCCTTGTACAGGGATCGGATTTCCATGGCCCGGGCCATGTCGATCTCATTGAAGGTGGTCAGCATGGCCGTGCTCTGTTTGGACTCCAGCAGCCGCTCGGCAATGCGTTTGCGGATGGGCGTCATGGGTTTGCGTTCTTCCATGGCTGCCGCCGACGGTTCAACCGCCGGGGTGCGAGGGGCTTCGGGGATGCCGGCCGGCGCTTTTTCCAGGTATAGCAGCACGTCTCCCTTGCTGATGCGCCCGCCGGGGCCGCTGCCCTGGATTTTCGACGCATCCAGGTTCTTTTCGGCGACCAACCGGCGCACCGACGGCGCCAGGGGGATGCCGTCGGCAGGCGTGGCCGGGGCTGAAGGCGCCGGAGGTTTGGTTGCCGGTACGGCAGGCGCCGGGGCCGCTGCTTTTTCCGGTTCCTGCTTGGGTTCCGGCGCGACTTCGGCTTTCGGCTTTTCCGGCGCCGACGCGGCTGCATCCACGGGTTCCAAGGCCCCTACCACCGTACCGATAGCCACGGTTTCTCCGGCAGCCACGAGGATCTTCAGCACGCCATCCGCCTCGGCCACCACCTCCAGGGTCACCTTGTCCGTTTCGATGACAAACAAAGGATCGTCCTTGCGGACGGTGTCGCCGTCCTGTTTGAACCATTCGGCCAGGACTGCTTCCTGGACCGACTCGCCAACACTGGGAATCTTGATTTCGATGGACATGCAGGCTCCTTGGTTAGTTGATCGCGTTCGTTGGGTTTATTGGGTTTATGGGGTTGGCCGGGTTGGTTTGGCGCTATTTATAACCGAAGTCGGAGGTCAGATGTCTGATTTCTGAATTCCGTCCTCTGTCCTCTGTCCTCCGTCCTCCGCCCTCTGTCCTCTGTCTTCCGGCTTCCATCACCCCGCCATCCCCCCCGCCTGGTCATGGGGGCCGATGGCCCGGTCGACGATGCCGTCCTGCTCCATTTTGTAGATCTTGGGAAAACCGGTGGCCGGACTCGCAGCGGCATTTCGGCCGACGTAGTCGAGGGGCTTTTTCAGCATCGGCGACAGCCTGGGCCGCATGAACTGCCAGGCGCCCATGTTCTCCGGCTCCTCCTGCACCCAGGTCCAGTCCTTGGCTTTCTTGTATCGACCAACGACCTTCTCAAGTGCCTTTTCAGGAAACGGGTGAAGCATTTCAGCCCGAATGATGGCCGTGTCGTCGGCATTGATCTGCTGCCGTCGGGCAACCAATTGGTAGTAAATTTTGCCGCTGCAGAAAATGACCTTTTTGGCTGACGTCGTCGCCTCCGCATCGTCCAAGATCGGTGAAAACCGACCATGGATCAAATCCTTCAGCGAGGAGACGGCCATGGGATGACGCAACAGGCTCTTGGGGGTCATGAGGATCAGCGGCTTGCGGAACGGCGCCTTGATCTGCCGTCGCAGCAGATGGAAGTACTGCGCCGGGGTGGTCGGGTTGGCCACCTGCATGTTGTCGTTGGCACAAAGCTGGAGAAAGCGCTCCAAGCGGGCACTGGAATGTTCCGGCCCTAACCCCTCCCAGCCGTGGGGCAGCAGCAGGGTCAATCCGCACAACTGCTGCCACTTGGCCTGGCCGCTGGCGATAAACAGGTCGATGACGCACTGGGCGTTATTGACAAAATCGCCGAACTGGGCCTCCCACAGGGTCAGCACCTCGGGCCGGGTGACCGCGTAGCCATATTCAAAACCCAGCACACCGGCCTCGGCCAACAGGCTGTTATACACTTCAAAAGCGGCCTGTCCCGCTTTCAGGTGATTCAGGGGGGTGTGGGCTTGGCCCGTCTCATAGTCCCAGATGACGCTGTGGCGCTGACTGAAGGTGCCGCGGCTCACATCCTGGCCGCTGAGCCGCACGGTGTGGCCGTCGGCAAGCAAGGATGCAAAAGCCAGGGCTTCGGCGCCGGCCCAGTCAATGCCTTTACCGGTGTTGACGGCGTCAAGGCGCTTGTCCAGCACACCCTTCAGCCGGGGGTGGACGGTAAACCCATCGGGCAGCTGTGCCAGGCGGTCGGCCAGTTTTACCAGCGTCTTTTCCTCCACCGCGGTCTCGACCGGGTCATGGGAAAACGCACCGCTGACCGTCTCCCATTCCGGAAAGAACCTGGGTTCGGGGAAAAGGCAGGTGTCGCCGTGGACCTCCTCGTAGGCCGCATCGAGACCGCTGTTAACGGCTTGTTCTATTTTATCCACATCCGTTTTCGATACCACGCCCTCGGCCACCAGCCGGTCGCCGTACACCCGGTTCAGCGGCGGACGCTGGCGGATGCGCTGGTACATGGTCGGCTGGGTGAAATAGGGTTCATCCCCTTCGTTGTGACCGTAACGGCGATAACAGACCAGGTCGATAACCACATCCTTGCCGAAGCGGTAACGGTAGTCGGCCGCCAGTCGGGCCACGTGTACCACGGCCTCCGGATCTTCACCGTGGACGTGGAAGATCGGCACCATGAGCATTTTAGCCACATCGGTCGAATAGCGGGTGGAGCGGGCATCCTCGGGCAGGGTGGTGTATCCAATCTGATTGTTGATGACGACGTGCACCGTCCCACCGGTTCGGTAGCCCTTCAATTGAGACATATTCAGGGTTTCCGCCACGACCCCCTGCCCCGCAAAGGCCGCATCGCCATGCATCAGCACCGGAAGGACCGCCTTGTCGCCGTCGGCTGCCAGCAGATCCTGCCGGGCCCGGACGATGCCTTCCACCACCGGATTCACCGCCTCCAGGTGGCTGGGGTTGCTCACAAGATAGAGGGAAATCGAGGTGCCGTCCGCCATGTTGTGCTCGGTGAGATAGCCGATATGATACTTGACATCCCCGGACCCCACCAGGTCCTGGGGATCATAGCAGCTTTCGAACTCCGAGAAGATCTCTTCGGCCGGCTTTTCAAGGATGTTGCGCAGCACGTTGAGGCGCCCCCGGTGAGCCATGCCGAAGATGATTTCGCGACACCCGAATTCCACCGCCCGCCGGCGCAGGACGTCCAGAAAAGGGATAAGGGCTTCACCGCCCTCCAGCGAAAAGCGCGTCACGCCCACATACTTTTTGTTGAGAAACCCCTCAAACAGGGACGCCGCGGAGAGCTTTTTGAGGGTCTCAACCCGTTCGTCCGCCGTGAGTTCAGCCTGGTTCTTCACCGGTTCCATGCGCGCCTGAAGCCACCGGCGCTCGTCGGGGTCCTGAAGGTGCATGTACTCCACGCCGACGCTGTGGCAATAGGTCTGTTTCAGCCGGCCCACGATCTCCTTGAGCGGTGCCGCGGCCTTGTCGATCAAACCCGGTGCAGCAAAGGTGCGGTCCAGGTCGGACACGTCCAGGCCAAATGCGTCCAACTCCAGAAGCGGGTGGGCGGTGGGGCATGCGGACAACGGATCCATGCAGGCCAGCAGGTGGCCGATGTCCCGGTAGCGGCGGATCAGCTCGCCCACGTTGGCCTGGCGCAGGGCCTGATCCGGATCGACATCCGCCGGTCCGGCCGCCCCGGCCAATTCGAATCCTCTAAAGAAGAACTGCCAGTCATCCGAGAGCGACGATGGGTCGGATTTCCATTTGCGGTATTGGGCGTCGATAAAGTCGGCGCTCAAGGTTTCGGACAGGTTCATGGTTCAGCGTCTCCTATGGGCGTTCTACGCGTTGATCATTGTTGACGACTCGTGTCGCCGGGTGCCGGGGCACCGGCCTGGCGGCAGAACCAGCCGGTCACGGTCCGGGTCACCAGCCGCTGGTGGTCCGGCTGGGTGAGCATGTGATCGCCCCCGGCGACAATGGCCAACTCGACCATCCGGGGATTTGCCGTTTTGGCCAGATGCGCTTCGGACACCGGAATGATTTCGTCCTGGTCGCCGTGAACCACGAGCATGGGAATCGCCAACGATCGGGTGGCATCCATCAGATCGTGCCGGTCCGCATCATCGAAAAAATCCTGGTTGAGCCTAAGCTGGCGTTCGCGGCTGTTAAATCCCACCTGACCGGTCTGCGCCAGCGTCTGCTGTTGTGACGGCGTGAGAAAATGCATCGGTCGCGTCGGGCTGACGCGCCCGGCCACCCGGCAGACGGCCGATACGGTCTTTGTTCGCCGGGCGGTAAGCAGAGCGATGGCCGCACCCAATGAGTGCCCGGCCAAGCCGATCCAGGGGGCGCCTTTTTCCTGCACCAGGGCAATCGCCGCCTCCATCTCCAATACCTGCTTGGACCAGGTGGAGTGTTCAAACCGTCCCTGACTCTGCCCGTTTCCGGAAAAATCGAATCGCAGCGCCATGAACCCGGCGTCGCCCAGCGCACTGCAGATGCGCCGCAGGATACCCGTGTGCCGGGAACAGGTAAAACAGTGGCCGGCGATGACTGCGCCGACCGGAGACCGCTCGGGCTGGTGCAGGGTTCCGGCAAGGGTTTCCCCCATAGGATTGTTGAATTGGATCTGCTGTTCCATTCTCTCTCCGCGGGAAGGGATCGGGATTTCCTCATATTAACAAGATTCATGCCATGATCGTCAAGGTAAAAAGGGTCCGGGGCAGCGATAGGCTGCACCCGGCGGACAACCGCTGAAACGGATGGATTGGATGCTTGTCGGAAAGAAAAGATGATTCACTTGAGACAGGATGTCTCGAGAAGGAACCGGTGATGCACGCACCTGACCCTCAGGTGCCGATAGCACCGCCTCAGGTGAATCCGGCGCCGGCGGTGCAGGTATAGCAGTGGTCTGCCGTGGCGATGGGACAGCCTCGCTCCGGGCGTCCGATCATGTCGGTCACATGGACCCGACTGCCGCCCATGGGCAGCCCCCGGGCCAAATTGAAGTCACAGTCATACAGGTAGCCGTCCCAGGAGACCGACACCAGGGTCCGGCACATCACCCCGTCCACCGCGCACGGGTTGAATCCGTCCGCCAGTTTCTTCAGATAGGCCGACAGATTGCCGGATCGCTCCAGCCAACGCCTGAAACGCCCCAACGGCGCGTTGGAAAAGCTGAAGAGATGATTGAAGGTGATGCCCCACTTGCGTTCGAGCATCTGGCGAAACCGCTTCTCCGTCTGGGCCTGATCAGGAGCCATGAAGGCCCCCGTGGGGTTGGAGACCAGGTTCAACTCCAGGCCGGTTTCCGGCCGCCCGTATCCCAGGGCGTTGAGTTTCTTGAGAGCGGCAATGCTGGCCCTGAACACCCCATCCCCCCGCTGGGCATCCGCCTGGGATTCGTTGATGGAGGCAAAGGATGCCACGACGGTGACCTTGAGGCTTTTGAGCAGGTCCATCAGGTGCTCCCGCCCGCCACTGTTCAGGGCCGACAGGTTGGATCGGAAAATCAGTTTCGGCGCCAGGTCGGCAAACGTCTCGACAATGGTGACAATGTCGGGGTTCATCTCGGGGGCGCCACCGGTAATGTCGATGGTTTCAAAGGGCGCTCCCCTGGCCCATGCCGCGATCTGGTTGGCGGTCTGGCGCGTCATGACCTCGGTTTTACCGGGACCGGCATTCAGGTGACAATGGCCGCAGGTCTGATTGCACAGCAGTCCCAGGTTGACCTGCAGAATGGAGGTGTTTCCCCGGACCAATTTCAACCCATGCCGGGCAAGGGTCCTGGAAAACCCCGTCGGCTCGCTATCCATTTGATGAACAAACGCTTGGTCGCCATCCATGGTTGCCTCTTCACACTACCTTTGCATGGACATCTTTTCGGCGATATTTTTCATCTGGACGCCGTGCACCAGAGAAGCGCCCCCCCGAATGGCGGTGGCCACGTGGACGGCTTCGATCATTTCCGCGGTGTTGGAACCGGTCTCAAGGCATGAACGCGTGTAGGCATCGATGCAGTATGGACATTGGACGGCGTGGGCCACGGCCAGGGCGATGAGCGATTTCTCCCGCTGGGTCAGCTCACCCTCGGCGAAAACCGCTTCGTAATACTCGAAAAACTTTTGCGCCAGGTAGGGATTGTCTTTTCCGATATCACCGAATTTAGGCAGATCGTCGGGTTTGTAGTAGGTTTCCATGGCCGTCTCCTTTTTGATTGTCGATCAAGAAACGAGATCTCGCGATCCAGCTCATCGCTCTCGGGCTATTGAGATCCTCAACGTAGCGCTGCTGCGCCTGCGGAATCAATAACCCTGCGGCCTCGATCTGAACCACGACCTACCATCTCTTGATGAACCATAGCATCAATTTATCTTCCACCGTCGGCCCTGATGCTCACACCCTCTGACCTCTATCCTCAGACCTCGGCCCTCCGGCATCCGGCATGAGGCTTTTGTCCTCGCACACCTCCGGCGTACACGCCCGCCCCTTCAGGTTGAAGAAGAACTTAAGCCCTTTTTGCACTTTCTCGGAAAATATTTTCGGCGTGAAGACATTGCCCGTCACCCGTTTGCTGATCTCTCCCAAGGTGGGATAGGGATGAATGGCCGAAGCCAGGGTGGAAAGCTTTACGCCGCCGTTCAGGACGGCCACCCATTCGGCAATCAGATCTCCGGCCCGGGGGCCAAGTATCTGAACCCCCAGCGGCTTTTCCTTTTTATCGAGGATCAGTTTGATCCGGCCTTCGGTCTGACCTTCGGCCAGCGAGCGGTCGTTGTCCTGAAACGCCTCGGTCCAGACGGAATAGTCGAGGCCCGCATCTTTTGCCGCCCGTTCATTGAGTCCGATGCTGGCCAGCTCTGGATCCGTGTAGGTGCACCAGGGCAGCCAGGTGTAGTCCACCTTGCGCGGCAGGTGAAATACCGCGTTGCTCACCACCACCCCCCCTTCATAACCGGCGGCGTGGGTGAACTGATAGCCGCCGCTGACGTCACCGGCAGCAAAAATGTGTTTCTGATTGGTGCGCAGCCGGGCGTCCACCGAAA
>NZ_JBFELV010000230.1:0-7915 GCF_041551955.1 Desulfosarcina sp.
AGGTCAGGTTGTTCGGCTTTGCCGTGATTTCAAACAGACGTTTTTAACAGGTGTTTTTGTTTCACCAAATTATCTGGCCCTGTTGGCAAAGATCACGTAATATACAAATCGCCTACGAGAATGTCCAAAACTTTTTAGAGGTAATTATGATTTGTGACCCAGATTTAACGGCGTATTTACAAGCATTATTCGTGCTCGCAAGGTGAAGTCAGTTACGGTTCGAAAGTTAAGTTTTTACATAGAAAATTAGAATGTTGAGTTGAATTTAAAGACCGCAAGCCAAGCGCAATAGTTACTCTATGCGCGTTTAGAACCCTATCGGAATCGCGGCCTTTACGCAACTGCTTGCGCTGGGTTGACAGTCGATATCTGCTGGCCGGAGGCCATGGGTGCTCAGTCGTCCCGTGCCGTACGATAATCCCACGTATCTTTCATAATTTATATAATTAGAGAGGTTTCAACCGAATTGACCCCGTAACCCATGATAACGGCTCACAAATGGTATTGGCCAGCTCGGTACGGCTGAGCTTCGCAAATATGTCGAGGATAACCGCTATTCCGCTGATTTGAGCGCGGTTGACCACCTTGCCGCAAAATGCTTCAGAAATTTTTCAGTGCTGTTTTTTTCTTTTAGGACCGATCGGCACAGAATCTGAAAAGGTGCGCTATTTGAAGCGGGCAACGACCTGTACAATATACAAACAAACCTTTTTTTGACCTCTGACCACCGCCCATGGCATCTCCATGGCTACCAAAAAGACGTTGAAAACCAACCGTTTATTCGATAGGTTGATCCAAGTGCCGGATCGACTTTGTATTTCCGGTACCAGCTCCCACCGATTCCTTTCGGAATAGTTGTTCGGATGCGAAAACGATAAGGGCCTAACCCGATGAAAAAAGGGGTGCTGTTTAAAACCGTTCGTGTTGCCGTCGTCCTGCTGATCGCGGTGGTCATTGCGGTCGCACTGGTGCAATTGCGGCCCCGCGCCGAAAAGCAGGCGCGTACGTCAGACGGGCGAATGGTGGAGGTGGTCCGTACGCGTTCACAAACCCTTCCCATGATTGTCGAGGCCTACGGAACGGTTGCCCCCCGGGAGTTTCTGAAACTGGTGGCGGAGGTGCGCGGGCAGGTGGTGGCCACCCATCCAGCCTTCATCGAAGGCGGGAGCGTGAAATCCGGTGAGGTGCTGTTGACTATCGATACGAGGGATTATGAGCTGGCGGTGCGGCGGGCCAACGTGGGCATCCGGCAAGCCCAGGCCGAACTGGATCGCCTGGCGCAGGACATTGTCAATCTCAACGCCAGCCTCAAACTGGCCCGATCGGACGTGGCTCTGGCCCTGGCGGAGGCCAATCGATTCAAAAACCTGGCCGGCAAGAACATGACCTCCCAGAGTGTGCTGGACAAAGCCGATCGCCAGCTGCTCACCAGCCGTGAACGCCTTCAATCTTTAGAGAATCAACTGGCCGTCACCGGTCCTGACCGGATTCGGCTGGAGAGCCAGCTGGAGATGGCCAAGGTGGCCATGGAACAGGCGGTCCTGGATTTGGAGCGCTGCCAGATCGATACCCCCTTCGATGCCTGGGTGATGGAAAAGGCGGTGGAAACCGGTCAACATCTTGCGGTCGGCCAAGCGGTGGGCAGCATTTACCGCACTGGTGCCTTTGACATTGAAGTCAAGATCCCGATGGCCGACTTGGCCTGGTTTCCCGATGACGGTGGATCCGAACTGGGGCTGCCGGTGGAAGTGCTGTTCATGGAGACCTCAACGCCAAAGTTGTGGCATGGCCGCCTGGCAAGGATCAAAGCCGCTCTGGATCAAACCACCCGGACCCTGCCTGTGGTGATCGAGGTGGACGAACCAACCGCTGGTGATTCAATAACCCACGCCGCCGACCGCTTGAAACCGGGGATGTTCGTTACCGTTAGAATCCAGGGCCGCCGGGTTGAGAACGTCCACCGCCTGCCCCGGCACCTGGTCCATGACGGTGACACGGTTTATCTCGCCGCCGACGATCAACTCAATGTCCAGCCGGTGACCATCCTGCGCCGCTTCAAAAAATCCGTGCTGATCAGCCACGGCCTCTCCGACGGGGACCTCGTGGTCACCACCCCGCTTTCCGGGGTTGTGCCGGGGATGAGGATACGGATTGAGGGATCGAGGGATTGAGGGATTGAGGGATTGAGGGATTGAGGGATTGAGGGATTGAGGGATTGAGGGATTGAGGGATTGAGGGATTGAGGGATTGAGGGAATTGGAAAAATTTAGGATCGCGAAATGAAGTATACCCGTTTCGAGGAACTACCTTGCTGGCAGGATGCTCGCGAATTGTCCAGAATGGTCTTTGATTTGATACATCTAAATGCGTTGAGCGGGGATTATAGCTTCAAAGATCAGATCTGGAGGGCGGCCGGATCCGTGATGGACAATATTGCTGAAGGTTTCGATGACGGCTCAACCAATGAATTTGTCAGGTTTCTCGGGTACGCCCAACGATCGACAGGCGAAATTCAGTCGCAGCTCTATCGGGCATTGGATTGTGGTTATATCAGCCAAGAGCAATTTAACACCGTTTATCATATGGCCTCCAGTTGCAGAAAACAGATTAAAGGATTTCGACGCTATCTTCGATCCCATCGTTCCGAATGAACTGAGAAGTGAAAAAAGAATAATGATTGGATTGGTTCCGCAATCCCTCAATTCCCCAATTCCTTAATCATTATCGTGAAACGATAATCAATGAAGTCACTTGCCCAATGGTCCGTCAATAACCGTGTCGCGGTGAACCTGATCATGATGTTCATCATCGTGGCGGGTCTGCTGACGGTCATGAACATGCGACGGGAGATGTTCCCGCAGTTCGCCCTGGACATGATCAACGTCTCCGTGGTCTATCCCGGTGCCAGTCCGGCAGAGGTGGAGGAGGGGATCTGCATCAAGATCGAGGAAAAGATCAAGGGCATCGAGAACATTTCGCGGACATACTCTTCATCCCGTGAAGGCCTGGGGTCGGTCACCGTGGAACTGGACAAGGGGGCCGATGTCCAGAAGGTCATGGATGACATCAAAAACGAGGTGGATCTCATCGATACCTTTCCGGTTGAGGCCGAAGATCCGATCATCACCGAGATCATCAACCGGAACCCGGCCATAACCGTAGCGGTTTATGGGGATGTGTCCGAGAAACTGCTTCGCCGGACGGCGGACCGCATCCGGGATGACCTGGTGGATAGCGGCCCTATTTCGCTGGCCACCCTGGTGGGGGTGCGGGATTACGAAATTGCGGTGGAGGTGTCCGAGGAGAACCTGCGGCGATACGATCTGCGTTTCGATCAGGTGGTCCAAGCCCTGAGAAGCGGCAGCCTCGATCTGCCCGGCGGAACCATCAAGACCGACCACGGCGAGATCATCGTTCGGGCCAAAGGACAGCTGTACACCGGCAGGGAGTTCGAGGATCTGCCGTTGATCACCGATGCAGCCGGCACCGTGGTTCGGCTGGGACAGGTGGCTGCGGTGGTTGACGGGTTCGAGGATACGGACATCAAAGCCCACTTCAACGGCAAGCCTGCGGCACTGGTTCAAGTCAACCGCACCAGCCAGGAAGATGTGATCGCCATCTCCGATACGGTGCAGCAATACGTGGCGGAGAATAAGGATCGTATGCCTGCCGGTATTCAGCTGGCCACCTGGTTCGATCTGTCAACCATGGTGCGGGACCGTATCGACCTGTTGCTGCGCAACGGGTTGCAGGGCATCATTCTCGTTTTTATCGTCCTGGCCCTGTTTCTCAACCTTCGCCTGGCTTTCTGGGTGTCCGTGGGGATTCCCATATCTTTTATGGGGGCATTCATGGTCCTGGACTATAACGGGGAGACCATCAACATGATCTCCCTGTTCGCCTTCATCATGACCCTGGGCATCCTGGTAGACGACGCCATTATCGTGGGCGAAAATATCTTTACCCACTACGGACAGGGAAAATCATCGGACCGCGCCGTGGTCGACGGCATGGGAGAAGTCGGCGGACCGGTACTCATGGCCGTGACCACGACGGTTGTGGCCTTCACGCCGCTGATGTTCATCTCCGGCATCATGGGTAAATTTATCAGCGTCATGCCCCGGGCGGTGATCGCCATCCTGATCGTTTCGTTGGGGGAAGCCCTGATCATTCTCCCGGCGCACCTGGAAGGGGCCCTGCTCAGGAGTCGGCGGGCCAGTGAAAAAATCGGCCGGGCGATCCATGAGCGGGTCAGGCAGCGCATCGAAAAGGGCCTCCAGTTCACCATTGAACGCATCTACACCCCGACCTTGCACTACGTGGTGGAAAACCGTTATTTCACCTTTTCCATCGGTCTCGGGGTGCTGATCATCAGCCTCGGTATTCTGCGTGGCGGCTATGTGCCCTTCATATTCATGCCCAAGGGCGACAGCGACTGGGTGATTGCCGAGGTCGACTACCCGCTGGGAACCCCAGTGGAGACCACCGCGCAAACCATCACTTACCTGGAACAGCAGGCCTTTAAACTCAACCGAGCCTTCGCCGGGCAGGTGGGCGAGGGCAATACCCTGATTACCAACACCTACTCTCTGACCGGGTTCATTCCCCGGAGGGACTGGAAACCCCAGCAGATCGGCGGCCACTGTGGCGAGGTGTGGATCGAGATGATTTCATCGGCCGATCGGCCGAGGCTGTCGGTCAACACGGTGATCAACCAGTGGCGCACTCTTGCCGGAGAAATACCGGGTTTGGATCGCCTCTCCTTTTTCACCATCGAAGGGGGGCCGGCGGGCAGTCCCATCGAAATCCAACTCATCGGCGATGATTTCGGGCAGATCGAGCAGGCAGCGGCGGAACTCAAGGAGGAGTTGGGAACCTACCCGGGAACCTATGACATTGTCGATGATTTCAAACCGGGCAAGCCGGAACGGCGTTTCCGGATCAGAGACGGTGCCCAGAGCATCGGTGTGACCATGAGCGATATCGCCCGGCAGCTGCGGCAGGGGTTTTACGGTGAAGAGGCCCTGCGTATCCAGCGCGGCAAAGATGATGTCAAGGTGCAGGTTCGCTATGCGGAAAAGGATCGTCGCTCACTCTATGCCATCGAGCAGGCCCGCATCCGCACGTCGGACGGTCGACAGATTCCGCTCAGCGAGATCGCCGAGACCGCCAGCTCGCGCGCTTATTCCCTGATCCGACGGGTGGATCGCAAGCGGGTGATTACGGTGAGCAGCGACATCGATGAGGAAATCGGCAACGCCAGCACGGTCGTCACCAATCTCAAAGCGGATTTTCTTCCCCGGCTGCTAAAGCGATATCCGGGACTGCGCTACGATCTGGAAGGTCAGGAGAAACGGACCCAGGAGTCCCTTCAGAGCCTGAAGAAAGGTTTCACCCTTGCCCTCATGGCCATCTTTCTCCTGTTGGCCACCCAGTTCCGGTCATACGTTCAACCGGTGATCATCATGATGGCCATTCCCTTCGGGCTGATCGGGGCCATCGTTGGCCACCTGTTGATGGGGCTGGCTTTCACCATGATCAGTATTTTCGGCATCGTGGCCTTGTCCGGCATCGTGGTTAACGATTCGCTGATTCTCATCGATTTCACCAATCGGGCCCACCGCAATGGCATGTCGGTGGTTGAGGCGGTCATGGAATCCGGGCGATCGCGCTTCCGACCGGTGCTGCTCACCTCGGTGACCACCGTTGCCGACCTTTTCCCGCTTCTCCTGGAACGCAGCTTTCAAGCCCAGTTTTTAATCCCCATGGCGGTGAGCATCAGCTTCGGCCTGTTGGCCGCCACCTTGTTGACCCTGCTCTATGTGCCGGCGCTCTACCTGATTGTGGACGATGTGGTCCGTTCAGTCAAAAGGCGGTTGGGAATGGCTCAACCGGCAGATGCGGCCGACAAGGACCTGGAGGCCTCATGAACCGATCCACAAAGAGTCGACTGACCGTCAAACAATTGGACTGGTTTCCCGGCAACACCTTGTTCGAGAAAATTGGCCGATCCGTTTGCCGGGTTGGAACGCTGCCCGGCAAGGAGCTCTTCGAGGCATGGGAGATGGCCAGGCGGGTGAGAAGAAAATTCCGTGGCGGACGGGTGGTTGATCTGGCCTGCGGCCATGGCCTCCTGGCCCATATCATGCTCCTCCTAGACGATACTTCTCCCGAAGCCCTTGCCGTTGATCGCCATTTGCCTGAAAATGCCAACCGACTGTCCGAAGCATTGATCGAATCATGGCCCCGGCTTCGGCAACGGGTTCGCTTGGTGCAAGCCGATATCGAAACGGTCGAGTTCTCGTCATCGGACTTGATCCTGTCAGTCCATGCCTGCGGTCACCTGACAGATACCGTGCTGGAAAAAGCCGTCGAAGCCGGCGCCCGGGTGGCGGTGCTGCCCTGCTGCCACGATCTTGAGCGCTGTAGCACCGGCGGCCTGGATGGCTGGCTGGACGGGCCCATGGCCGTTGACGTCATGCGGGCGGCGAGGCTGCGCGCGTCGGGGTATCAGGTATTAACGCGACGGATACCCGCGGAGATCACACCCAAAAATCGGCTGTTGATGGGGCAGCCTGAGAACGGATGACTTTGGGTAGACCCCAACGTTGCAAAAGCTGGAGGGCTTCAGAGCCAAGGCGTCAAGGGTGAAGCTGTAATCGACTACCGCGATCCCTTGACAACACGGGATCTGAAGCCCTCCCGCTTTCCTGGAAGGTAAACACAATGAGAAAAACTGAGCTATTCTTGGAATTCACCGTTGGTGACATCCAGAAAATGGTAGAAACATGTTTATATTCATTATGATACCTTGTATTTTGCTATCTTTATCCATACTGTTTATGCAACATTGGGGTAGATGTGCTTTCTGATACCCAGACGCACAACGGTTGAAGAAGTTTTCAACCCAAAAGGACTTGGCAAAATGCCTGTGTTTTATTAACCTTATGATATGTGACGGCTATTTTTCATGCGGGACATTAACAAAGGGGGTAATTATGGGCAGCAAGAAAGAAGAATTCTTGGATCAATTGAAGAAAAAGTACGACGACCTGAACTATCGCTGGAATATCGAGCGCAACAAGCTGGAGGCCAGGGCTCAGCATGAAAGCGCCGATGCCATGAAGAAATTTGAAAAGAAACGCGAGGCCTTGCAGCAGCTCCGCACCGACATGAAAACCAAGATAATTGAACTGGAAGTGGCCAGTGAAAACGCCTGGGATGACCTCAAAGATGGGGCTGAGGATGCCTGGAAATCGCTTGCCACGGCATTCGATAAAGCCACCTCGCATTTTAAGAACCCAAACTGATTCACCTTTCCCGATGAAGGTCGATTGGTAACGATCACGGTTGATCGTGTTTCTCCACCATCCCCTTCCATGGCTGCCCTTGCGCAGAAATGGGTGACGAGACGAAGAGCATGCAAAAGCACCTGTGCAGCTTGGTAGTTTTAATCTACCGGTGGACTGGCATTGAATGAATTCACCACCCTGTCGGAAGTGCAAAAAGAAAAAGTCAGGCAAGAACGCCCGCGATGGTGCCGCATCGAATACAAAGGGATAAATGGTTGGGCCGCCGTCCGCTATTTCCGGGAAGGTTCTTGGGAGGAGGGGGCCAACCTTGACGATGACTGACCAGTCCCACCGGAACTTGCATTACCCTGCCATCCGCTTTAAATTTCCCGGGTAACGTAAAATTGGCATTCAGCCTCAGGATATCAACGGCTGATCTTGAGCGCCGTCCATCATTCAACCGGGAGGTGGGGCGTTAAATGTTGATGGTTCCGTAAAAAGTCACAAGTGGTGTCACTCCCGCGAAGGCGGGGCACGTAGTGAAGCTTTTTCAGCGCTGTCCATAACTGTCTGAAACTTATAGATCCCCGCCTTCGCGGGGATGACAAAAAAGAGGACATCTC
>NZ_JBFELV010000231.1:0-7892 GCF_041551955.1 Desulfosarcina sp.
CAGATAGGTTTTCAGTTTCCGGGTACACCGTCTGGCGCGGTCATACAACCTGGCGTCGGTGGGAAAGCGAATATCTTTTTCCTGTACGGTCGTGTCCACGTTGACCCGTTTGAGCTGGTGGGGCTTGACCGCTTTGGCTAGTTTTACTAGCCCATGCCCGGGATCGATGATTTTCGTGAGCTCAGGTCGGAACAGATCTCTTTGCCTGTTTTTGTGTGCAGATGGCTTGGGTTTCATGGCTAAAATTTGCGAGAAATGAGTGGATAAAGGGTTGAAATCTTGCAAATAACATAGCACAAAATGGGTTATTTTACCAATGTTTTCTGATAGATAAATGTTTTTTGAGGACCGACTGAGATAGTCACTGTTGCTGGTTGTAGAAACACCGGTCTGATACTGACGACGATTCCTGCAAGACAAATATATAAAATGGAGTCAATGGGTTGTTGTCGGCACGGATTCGACGTATCAAGATAAAGGTGATTCCGAGGCACAACGACGCTAAAAGCCCCAAAAAATGTCCCCGCTGGACTCCACTGCCAAGCTGCCCCGACCACAATGCCAGTGCCGCCCCGAAGCAAGCTGCACCGATCAAACGTTCATGGATTAGTTTTTGATAAACAGCTGCTGAGGAAATTCAATAAATTTCTCACACCCGCTGTCTGTGATCAGCACCGGTTCGCTGCATTCAAAGCCGTAACTATCCAGCCAGATGCCCGGCATGAAGTGAATGGTCATGCCAGGCGCCAACACCGTTTTATCGCCCGGCCGAAGGCTCAGCGTATGTTCGCCCCAGTCCGGCACATAATTCAGCCCGTATGAATAGCCGACCCGTGAGGGTTTGACCACACCGGTGTGGGCGATGGCCGCCCGCCAGCGCGCCTCCACCTCTTCGGCCGTTACACCCGGGCCGATAAATTGGAGCGTCTCCTGCAGGCCGGTCACCACGCCATCGGCGGTTTTGAGAAGATCGTCTGGCGGGTCGCCGAGGAAGAGCGTGCGGGAAAGCGGCGCGTGATAACGATGTCGAGCGCCGCATAGTTCCAGCAGCACCACATCGCCTTGGGCGTACTGACGGTCCGGATCATAGGTCAGGTGTGCGGTAGATGTCCTTTCCGCCGAGGGCATGATCGGAAAAATCGCCGGGGGTGCGCCGCCGAATTCATCGGTGCCGGCAATCTGGGCTGCCGACACCATGGCAGCCACATCTTTTTCCCATACACCGGGTGAAATTTCGTCGATGGCGGTCTGCATGACCTTTTCGCATATGCGCGACGCCTGCCGCATATAGGCGATCTCCGCATCGGATTTGACGATTTTGACCCAGTTGACCAGATTGGTGGCGTCCATCAGGTTCGCCCCGTTCAACTCCTCCTGCAGGGTGAGATACATCCGGGCACTGAACCAGTAACCATCCATCTCCAGGCCCAGGCGTTTATCTGCCAGGCCCTTGTCACGCAGCAGTTGGGCCACGTAACGCATGGTGTGGGTGTAGCGCGACTGCACATACTCATCCGGGTAGCCGAAAATGCATTCATCCGGCAGCCAGGTGGTCAGCCGTGCACCGTTGGCATCCTGCTGCCGACCGAACCACATCGGATCATCGGCATCCAGAGAGAGGATAACCCCCTGGTGAACGTAAAAAGACCAGCCGTCATAACCGGTCAGGTAGTTCATGTTGGCCGGATCGTTCACCAGCAACAGTTCCATACCGCGCCTGTCCATCATCTCCTTGGTTCGTCGAATCCGGCGGGCATACTCGTTTACGGGAAAGATCATTTTTTTTTGCATGACCCTCTCTCCAGAACTCGTTAACTGATTGACCTGATAACGATTTCGCTTGGCAGAGAAACCGTGTTCAGGTCGCGGGTTGTATAGAGGCCGATCAACAGCCCGCGATACAATCAATCTCCACGTCCAACCCAGCATCCAGTCCTTTGACGGCCATTGCAATACGCGCTGGCGGATCATGTGGGAAGAATTTCCGGTAAACCGTGTTCATCTCTTGCTTGTGCTCCCATTCAGACAGGTAAACATTGACTTTCAGCACTTTATCTAGTCCTGAACCGGCGGCCGCCAAAATATACTTGATATGGGTCAGGATGCGCTCCGTTTGAGAAGCTACCGAATCCTTAATCGGTTGGTGCGTTACCGGATCGTCTGATGTTTGTCCGGAAACGAAAACCAGGTTGCCATATTTGATCGCTTGGGAATATGGGCCCGGTTCGGGTGCTTTCTCACTATACACAATCTCTTTTTGCATGGTTTGCCTCCTGATTATTTTTCTTCAGCCCACTTGATATCTTTGATTACCGCATCCAAGACTTCCTTTGCCCCTTCACCACCCATCTTCAAGTATTTTTGGCGGAGCGGTTTAGCTTTTTCCTTGAAAACGGCAATCTCCTCATCTGTCAATTCAATATACTTAATGGTTGGCTTGGCCCTCAAGATCATCTGCTTGCGTTCTTCGTTCAACTTGGGCTCTAAATCGAAAATATGTTCATCGGCGCTTTCAATGGCATCGTCTATCAGCGCCCGAATATTCCCAGGCAGTTGCATGATGAATTCATGATTGGCGGCAAAAGTGCAGATAAACGGCAGCTGATCGGCTTTAATCATGTAATCCTGGACTTCGTAGAACTTCATTTCCTGAATAGCGAAAAAGGGCTGCGTTTCAGCATCAATTCTACCGACGTCGAGATTGTAATAAATCTGATCGTAGGGGGTGGTTATCACGTAAGCGCCATAGAGGCGATAAGCCGTAATGAGAAACGGAGAGGACATGACCCGAAAGGTAAGCCCTTCGAAATCAGCAGGTTTCCGCAGTGGTTTATTGGCCGTCCATATCTGCCAGCCTTCTTCGATAATCGACAGCAGTTCCAGTTGGTTTTTTTGGTAGTATTTTCCAAGCACTTTATATGTGTTCGGTCCTTTGCGCAGGATTTTTTCAAGAAGGCTGGAATCTGTCGGGAAAAGGTAGTGAATGGAAAAGACCTGAGCCTCGGGGATATAAGCGCCCAGGTGTCCAGGTGATTGAAAGGCAAACTGTAGATCTCCTTTTTGCAGAAGTTTCAGGATATCACCAGAAGTGCCAAGTTCTCCATAAAAATGGATTCGGCAGTTAATCTTTCCGTTGGATTTTTCCTCTAAAATTTCAACAAACCTTTTGACGTACTCATGTTGCATGCTGCCTTCAATCTCTTCCAGAGCCACTCGCCACTCGTATTCGACCGCCATGGCGGGCCCGGTGAATCCATAGATTAGAGCGCAACCAACAAGTATCAACATAAGCGCTGTTTTTTGTCTCATGGCTGACTCCCTTTTACATCTGAAAAAGAAGACACTCCCCGTTCTCGCCCACTGGAAAGCCTGCTTTGAATGATGCGAATATATTCATCGGAATCGATACTGCTTCCGGAAAGCAATGCAACAACTTTTTTACCTTTTACATTGATCTTTCGATTCAAGAGGGCACCGATACCGACGGCAGCGGCACCTTCTACGATCAACCGATGCCTATCGAAAAGATAAAACATACCGTCTTTAATTTCCGCTTCAGAGATCAAGAGATGTTCATCCGTAAATTTTTCAACCATCGACAACGTGTATCTATTCTCATCGCCGATACCGCCCAATAGCGAATCGGCGATGGAGTCTTTTTCCTCAACATGAATGGGCCTACCGGCGCTTAGACTTTCCAGCATAGCTGGAGACTGCTCGAGTGAAACGCCCACGATATGAATGCCCGGATTGATGGTTTTGGCGGCCATCGCGATTCCTGCCAATAGACCACCGCCTGAAAGCGGTATCATCAACACATCAGTATCGGGAAGCTTTTCCATAATTTCAAGCGCGATGGTTCCCTGGCCGGCAATGATCAGCGGATCGTCAAATGGGACCACCGGGACAAGTCCCTCGGAGATGGTCAACGCCTGATAGTTCTTTTCGGCTTCATCCTGGGAGTGGCCTTTTACAGACACTTCCGCCCCGAGTTTCCGAATTGCCGCCATCCGGTAGGGAGCGACATGCTCCGAAAGGCATACCACCGCCTTGATACCCGTTTTCCCGGCCACGTAAGCGACTGCTTTGCCGTGATTGCCTGTCGAAAAGGTGATCACACCGCGCAGTTGAGCTTTGCCATCGAGGCTGAGGATTTTATTGGCCGCCCCCCGCACCTTGAAGGCCCCGGTGTTCTGCAGGTTTTCCATTTTCAGATGAATACTTTGAGCGCCAGTTCCTGAGGCCAACTCAACCGCGGCCATCAGCGGGGTTTGCCTGATCATGGGTCGGATACGGCGTTGGGCCTGGTAAACGTCAAGCAGGGTTGGCATTTGCTTCATGGTTAATCCTTTACCCACTTATCCACCCATGGCCATGTTCGGCAAAAACAAGGCGATTTGAGGGAAGACAATCAGGATGATTGTCGCCAGAATGAGAATCAGCAAAAATGGCAGCGCATGGCCGATCACTTCGAGGTAAGGTCGCCGGAATATGAGTTGGGCAGTGAAGATATCGCATCCGAAGGGCGGCGTAGCCGAACCGATGGCCGCTTGCAGCGTCACCAAGGTTCCCAGCAAGATGGGGTCGACACCCGCGCTAACGACATAGGGTTGAAAAATGGGACTGAGGATAAATATGGCCACGATGGGGTCCACAAACATACAGGCAACAAAATAGACAACGCAGACGATGGTAATCACCCACAACATCGACGGATCGGTTCCGAAAAGCGGCGGCAGCAGCTTGGCCGGAATCTGCAGGAAACCGATCAAAAAGGAAAATGCCTGGCCGGCGCCGACCAGAATGAAGACCACGCCGGTAATGACACCGGTCTGTAAAAACGCAGCCACGATACGCTCAAAGGTCAGGCTTTTATAGACAATCGTTTCCAGGATCAGCGCATAGAGCACGGCTGCGGCAGCGGCCTCGGTGGGGCTGAAGAATCCCGCATAGATGCCACCCACGATGATCATGGGAAACCCCATGACCGGCAGGCCATCCCTGACCGCTGCCAACCGCTCGGTCCAACTCGCCTTGGCAAGGGTGGGAATCTTTTTAACTTTTGAGTAGGCGTAGCAATAAATGGAGAACATCGCCAGGATCATCAGACCGGGAAAGATACCGGATAGAAAAAGCATTCCGATGGAGGTGCTGGTGGCCACACCGTATACGATAAACCCGATGCTGGGCGGAATCAAAAAAGCGATGTCGCTGGCGTTGATGATCAACCCCAAAGTAAACGAGCTTTTATAGCCGGCTTCCAGCAGCATGGGCCGCATGGTGCCGCCGATGGCTGCCACCGTGGCTTGGGTGGACCCCGATACGGCACCGAAGAGCGTGCAGCTGGCATTGGTGGTGATGGGCAGGCCGCCGGGCAGATGGCCGACGAAGACCTTCAGCATGCGAATCAGGCGGTTGGCGGACTCACCCGATGTGATGATGCTGGCGGAAAGAATGAACATGGGCACGCACACCAGCGCCGGAGGCGTCACGCCGGTAATCACCTGCTGTACCATGGTGATGATCATCTTCGGCGCAAAATCGGGCATATACACGTATAAGTACAGGATCAATGAGCCTAGCAGCGTGACCATGAAAGGAAACCCGAACAGCAGCATGGTTGCCAGTGAGATTCCGAAAAGTGTCATATCTGCGCGCCTCCGATTTCTTCATCTTCGTATTCGCTCTGCTGGTCCGGACTCTGCCAGGGGTCCTTTTCGATGAAATTTTTTAGTATCGTGCGGATGTACTGGATGCAGGCAAGCCCGAAGCCAATGGGAATAATTACATAAAAGGTCCAACTGGGCACCTGAAGTGCGGGGGTCATGTGCCCTTTGGACATGGCGTTGATCAAATATTCCCACGAGGCCCAGGCCATGATCGCCATCACGACGGCGCTGACCAAGGAGATGATGATGATAAACGTTTTTTCCATTTTTGGCGGCATGGAATCCAGAAAGGCCCCCATACGGATGTGGCGCGCTTTACGAACGCCGTAACTCACACCGGTGAAGGTCATCAACATCACCAAAAACTTGGACACCTCTTCGGCAAAATAAATACTTTGGAAAAACGTGCGCGCCAACACATTAACGATCAATAAGATGCCCAAAGATGCTACGCAAAAGACCAGAATAGAGACTTCCACCGCATTGACCACCTTGCCCACGGCGCGGTTGAACCTTCGCAGAACACCAGGTTTAGCCGAATTTTCAGTGTCTTTTTTCATGGATTTGACCTCAGGTGCTGGAGCGATTGGTTCTGCCGCAGCCTTGGCGGCCGCGGCAGAACCAATTTACTCGGTTATTTAATGTTGAGGGCTTTTTTGGCATTCTCGATGTCTTGCAGCATGGCATCCAGGACGGCCTTGGCGCCCTCTCCCCCGATTTGGGTATATTGCGGATAGACCGTTTCAGCCTTCGCTTTGAATGTGGCAATGGTCGCATCGTCGAGGACGTTGATTTTCAGCGACGGTTTGGCCGCCTTCATCTTCTCCAAATCCGAAGCGTTGCGCTCGGTGATCCAGTTGCCGGCGGGGACGATGGCCTCGATCCAGAACTTGCGCATCTCCTCCTGGGCGTCTTTGGTCAGGCCGTCGAAAAAGGCTTGGTTGACCGTGGGGATGCCGATGAACGGTTCGCTTTTCAATTGGGTGAGGTGGTCCTGCACCTCATAAAACTTCATGCTGTAAATGGCGAACAGCGGGTTCACCTGGGCATCGATCAGTCCCATCTGTAGGCCGCTGTAAACTTCCCCATAACTCATGGGGGTGGGGCTGGCACCGTAAGCCTTGTAGTCCTCAACAAGCAATTTAGAAGACATCAGCCGCAGCTTTAGTCCCTGCATGTCATCCAGGGACTTGATCTCCTTATCCGACGTAACCCACTGCCAGCCTTCGAACATGATCGCCAGCGGCACGAGATCGTTTTTACGGAAAGCTTTTTCCAGCAGCGGCAAAAACTCACCATTTTTGGCCATCCAGTCGAGGACTTCGGGCACCTTTTCGGTGGGAAAGATGTAGTTCAGCGCAAGGGCCTGGGCCTGGGGCACAAAGGAGCTGATCCAGGCATGATCGGAAAAGACGAATTGAACGACGCCCATCTGGGCTAGCTCATTGATGTCGCCGGTATTGCCCAGCGTGCCGTAGGGGTATACTTCGATGTCGATTTTACCGCCGGACCATTTTTTCATGTGGTCAGAAAAATTCCTGGCCCAGACGGTCATGAAGTCACCTTCGATCTCTTCCGAGGCCAGTTTGGCTTTGACCGCCGGTCCGGTGTAGCTGGCGGCCATAGCGGTGCCAAAGAGGGTGATAATAAAAACGGCAGTTAACAGCAAAATGATTCTCTTCATGGTCCAACTCCTTTCATCTGCAGCTCGTTGGAACGAGCCTGCGGCTATTGAGATTACATGTCAGTTGTGTGTCGTGTCCCGTGTTCACCTCCCTTTACAATTCCGGTTGTGTTGAAATAATTCAGCGCACCATGCACAAGCATGGCCACCCCGTTTGATAGGACGTCTTCGTCGATGTTAAACCGTGGGTTATGATGGGAAACGGTCGTGCCCTTCCGCACGTTGCCGGCACCGAGAAACATAAACACCCCGGGGACGCGCTCGCTGAACTCCGAGAAGTCCTCGCTGGCGCTGGTGACGTTGTCGATGACGGCATCTTTCCCGCCGAACACCGCTTCTGCGGTCCTGCGGGCCAGCAGGGTCATTTGCGGATCGTTGATCAACGGGATGTTCTCGTGGGTGATGTCGATCTCGCAGGTGCAACGGTGCGTGCGGCAGACCTGCTCACTAATCCGCACGAACCTTTCAGTCGGCTGCTCGATGCTGTCGGGACCTCCCTTGTATAAAAAGCGGATAGAGCCTTCCATTTCAACCTTGTC
>NZ_JBFELV010000232.1:0-7822 GCF_041551955.1 Desulfosarcina sp.
ATCGTATGCATCGACCGAAAGATCGTATTCAACAACTCGCGGTCTGTCGAATCCGTCTCCAGGCGCAGCAGGCTGCTCTCCAACTCCTCCAAGTGCTCACGGGTCTCATCCGCAAAATCCTCAAGCAGAGAATGGTCTGTCATGGAACGCTCCTTCTTTCCTTCGGTGGATCGTGGTGCTTTATTTACCTGCCTGCCCCAAGCGGCTCACAAGCGATCGATCAACGCAAGGATCTCGGCGGTTTTATGCTTATTGATGTATCCTTTTGCACCTATTTGGACAGCTTCCTTGCTAAACTTATCTTCATCCAGGTTGGAAAGCATGATGATTCTGGCACCGGCGTCGAATTCCAGGATCGCTTTGGCAGCTGCAATCCCATCCATGCCGCGCATGGTGATATCCATGGTGACGAGTTCTGGGTTCAGCCGCTGGTACAGGGTGACTGATTCATCGCCGCTCTTGGCTTCACCGACGACGCGGTGCCCGGCTCCGATCAGGGTCTGTTTGATCATTTTTCGCATAATGGACGAATCGTCCACCACCAGAATCGTCTTTCCCATCCACCATTTTCCTTTTTTGATGCTTTGGAATGAAACGGGTCATTGCCGCGGAAGCGGTTTAAACGCTTGCCGGCACCTTCGATCGTTTCATGGATTTTAATTTTTTGATTTCATCAACCATAAGAATGCGGCTGAATTCGAGGAGAATCAAAAGCCGTTGATCCAACTTGCACACCCCCTGGATGTACTGGCTTTTCAATCCGGCCACCACGATGTCGGGCGGCGGTTTGATGCTGTTCTCCGGGACGGTCAGCACTTTGGTGACCCGGTCGACGACAAACCCGGTGACACGACCTTCCACGGTGAGGATGATGATCCAGACGTCCGGATCGAGATGGGTCGGCTGGACGAGCTTCAATCGTTTTCGAAGATCGATCACGGGAATGATGCTGCCTCTCAGGTTGATCACCCCTTCAAGGAAGTCGGGCGCATCCGGAATCGGAGTGATAGTTGAGTCCCGGATAATCTCCTGTACGGTGAGAATATCCACCCCGAACATCTCTTCACCGATGAAAAAGCCCACAAGCTGTTTGGTTGCTGTTGCTTCGGTTGACTCTCGACTGGGTTGCGCAAACGGTTCGTTCATCGGCGCTCTCTCCTTTTATTGGCTGGTGTCCAGACAGTGCCTCTGGATTGCTTCGGCCATGGTGGTCCCGGGTAGTACCGCAGACAGACCATATTGCTTGGCGGTCATGGCGGTGGTATCATTGCACAGACAGGTTCTCGGGTCCTGAATGATGGCATTTCCGCCCCCTTTTAGAATTGCGCCAATACCCGCTATGCCGTCTTTTCCAATGCCGGAAAGCAAAATTCCAGACGCACGGTCCTTCAGGGTATCGGACAGAGACGCCATCAGCGTGTCACTGGCTTGCCCGGGACTTTCGATGTTTTTGGGCTGCAGGTGAATCGACAGTTCTCCCGATCCATTTTTTATCTCTACCTGCTCAAACGCCGAGGCCAGGTAGCAGACACCGGATTGCAGGGGCGCCCCATCCACCGCGCGACGCACGGTCATCTGACTGTGCTGGTCTAAATAGCCCACAAAAGCGTCGACATGGGGTGCCGCCGCATAGAGAACAGATATGAAGGCCGCCGGCAGCTGCGGTTTGATTTCGGGTATCAACCCCAGCAGTGATCCGTAACCTCCGTAGGAGCTTCCAATGGCAAAAACGCGGTGGCATTCCTTTGTCCCGATTGTTTTCTTCTCATGGGCCACTTTGGCCGGGCGCAGGTAGCGGATGGTGTCTATCCCTGCTCGGGCGGCATTTTTAACCCTGCTGACAATCAGGTCGTGCTGACTTTTCAGATCTTCCTTTTGCAGACTGGACGGTTTTTGCAGAAAGTCGACGGCCCCGTATCGCAAGGATTCAAAGGTTTCCAGTGAACCCTGGCCGGTGAGTGAGCTGAACATGACCACTGGCGTGGGGCATTTGATCATGATGTGCTTGATGGTGGTCAGACCATCCATGACCGGCATGTTGACATCGAGCGTCACCACATCGGGTTTGAGTTCGGGGATCATTTCCAAGGCCTTCAGGCCGTGTTCCGCCTCGCCCACCACCTTCACCTGGTCGTCGGCAGCGAACATCTCCTTGAGAATTTTTCGCAGCAGTGCGGAGTCGTCCACGATCAGGACGGAAACCGGACTTTGCGGCAGATGATGCGCCCCACAATCAAGTGCCATTTCGACAAACGCATTGAGGCCGCCCTCTCCCATAGACGGTTTGGAAACCATCAGACGTTGGCAGCACTCGGTGCATTCGAAGGTATGCAGATGCTCGCCAAGCTTGTCCAATCTCAAATCGTTCCTGGCGCCGCATTCTTCACAGAATATGATCATCGCTTGATTAGACCTTTTCCTCTTCGATTCGGAACTGTGCAATTTGCCGGGTCAAGCTCGATGACAGCTGCCGCAACTCTTTGGTAATGTCCACGACCTCGGTGGCACCGGCCACCGTCTGGGTGGCGCGGACTGCCGATGCCGTGGCAATTTCGATTAGGCTCTTGGACCGCTGGGACTGAAGGTCGGTAAGGCCTCTCACTTGCTCACTTCTCTCCACCACGCTGCGCATCTCCGCACCCACATCGTCAGCGCTCTTTTCGGCCTTCTTCACCAGTTCTGAAATTGCCTTTGACTTTTCGGTCAAGGCTTCCAGAGCGGCCTGGGCAGCCTCGCGGCGCTTACCCTGCCGGCCGGCCATACCGCCGATTTCTACGGCAAGGACGTTGAGGCCTTCTATCAGGGCGGTCACCTCTCGCGATTGCTGGTTCAACGTTTGGGCCATTTCAGAAATGTTGTCGATGGCCTCACGGTTGATTTCACCGCCTTTGGCGATTTTTTCCAGGGACTGTTCAGATCGTTCTGTCAGACGGGTTCCCTCCTGAACACGGTTGGTCGACTCTTTAATGAGTTGGCCGATTTCTTTGGCAGCTTCCGATGATCGTTGGGCCAGCTTACCCACTTCGTCGGCAACCACGGCAAAGCCCTTCCCATGAACACCGGCACGGGCTGCCTCGATGGCGGCGTTGAGCGCCAACAGGTTGGTCTGTTCGGCGATATCGGTGATCACTGAGATAATATCGGAAATTTTCTCGGATGACTCGGCAATGGCCTGCATACCCAAAACAGTTTCCTTAACCGACTGTGCACCTTCCTGGGCCGCGGTCAGCACCTCCTGTCCGTGTTCGGTTGCCCGGCCGGAAGCACGCGTCATTTCCGTGACAATGGTGTCAATCTGTTTAACGGCATCGGTGACCTTGCTCACCTGCTCGCCCTGCTTGCCGGCGCTGGCCACAACCATCGCACCGGTTTCACCCATCACCGTCACACGTTCACTGGCGATATTGGCCTCCTGGATCTGCTCAACGGAAGCCTGCCCCATCTGGCGCATGTTCTCGATTAGGGCTTCCACCCGCCGGTAGGACAGGTTCGCCGCATCACGCTGAGAGTGGGAGAACTGGGCCACCTCGCCGGCGGTGGCGCCCA
Source organism: Desulfosarcina sp. (assembly GCF_041551955.1). Lineage (GTDB taxonomy): Bacteria > Desulfobacterota > Desulfobacteria > Desulfobacterales > Desulfosarcinaceae > Desulfosarcina. The sequence goes on from NZ_JBFELV010000232.1 coordinate 3,547, forward strand.
TCTGGTTCACCGTCTCCTTGATAACACCCATCTGGCGCTCTTCCTCGCTGGCGCGCTCCTTGTTGGCCGTTGCCCGTTTGGTCACCTCGCCGGAAAATGCGTCAACCTCCGTCGCCGCGATATCGGCGACCTTGAGAGACTCCCTGAGCGCGCCGGTCATGTTGTTGAACGCTTCGGCCATCAGCCCGACCTCGTCACCGGTCTTGACCGGTGCTTGTAGGGTCAGGTCGCGGTCGGTGGCCACCTTGTTGACCACATTGGCAATGTCGACAACCGGCCGGGAAATCCCACCGGAAACGATGTAGACGACCCCGAGCAGCATCAGCAACGCCAGGTTGCCCACAATGAGGGTCGTGTAAAAGACCTTTCGCGGCTGCTCCAACACCTTGTCGAGGGGGAGATTGATGGCAAGGCTCCATTTCTTTTCGGCCGATCCAATGGAGATGGGCGCCAGGATATAGTAGGTTTTGAGGCCGGTAGTCTTTGAAACCTTATACTGGCTGGTTTCGCGACCCGCCTTGACGTCCTGGACGACCTTTTTATCGAACGCGAAAAAGTCCATGTGCTTGCCCACATTGGACTGTTTGGTGGGATGGGCCACAAAGACGCCGTTGTTGGCAATCAGGAACCCATAACCGGTGTCAAAAAGATTGATCTGCTTCACCAGGGGGGTGAAGGAGGCTACCGGCACGTCGATGCCGACCACAGCGACGATTTTATCCTTGAAGCGGACTGGAACCGTAACGATCGTTTTTAGCTGTGTCGTTTCGCCCACCGTGTAGGGCATGGGGTCGAAGACCACCTCCTGACCGGAATTCAACGATTCAAAATAGTAAGCCCCCTTGACCGGATCCGTGTAGTCGGCCAGCGGTTCGATATCGATTTCGCCTGGCAGCCGGTTCCAGTAGGGCAGATACCGGCCGGTTTCATCGTGGCCAAAGGCATCGATGAAGTCTGAGTCCTTACCGTCCAGGGCGTTGGGCTCCCAGCAGGTCCAGACGGCGAGAAAACCGGGATTGTCCTCAAGAACCCGTTTGAGAATACCGTCCATCATGTCCCGCGGCGGCACACCCTGCTGCTTCATTCCTTCAAAGGAGCGGGCAAGCGCTTTAGCAACGTCCATGGGTTGCCCCAGATCAGCCTTAACCAAATTGGCGTAGCGATAGGCAGCCTCACGAGCCTTATCCAAAGCTTCTTTTTCGGCAAGGTTCCGGGCGTTGTAACCGATGTAGGTGATGGTCACCGTAAAGGCGAGCCAGGCCACCGAACAAATGGAAATCAACAATTTTGTTCTCAGTTTAAGGTTACGGAATTTTCGCAACATGGGTTTGGCCTCCTCGAAGGATTAACAAAAAAAATTTTAGCCGGAAACGGCCAGGTTCGACGTCATGGGATCCTAATCTTTTGTATATACAGGTAAATAGTGTCTGCGCTCGCCATCGCGATTCAACTTTGTTTTGAGTTCTCGATGATCCTGAGGCATTCGGCCACGGCTGCATAGTTCCCCGGATAAGTCCACTTGTATACGTTGGCGGCCTCCAACGCCTCATGATTGTTCGGCAGCAGCATCAACACCTTTGTCACCTGTCGACGAAGATCCCGGTCCGCCGGCAGGCAAGCGACGAAGGGCCACTCCGGGTAAAGCCGGGTAGAGTGCGCAAAGGCAAAGGAATCATCTATCTTGTTAATGATTTTGAAGTCTTCCATCTTTATCTTTCCCTCCGACTGCATTCTCTCCAAGGTGTCGGATCTGACCGTGCCCACATCGACGTCACCCTTTTTTACCGCCATCACCACATTGTCGTGGGTTCCCCCTTCCAGGAAAGCGGAACAGTCGGTTTTCGGGTTGATCCCACGCTCCAGGAGCAGACGCCAGGCCATCTGCCCTCCTCCAAAAGAGGAATATTTCACACACATAAATCGTTTCCCGCGGATGTCCTTAATCGAATTGATGCGACTGTTTTTACGAACGAAGATAACACCGCCAAATTCTTGCAGGGCGACATCCTGTCTGCGGTTGACCATGGTCGCGAGGGCTTTTAGTTGGTATGCTTTCTCCATCGAAGAGAAAAATCCTGAATTGGCGATCAGGAAATGGATTTGATTGTTTTTCAAGGCCGGCTCGATATCAACGAATTTAAGGGGAACGATGGTAAAGGTTTTAGATAATTTTTCCGATAGAATGGCCGCCGTAGGCCCCCATTGCTGAAAGGCCTTTTCGGTTCCCCGTTTGGCAAGAACCCCGATCTTTATCTCCGACTGGGCGTAGGTCATCGGCGATCCGCAAAACCCGATCATCAGGGTCAACACGACAATCAGCTTCCAATGCGCTGTCTTCATTTTATCATCTCCTTCAGGCTGACATGTTATCCATCCAAAAAAGGTATGATCATTATCGAGAACAAAACCTGACCATCAATTTACACGTCGGTTACGCCCCATTGCATCCACCATTTTGGACGAACCATGCTGATCTCCTGTATCCTTATTCTCCATTGCAAGTGGGATCGTTCATTTATTTGAATCGCATTTATGTATATCGACCGATCAGCGATATCCTTTAAGGATTATCATCATCCTTGCCTCCTGATTTCTGTGCGTACCACTTGCCTATCCGGCAGGATAAAACGGCAAATGCGGCTGCCAGCAGGCGACAGCCGCATTCAGGGAACCAAACGGGAAAGCTGTTTATTTTGGCCAACAACACTGCTATCATCATGGTCAAATGGATAGGCATTTGGCCGATCCGATATTAAGCATCATCGGTAACGCAACCATCATGACATTCACCCACGCCATCACTCGGCGACCCGGCAAGGATATGGCCTCCGGCATCACCACATCCATGCTGGGCCCCGCGGACTACGTCAAGGCCCTGGACCAGTTTGATGCCTATGTCGATGCTTTGAACGGCTGCGGGTTGTCGGTGACCGTACTCGACCCGCTGGAAGGATATCCCGATTGCCATTTTGTGGAAGATGCGGCCGTGGTGACTCCGGATATAGCGGTGATCACCAATCCGGGGGCCGCTTCACGCAAGGGGGAAGTGCCGTCAATCGCGGCTGCCCTGCAGCATTTTCGCAAGACCGTCTGGGTTCAGCCCCCCGGAACCCTTGACGGCGGTGATGTGCTGATGGTCGGACGCCATTTTTTTATCGGGTTGTCGGACCGGACCAACCAACAAGGCGCCCGACAATTGGGTGAAGCGGTAACCGGATTTGGCTGCACCTGGACGCCGGTGCCCGTTGCCGCCGGCCTGCATTTCAAATCCAGTGTCAATGCGGTAAGCGAGGACACCCTGCTGCTCACCCGAGAGTTTGCCGATCATCCGGCGTTGGCCGGCTTCCATCGGATCGTGATTTCGCCGCAGGAGGCATATGCGGGGAACACCCTGCTGGTCAACGGCCGCCTGATCATGCCCGCCGGGTTTCCCAAAACGCGGCAACAGCTCCAGGCCCTGGACCGGCCGATCGTCGAACTGGACGTCAGTGAATTCAGGAAAATGGACGGCGGCCTGACCTGCCTGTCCCTGAGGTTCTGATCCCATGTCGGATCACACCGGCCGACGCGCGGAAAGCGGTCATATCGTCAGGCAGTACGGCCGTTGGTGGTGGCTCGGACAATTGATGCTCACTGGCATCGCCTGTTTTTTTGTCTTTTTCGGAATTTCCCTGCTGGCCGCATCCTACAGGCTCGGGGACCCGTTTTCCTTCATCATGACCTTTTTTGCCGCCAGCTTGATCATTTTGATCAGTATCGTGATGGTCCTCGGGTTTGTCTTTCGCATGAGGCGGGTGATGCTGATCGGCCGCTCCACAGACGATCATGAGGTGGACGATGACGGCTCTCCATAACGCCGACCATCAACTGTCTTTTTTCCCTCCGGCACGGTACATGCGCACCTGGGCCTTTTCCACCGTGACAATGCCTTCGGTAATGGCGTGATCGATGGTCTGAAGAAAGGATTCGATCTTCTCTTTGGTGTCAATGATCTCCACCACGACGGGCAGGTCTTCGGAAAGACGTAAAATCTTGGTGGTATGGATCAGGCTGTTTGCGCCAAATCCCTGGATCCCCCGCAGCACCGTGGCTCCGGCCATACCCTGGGACCGCGCCTGCTGCACGATCCATTCGTAAAGGGGCATACGCTTATGCTTGTTTGCTTCCCCGATGAATATCCGTAACAGTTGCCCCGTTTCCTTGAATACGGTCATCCCTCTTCCTTTTGATTTCGCGTTAAAGCAGCCGGGATAGCATGTGACCGGCCAAAACCGCC
>NZ_JBFELV010000233.1:0-7782 GCF_041551955.1 Desulfosarcina sp.
CCAAGCGTTGGCTGGCCAGTGTCAGCGCCCGATCAAGAGGAAAGGTCGCTGTTTGGATGGAAACGTGAGCGACTTTTCCCTTTCGGCTGATTTCAATCGACAGGGTTTGATCGGCTGAAACCTCATTCATCTTTGCTTGATAGGCGAACATGTCGGTCAGCTTCTCGCCGTCTACGGAAAGAATGATATCGCCGTCACCCATGCCTGCCTTTGCCGCCGGGCTTTCCGGTTCCACCGCTGTAACCATGAGTCCGACATTGCTTGGTATATCGAGATAGGTGGACAGCTCGGAATCGATGGGCTGAACTGTTATGCCTACCCAGGCCTGAACGACCTCTCCGAAATTGATCAGATCGGAAATGATTCGTTTGGCGCGGTTTATAGGTATGGCAAATCCGATGCCTTGGGCCTGCGAATAAATTGCCGTGTTGATACCGATCAACTCTCCGTTGATATTAAGCAGGGGACCGCCGCTGTTTCCGGGGTTGATGGAGGCATCGGTTTGAATGAATTTGTGAAAAACGCGTTCTCCGGTTTTAATACTTCGATTGACCGAACTGATCACACCGGTGGTGACGGTGTTGGAAAAACCGAATGGATTTCCGATGGCAATTACCGATTCCCCAATCATCAAGTCATCTGAATGGCCCATTTGGATGGCTGGCAACTCTTGGTTCGATTGGATTTTTAGCACAGCCAGGTCTGATTCCGGATCCATACCTATTATTGCCGCCTCGAATTCGCGTTGATCGTTTAACGCCACGCTGATGGTGGTTGCCTTTTCGACAACGTGAGTATTGGTCAAGACCAAGCCTCGCGTACCATCGATGATGACGCCGGAGCCAAGACTGGTTCGTTTTTCCCTGCGTTCGAGTTCTGGTGAAAAAAAATCGCGGAAGAACTTATCTAACAGGGGGTCCATGCCATATCCAGAAAAAGGATTGGAATTCTTGCGAATTTCATATTGTGAACTTATATTGACCACTGCCGGGCTTGCTTTTCGGACCGCGATGACGACATGGTTTTCCCGTGCGTCAATACCGCAAAAGCCGTTGTGCCAGGTGATAAGAAGAATCATCAGAGATCCCGCACAGTGGAGCAAGGAGCTTTTTTTTCTATCTACTCGGGGAACCGTCTTTGCCATTTCGATGCTTTTCCAAAATAATAATCAGGTTAAGAAACATACCATGAGCGAAACATCCATTCAAGATATCCTGCCGCTGGTCCAGATGCCCAGCCGTTACTTGGGCAGTGAAACCAATCGCATCAAGAAACCGTGGAAAAAAACCCAACTGCACGTCGCCCTGGCCTTTCCCGATTTATACGAAATAGCCACCTCACACTTCGGTATTCAGATTTTATATGGGATGCTCAACGGCAGGAACGAGATTCTGGCGGAGCGGGTCTTCGCACCGGCAGTGGATATGGAGGCGCAGCTGCGCAAAAACAAACTGCCGTTGTGTTCCTTAGAGTCTGAAACGCCTTTGAAAAATTTTGATATTCTCGGTTTCAGCCTGCTTTACGAGTTGAACTACACCAACATGGTGAACATGCTCGATTTAGCAGGCATTGCCTTCTTTGCCGAAGAGCGAAGCAAGACGGATCCATTTGTGATCGGAGGCGGTCCATGTACCTGCAACCCGGAACCGGTGGCTGATTTTTTCGATGCACTTGTGGTGGGCGACGGTGAAGCCGTGATTTTGCAGATGACCGATGCATGGAAAGCGTGGCGCCGATCGGACAGTGATAAAAGGGAGGCTCTGCTCCATCGCTGGTCTCAGATAAAAGGGGTGTATATTCCTTCTTTTTTCGACGTTTCCGTCGATGCCGTTGGCGCACAGCGATTAACGCCAAAACATGGATCGCATCAGGATGTTGATCGGGCGGTGGTTTCAGACCTGAACACTGAACCCTTTCCAGGGACACCCATCATTCCTTTCGGCAAGCCGGTACATGATCGGCTGCGAATGGAAATTGCCCGGGGGTGCACGCGAGGCTGCCGATTCTGTCAGGCGGGAATGATCTATCGGCCCGTACGCGAACGACACCCAGAGGCGGTATTGTCTTCCGTGAGCCAGTTGTTGAAGGAGAGCGGATATGAAGATCTCAGCCTGCTGTCACTGAGTACGGGGGATTACTCTTGTATCGCACCCCTGGTGCAAAGGATTGTGGATGTTGGTGCCAAGGACAGGGTGGCCGTGTCATTGCCGTCATTGCGGGCCGGCTCGCTCACTCCTGAGCTGATGGAGTTGGTCCGAAAAGTCAGAAAAACCGGCTTCACCATTGCGCCGGAAGCCGGCAGCCAGCGCCTGCGGGACGTGATCAATAAAAATATCACCGAAACAGATATCGTCGAGACCGTTGAAAATGCATTTTCTCTGGGATGGAAGTTGATTAAACTCTATTTCATGGTTGGTCTTCCCAGCGAAACCCAGGCCGATATCGAAGCGATCGTCGCTCTTGTTAAACGGTTAAAGGAGATAGCCAAAAAACAAGGTCGAAGTCAAAAAATAAACGTCAGTGTGGCTACGTTTGTACCCAAACCGCATACGCCGTTTCAGTGGGAGCCCCAGATCTCTCTCGAAACGGCCCTGGAAAAAATTAACTGGCTGAAAGACAACCTGAAACTGCCTGGTGTCCAGGTTAAATGGCAGGACCCGCGGGTGAGTGTGGTCGAAGGGGTCTGGGCCAGGGGTGATCGACGGCTGAACAACGTGTTGATCAACGCGTGGCGCAGCGGTTGCCGGTTTGATGGGTGGACGGATTTTTTTGATTATGACCGGTGGATGACGGTTTTTCAAGCCAGCGGGATCAATCCTCGGCACTACACGCAAGGATATTCCGACACCGATCGACCGTTGCCATGGGATCACATCAATATTGGCGTGGATCGATCTTTCCTGCTCGAAGAAAAGGCCAGGGCGGTAGCCGGAAAGATCACCAACGACTGTAGAACCGGATCCTGCAGGGGATGCGGGGTTTGCGATTTCGAGTCGATAAAACCAGTCTCCTTTCATGATCACAAAGGCTTTCTTTCAACGCAGAAACCGCTTCCTGAGCCGCAGGCGTCAGAGACCGCGATCAAGTATGTGGTCAGTTTCAAAAAAATGAAGGCCGCCCGTTTTTTAGGCCATCTCGAAATGGTAAAAATTTTTACCAGAAGCTTACGTCGGGAGAGGCTTCCCTTGAAATATTCAAAAGGGTTTCATCCCATGCCCAAGGTCTCTTTTGGAGATACGTTACCCATGGGAATGCAAAGCGAAGATGAGCGAATGCTGGTTACGCTGACAGAGCCCATCGATTCGGGTGAACTGATTTCCCGGCTGCGCCGGCAAATGCCCGACGGTCTGGAAATCACCGGTTGTTCCCCGTATGTCAAAAAAAAGGCGCTGGAACGGATCGACACCCTGCCTTATCGGGTTGAACTAAAAGATGGCTTTTTCAAACAAAAAGATTTAGACTGGTTTTTTGGCCAACAAAGCGTAACTATTGAAAGAAAAAGCAAGAAAGGCAGGCCGGTGGCCGTAGATTTAAAAAAGGCGGTTTCCGATATTAGGCTGCTGGACGACCATCATGCTGTAATGACCCTTGGAACCGATAACAACCTGATGGTTAGACCGGGACTCGTGATGAAAACGGTCTTTAATTTGAGCGAGCTGCAGATCCTGACCGCAATAATCACCAAAAGAAAAACGAATCATGTCTAAAAAGATCATTATCAACGTGGCAGACCACGAAACCCGGGTCGCTCTCGTGGAAGACGAAACGATTGTTGAACTTTTCATTGAAAGAAAGGGAAGCCGAGACAATACCGGTAATATTTACAAAGGCCGGGTTCAGCGGGTACTGCCAGGAATGCAGGCGGCCTTTGTAGAGATTGGATTGAACCAGGCAGCTTTTATCTATGTGGATGATGTAATCCGCGATAATTATGCAGACATCGATGGCCATTTTATTTGCAACGATGTCGAGGAAGATGGCTATTCCGACGACAACCGCCAACCGACCCCCCTACCAAAAGAAGAAAAAGAGAAAATCGAAGACCTTATCACCGAAGGGCAGGAAATTCTGGTTCAGGTTTCAAAATCCCCCATCGGCACCAAAGGTGCCAGAATCACCTCTAATATTTCACTCCCCGGTCGCTTTCTGGTGTTGATGCCCACATCCACGCATATTGGAATCTCACGGCGGATCGAGGATGAAGCTGAGCGCCAACGGCTCAAAACGATTGTTTCCGAGTTATCCAGCAACAGTGCGATGGGCTATATTGTTCGAACTGCAGCAGAAGGGATTCAGAAAGAAAAAGTTGCCTATGAAATGGGGTTTTTGAAAAACCTGTGGTGCAACATTCAAAAAAAGTATCAGACAGCCGCCACCCCATCCCTGCTTCATCAGGAGTTGAACCTCAGTCTCAGAGCGGTCAGAGACCTGCTGCTTCAGGAGGCGGAAAAGCTGGTAATCGATTCGAGAAAGGATTTCGAGTCGGTCCTCGCGTTTCTTGACACCTTCAATCCATCCCTAAAGGACTCCGTTGAGCTGTTTGAGGGCGACGAACCCATATTCGATGCCTACAACCTGGAAGGTGATATTTCCAGAGCGTTGAAGAGAAAAGTGTGGCTTAAGTCAGGGGGGTATATCGTGATCGAACACACCGAAGCCTTGGTGGCCATCGATGTGAACACGGGTCGATATGTCGGAAAGTACAACCTGGAAGAAACCATTTTAAAAACCAACCTGGAGGCCGTCAAAGAGATTGCCTACCAAGTCAGATTGCGGGACATTGGTGGGATCATCATCATTGATTTTATCGACATGGAAAAAAAGTCCAACCAGGAGAAAGTCTTTTCGGCGCTCAGTGAAGCGTTTACCAGAGACAGAAGCAAGACCCATATCCTTCCCATCTCAGATATGGGATTGATTCAAATGACCCGCAAAAGAACCCGTAAACCCCTTACCCGGCTGTTGTGCGACCCGTGTCCTTATTGTGATGGAGAAGGATATATTATATCCATAAGAACAATATGTTATTCAATATGTCGCGAGATTTTAAGGTACGCAGCAGACATGGCCGGTTTTCGACTTACCCTTCGGGTGAATCCGGAAGTGGCCGACTTTCTTCATGGTGAAGAAAACCATCTGATTCAGGGGTTGGAAAAGAACATCGGAAAACAGATCGTTATATACCCGGACAACCGCTATCACATGGAAGCGTTTGAATTTATAGAGTCCGCTCATGAGTGAAACGATTACGTGAGATTGTCCGTCTTTCTATGGCCAGGGCCTTGAACCCAAGGGACGGATCTGACCATCGGAGCGCTTTTTTGCAGCTTGACACCGCCGCCATCATGTGCTTAAGGTACCCGATTCAACTGACGAAGACGGGTATGCATTGGCATCACATCATTGGAAAGAAGGAAATTAAACGATGAAACGTACTTACCAACCGAGCAGAATCAAACGCGCTCGAACGCATGGATTCAGAAAAAGAATGTCAACGAAGGCTGGTCGCCGCGTGATCAATCGTCGGCGGGCAAAAGGCAGAAAAAGACTGGCGGCTTAACCGACGCGGCGACGAAGGCCCTTTTTCGGATGTTCGGGGAAAAAGAATAAAATCCCATGAAAACGGGTTGATAACTTTGACACGTGCAACATTCACCAAGGCAGATCGAATAAGAACGTCAATCGAATACCGGACGCTATCAAAAAACGGGAATCGTCATTACAGCGAGTATTTTATCATCATCTCCCAAGCAAACCAGGCTTCGCGATCTCGCCTTGGCATCACCGTCTCCAAAAAGGTCGGGAAGGCCGTCACGAGAAACAGGATCAAGCGAACCATTCGCGAACATTTTCGATTGAACAGACGATTATTACCGGGCCGGCTCGATATGAGCATCATTGCCAGACCATCGTCTGGACGGATAGGGACGGCGGCAATTAGAGACCATCTCGAACGCTGTTTTGAGGCCATCGGCGGAAAAGCCCGAATTGCGGGAAAATGAATAAACTGACGCTACTGTTGATTCGGTTGTATCAGATCTCTATTTCACCCATATTGGGGCCTGCTTGCCGATTTGTTCCAACCTGTTCAGAATACGCTTATCAGGCGATCTCCATATATGGTGTTGGAAGGGGAGGCCTGCTCGCAATTAAACGGCTGTTGCGGTGCCACCCTTTCAAGCCCGGTGGATTTGATCCGGTTCCGTGAATGTTCTATCCCGTTTGAAATATCGCTTTGCTTTAAGCCCGCCTCGATTGCCTTCTGTGAAATGCTTACGCCGTTCAAAAACCACTATCAACGTATCGCTCGCGACTGTTGACGCACCTTGGCGTCAAGGAGAAAAAAATGGAACAATTTCGACTGCTGCTAGCCATTGGTCTGTCTTTTCTGGTGCTATTTGTCTGGAGCATGTTTTTTGTAGACCAGCAGCCGGTAACCGACCAACGAGAAACCGCGACAACAAAATTGGGGCCGGATGATGATGGCGCCTCGAGCAAGCCAACCGCTGCGTCGACCAAGGCCGTCAGTAAAGCAGCGATCGATGCTATAAAAGCGGCCCAGATCGTCCAAGATCAGGGTCGGGAAATAACCGTTGAAACCCCGTTTTACACCGTTCGCATTTCGGCAAGGGGCGCCTCTTTTTCCAGCTACATTCTCAAGAAATATCGTGAAACGGTCGACAAGAATTCTGCAAACAAACAACTGATCCCGCCGTCTTTTAAAGAAGGTGTTATTCGCACCTCCCTATTGGGGAAATCGTTGAACGGTATGAACGATGCGGTATTCTCCATCGACCAAGCGGGCGACCGCCTGGTTGTGGACGGCGACAGCAAGGCGCTTTCCTTCAACTGGGTGGCGGATGACGGAACCATTCTCACAAAGACCTATACCTTCGAGCCAGACTCCTACCTCATCGGTTTGGAGGTCGTTTTAAAGAATGCTTCGGAAAAGATTTTGAAGGACCAGCTGGTGCTCTCTGTTCGCAAACCCCTTGAAGCCGATCAAGGCTATGGTTTTGTCGGGCCCAGCGCATTGATCGACGATAAACTCCAACAGGTTAAAACCAAGAAGATCGAAGATCAGGACGAATATAAAGGCAAGATCAAGTGGGTCAGTGTCGAAGATCGCTATTTTCTTTCGAGCATCATCCCTGGCGCCGAAGTCAACGGCAGCATGAAACTGGCTGCGATCGACGACGTTGTCGTCAATCAGCTGGTCAACCCCGTTTTTGAGCTTTCCCCCGGCGAGGAACAGGCGTTTAACTTTTTTGTGTTTATGGGGCCCAAGAGCATGGACTTGTTGGACAGCCTGGGTCACGATCTCGGTAAAGCGCTTAATTTCGGATTTTTCAATGTCATCGCCAAGCCCTGTCTCTGGTTCATGAACAAAATCCACAGTGTTCTTCCCAACTACGGCATCGCCATCATCCTTTTGACCCTTTTTACCAAAATCATCCTGTGGCCGCTAGGCAACAAAAGCTATAAGTCGATGAGTGAGATGAAAAAGCTTCAGCCCCTGATGACCGAAATTCGTGAAAAGCATAAAGGCGACAAACAAAAAATGAACCAGGAGCTGATGGCTTTGTATAAAACCTACAAGGTCAACCCCATGGGTGGATGTCTCCCCATGGTTCTTCAAATACCTGTTTTTTTTGCTCTTTATCGAATGCTTTATCAGGCCATCGAATTGAGGCATGCACCCTTTTTTTTGTGGATCAACGACTTGTCTGCGCCTGACCGGCTTTTTGACTTTGGGTTCTCCATCCCATTTATGGAACCGCC
>NZ_JBFELV010000234.1:0-7757 GCF_041551955.1 Desulfosarcina sp.
AGCCAAAAGTGTGGTCTATGTAGATCAGGACGGCGTCGAACACGAGCAGGAAGCCCGGGTGATTGTTGTTTCGGCCGGCAGCATCCAGTCGCCGAGATTGCTGCTGAACTCCACATCGAATGCCTTTCCCGACGGTTTGGGCAACAGCAGCGGGGTGGTGGGCAAATATTTCATGCAGCATCTAAGCTTGTTTTCAGAGGCCCTCTTTCCTGATCGCATCGACTCCTACCGTGGCTTCAACGGTGGTGCAACCTCGCAGGATTTCGCCAAGACGCAGGCCAATCAGTCGTTTGCGCGGGGGTGGCAAACCGATCTGCACAACGGGATCATCGGGCCCGTGCAGATGGCCAAACAGGCTCATTTATGGGGAAAACCACTCAAAGACTATATGAGACGCAACTTTGGTCATGTGGCCGGCCTTCTGACCATCGGGGAACAACTGCCCGATGAAAGAAATCGTGTGGCGCTGGATCAGGAAGTGAAAGATGAGTACGGCATGCCGGTCCCGCGTATCACGTTTGAATTACGTGAGAATGACCAATCGATGCTGGTCGCCATGGAAAGAAAACTCAAAGAAATCTACGATGCCGCCGGTGCGGTGAAAATCCTTAAAATGGGTATCCGACCCGGCGGCGGCGCTCACAACATGGGAACCTGTCGAATGGGCAATGATCCCACCACCTCGGTATTGAACAGCTTTTGCCAGTCCCATGACGTGTCCAATTTGTTTGTCGTCGATGGCAGCTGTTTCGTCACCGGTGGAACCGCCAACCCCTCACTGACGATTCATGCCATTGCAGCCCGCGCCTCAGCGTACATCGTCGCCGAAGGCCGTAAAATGAATCTATAGCCGTCTTCCGGTGACGTGTATTCCGTTTCAGCGGTTATGAAAAAAAAGTCATCAATTTAAGTAAGTTCTTTCCTATGCAAGTGCATGGCACTATCAGCGCCTTATCCAACCTATTGACATTTATTGTTAAAATTTAACTTGTCGGAAGGCACAACCTTTGCTTTCGTGTTGTGTTCAAGTGCTTCTGACTTCTGAACGCTGGCCTCGGACTTCTGACTGCTAATGTCTCCTATGCGACGAGCAATAAAATTAATTCTGATCTTATCATTTATCGGTATGTCCGCGGGCACCATTCATGCGCAAGTGATTGCCCATCAAAAAGTCAGCGATACTTCCGGCGGATTTACCGGAATACTCGATAATTTCGATGATTTCAGCGAATCACTGTCCCTTTTGGGTGACCTTGACGGGGATGGTGTGCCCGATCTCGCCGTTGGCGCTGAGGATGACGATGATGGGGGAATGGATCGCGGTGCGGTCTATATCCTGTTTCTCAACACCGACGGAACGGTCAAGGCCCACCAGAAGATCAGCGACACATCTGGCGGCTTCACCGGCGCATTGGACGATGTCGATGAATTTGGTCAATCGGTGGCCGGTATAGGCGATCTCGATGGAGACGGTACACCCGATTTGGCCGTTGGTGTTGCAGGCGATGATGACGGCGGTACGAATCGCGGCGCGGTCTGGATCCTGTTTCTCAATACCGACGGAACCGTCAAGGCGCACCAGAAGATCAGCGACACGTCGGGTGGGTTTGCCGGCATCCTTTCGGACAACGGTGGTTTTGCGGAGTCGGTGGCGGCTTTGGGCGATTTTGACGGGGATAATATCCGCGACATCGCCGTGGGTGCCAAGTGGGATGATGACGGCGGTACGGATCGCGGCGCGGTCTGGATCCTGTTCCTCAACACCGACGGGACGGTCAAGGCGCACCAGAAGATCAGCGACACCGCCGGCGGTTTCACCGGCGGATTGGACAATTCCGATGAACTCGGTCAATCGGTGGCCGGTTTAGGCGATCTTGACGGTGACGGCATTATCGATATCGCTGTTGGCGCCAAGTTTGACGATGACGGCGGCACCGACCGCGGCGCGGTCTGGATCCTTTTTCTCAACGCCGACGGGACGGTCAAGGCCCACCAGAAGATCAGTCAAACGGCGGGTGGGTTCGCCGGCCTGCTTTCAGACAACAACGGTTTTGCAGAATCCCTGGCACCCATAGGGGATCTGAACGGTGATACGATCATCGACATCGCCGTGGGTGCCGAGTGGGAGGATGACGGCGGTTTCAATCGCGGTGCCGTCTGGATGTTGTTCCTGGATACCGACGGAACCGTCAAGGCGCATCAGAAGATCAGTGGTACGGCAGGCGGGTTCACCGGTGGTTTGGATGACGGTGATGAATTCGGTCAATCAATCGTTGCCCTGGGTGATGTGGATGGCGATGGCCAATTGGATGTGGCCGTCGGTGCTGACGGGGATGACGACGGCGGCACCGACCGCGGTGCGATCTACATTCTCTTCTCGTTGAATTGGCGCCTGTCAGGTTTAGTCTGTGAAACCGGAACGCGCAATAATGTAGATGAAAATTGGGTAACCGTCAATTTGGATAGTGCTTTCACTTCACCCATCGTTATCGCCAGCCCCAACTATGACGATGCGGATCCGCCGATCGTGGTGCGCATCCGCAATTCAGGCCCCACCGGTTTTGAGATGCGAGCCGTCAATGTGAACGACACCGCTGCCGATATTGCCGGCATCGATGTTTACTACCTGGTTGTTGAAGAAGGGGTCTACACGCAGGCGGAACACGGCATTACCATGGAAGCGCGGCGTTACCCCTCGACCGTCACCGATTTCACCGGCAGCTGGCTTGGCCAATCCCAGTCTTATCTTAACAGCTACACAAACCCGGTCGTCCTGGGCCAGGTGATGACCGAAAACGATGCTGGTTTTTCCGTGTTCTGGTGTCGCGGCGTGGACCGGCAGCAAGCGCCAACAGCTTCAACACTGTTTACCGGCAAGCATGTCGGTGAAGACGGGGACACGACCCGGGCTGACGAAACGATTGGCCTGGTGGTGGTGGAAGCCGGTACCTACGGGTCTTTCGACCCGAATGGTTTGCAGATTGCCGCCGGTGTCGGCCCAGCAGCCGTTTCCGGTGTCGCTGACGCACCGC
Organism: Desulfosarcina sp.; assembly: GCF_041551955.1. Taxonomy (GTDB): domain Bacteria; phylum Desulfobacterota; class Desulfobacteria; order Desulfobacterales; family Desulfosarcinaceae; genus Desulfosarcina. Next base: position 3,033 of record NZ_JBFELV010000234.1, read on the forward strand.
CCTACACCTATTCGATCAGCGGCATATCCGACGTGGCCGGCGCGGTTGTGTCCCAGGCAGGCATGCGCGGTGGTGACGGCAGTTGGGCGTTGCTCTACGGCGCCAACCCGCTATCCGACACCGCGATCGACCTGGCGGTGGACGAAGACCAGCTTCTTGACCCAGAACAAACCCACGTTCCCGAACAGGTCGCTTACCTGCTGGTCAGCCCGGCGGATGCCGACCGGGATGGAGACGGCGATGTGGATGGCCGCGACCTGGCTGCTTACCTCGCAGAACGGGGTGGCCTCGGCCTGGCGGCCTTTGCCGGCGTATTCGGCAGCCTGGACAGTGGTCCGGCCAACCAGGCACCAGTCCTGGATCCGATCGGGAATAAAAGTGCGACCGAAACCCAGCCTTTGACCTTTGGCGTAACCGCCTCCGATACGGACGGCCCCGCCCCACTTATCTTGAATGCATCAGGCTTGCCGGGGGATGCAAGCTTTACCGACAACGGCGGCGGCAGCGGCATCTTTTCATGGACACCGGCGGTCGGTAATTCAATTGGCGGTCCTTATGCCGTCACCTTCACCGCCACCGACGACAACGGGAACGGTCTGGCTTCCGCTGAGATCATTTCGATATCCGTCGCTCCCGAACCGGTCAACCAGCCACCGGTGCTGGATCCCATCGGCGATCAGATGGTTGTCGAAGGCCAGACGCTCACTTTCACCGTCACGGCAACGGATACGGACGGCCCGGGGCCGTTGGTCCTTGAAGCCTGCGGCCTTCCTGAGAATGCGCAGCTTGCGGATAACGGTGACGGTACGGGCTTGTTCACCTGGACACCGGCAGTCGGGGATGCCGTGTTGGCCCCCCTGACGATTACGATCAGGGCGATCGATGACAACGGCTCGGGCGCCGCCGAACACCAAACCCTGTTAATCGACGTCCAGCCCGCGGCAAGTCTGCCTGATGGGTTTCAACAAGATCCCGGCAGCCAGGGACTCGTGTCGATGGAGGCGGAACATTACCATGCCAAGAATCCGTTTGTATCCCACAACTGGACGGCGAATCCATTTGTTGGTGCTTCAGGTCCCGGGGCACTGGAAGCGACGCCCAATAGCGGTACCATGATCACCAGTGGTTTTGCGCCGCTGAGCAGTCCGCGACTGGATTTCAAGGTGAATTTTGTCAACGCCGGCACCCATTACGTATGGGTCCGCGGCTACGGGCCGGATACCGGCGGCGACAGCATACATGTTGGATTGAACGGCACGGCGGTTACATCGGCAAGTGAGATCAAGTCATTCAACCCGTCCGGAGCCTGGGTCTGGAGCAGCGATGCCTACGGGTCGGGTGCATCGGCCCCGGCCACCATCGACATTCCATCCACCGGTGTGCACACCATCAATGCCTGGATGCGGGAGGACGGGTTCATTTTCGACAAAATTCTACTGACCACCGATCCGGATTTTGTCCCGACAGGAATCGGACCGCCTGAGAGCGCCACCGGCGGCACCCCATTGGTCCTTCCATACGCGGAATCCTTTGATGCGGGTCCGCTGGACGATTGGCAATTTGAGGACGACGCCGGCAATGCTTCCGCCTGGATGCTGCAGGACGGGTCCTATCAACAGCAAAACCAGGTTCGAGCCAGCAGCAGAGAAAACCTTGTCGAATCGTATCACCTCGGGTCCTTTTCTTATTTGACCACGGGGATGCGCCTGCAAAATTATCGGGTGTCGTTTGAGATGACGCCGGCCGCGGAGACCGGCGACGACATCGGCTGCATGATACGCTACCGCAACCCCGATAATTATTATCGCCTTTCGATCGATTCACGGTTCGGGTACACGCGCCTGGAAAAGCGGGTGGCCGGGCAATTTACCCCCCTGGCGTCCAACGCCATCGGGTATACAGTGGGTGAGCCGATCCAGGTGTCGGTAACGGTCAACGGATCCACAATCTATGTTGATATCGACGATAACTTAGTGTTCACCGTGGAGGATTCCGACCTGACCACCGGAACCGTCGCCTTTTACAGTGCCGCGGCCGCTGCCTTTGACAGCCTGCTGATAGAAGGCACGAATTACGCCCCGACAATTGGGCTGTCCTATCCGCTGAGCAACACGGTCGTGGCCCCTTCAACCTTCTCCGTGTCCGCCGTTGCCGCCAGCGAACCCTGCGGCAGCGATGTGGTCTTTTTGCTCGACGGCGCTGTTGTCGACGTGGTCGATGAAGCGCCTTACATCACTCAATTCGCCTCCGTCTCCCAGGGGTATCATCAGATCGAAGCGGTTCTGCGACAAGCGGATGGCACGACCGCGGCCTTCGATCAGAACATCGCCGTCGGGGTCGACGGGGACGATTATGTCGCCACCGGAGACAGCATCACCAATGGCGCCTACGATACCTACCAAACGGACAATCTCGCCCCGGACAACCCGAGCCTTTCTTTCCAGGGATACACCGGGCCTTTGGGAAAAGCCTTAACCGAGACCAACATATACCCCAGCATCGTCGTCAACGAAGGAATTGGCGGAGATCAATCCGGGGATCTTCTCAATATTCGAATCGATTCAATTTTAGAACGCAATCCTGAATTAAATAAATTAACCGTATTGATCGGCACCAATGACTCTGAAGCGAGTATGCCGGCCACTAAAACCGTTTTCGCAAACAATATCCAGGGAATCGTCGACAAAATAAAAGCCAAAAATAACGATATTCAGGTTGTCGTGGGCATCACACCGCCGGCTTTTGGGTCCGGCTCCACCGGATCGATATACCCTGACCCGTCGGCGCCGGAGGCGACGCGCAACGTTCTGATTCGAGATTATCGGGATGCCATCACCCAGAATGTTACCGGCATCGACATCGGGCCGGATTTCTTCAAATGCTTTTTGGAGGAAAGAAATCTCTTCAGTCTGTTCGTGGACAATCTCCATCCCAATGGACTCGGATATGATTACATGACCCGGCTCTGGCACGATGTCTTGACCGGCGCCATGCCATACACCGACCCGTGTCCCCCGCCCCGATTCATCCTGTTGAATCTGGAGCCCTCCACCCATGCACCGTACATCAAACAGAACCTGATCGAGGTCGGAGACCGCTATTACATCGACGAAGCGCACACCGTCAGCGCAATACCTTCCGGACTTGGTCTGGAAAACGGGGTGTGGATCATGACCCCTAATGCTGATGCGACAAACACCAGCAGCGACTACATTACCTTTACGATTGACCGGGCCGTTGACGTGTATGTGGCCTATGATATTGACCCAGGCGACCCCTCAGCGGCCATTCCGGACTGGTTGCTCGGCTACACGGACACGCAGGTAAGCCTTCCGGTCTCAGATCCATCCGCGCAGCTTCACCTGTTCAATCAAACGTTTCCCCCGGGTGACGTTACCTTGGGTGGAAACCTTGCCCAGGGCGCCAACGCTGCGGATGTAAATTATATCGTAATCGTCGTGGAACAATGAAACGCTTCCCTGTAAAATTCAGGGGCTATCTTCACCATTGAACGGATATTATGAGATATTCCAATAAAATAGCCAACCATTCGCTTTTTATCGCGATATTCGCCTTCTTTTTATTGCTGAGTATGGAAACGGCCATCGCCCAAACAGACGCGAAAGCGGCGGTCGATCGTTACATGAACAGTCTTTTCGCCGGCGATATAGAAAACATAAAAAAATGCTTGGGAAAAGATCTGCGAGACAGACGAAAAAATACGTTCAAAGACCCCGACTATAAAAAATTCTTGACCGAACGATATGACGGGGCGACCTATCGAATCATTGAAGATAATCAGAAAAGAAACGGCAGGAATCTCGTTGACGTGGAGATTACGTTTAACACCAGCCAGAAATTGAGGATACGATTGCTGCTCGATGCACATCAAAAGATAATTGACGAGATCGTTCCTTAATTCATCCTGCAGCTGATTCAACTATCGCCCTCTCTTCCTTTTTCCGGTTTTTACCATTTTCAATATGAAAATACGAAAGATGACCTCTTATTGGGAACGGCTTTGGATGAAATTTGCGGGTCGCGGCCCTTTGGGGCGGATGGCAACACGTCTGGCCGTCTGGTTTGCGCCCCCTTACTATGGGCGATGCTATCTTGCGCGAATGAATCCTAAAGGCTACTTTTCACCCAGCGCCACGGTTTATCACGCTAAGGTTCGTTTTGGCCAAAACGTCTTTATTGGTGACAACGTGGTTATTTTTCAAGCTGACCATGGCGGGGCAGTTGAAATTGAAGACCGGGTTCATGTATACGCCAACACCTACATCCAGACCGGTGCCGGTGGGTCGGTCCAAATTGGTCGAGACTCACACATTCACCCCCGCTGTCAGTTGTCGGCCTACCATTCGCGCATCATCATCGGCCGGGATGTGCAAATCGCGCCGAATTGTGCTTTTTACCCCTATAACCATGGGGTTGAACCTGACCAGCTGATCCAGGAGCAGCCGTTGATATCAAGGGGGGACATCGTCATTGGAGACGATGTCTGGCTGGGCTTCGGTGTGATTGTCTTAGATGGCGTGCATATCGGTAAAGGCGCAGTTATTGGGGCCGGATCGGTTGTCTCAAGTGACATCCCCGACTATACCATCGCGGTCGGTTCACCCGCAAGCAGGGTCGGTAGACGCTGCGATATTTGCCCTCCATAATTGATGGTTCCGTAAAAAGTCACAAGTGGTGTCACTCCCGCGAAGGCGGGAGTCCATA
>NZ_JBFELV010000235.1:0-7729 GCF_041551955.1 Desulfosarcina sp.
CATCTTGTGCGGCATCTCCTCCGGCGCGGCGGTATGGGCGGCCATCCAGGTGGCGTCGCGGGCGGAAAATGCCGGCAAGCGCATCGTCACCATTTTGCCCAGTACGGGCGAGCGGTATATCAGCACGGAACTGTTTGTTTAATCGTTTAACTGAATATCCTTCCCCTCCAGCACCCGGTTCATGTTGCGCACGGCACACATCTTTCCGCACATGGTACAGCTGTCCTCGTGCTCGGGTGGCGAGCTGTCCCGGTATCGGGTGGCCTTTTCAGGATCCATGGCCAGACCCAGCATCCGTTTCCAGTCCAGGTCCGCCCGTGCCCGGCCCATGGCATCGTCCCAACCTCTGGCACCGGGGATGCCCTTGGCGATGTCGGCGGCGTGGGCCGCGATGCGGGCGGCGATGATACCCTCTTTCATGTCATCCAGATCGGGCAGGCGTAAATGCTCGGCCGGAGTGACGTAGCAGAGGAAATCGGCGCCACTGGCCGCGGCCACGGCGCCGCCGATGGCGCTGGTGATGTGGTCGTAGCCGGGCGCCACGTCGGTGACGATGGGCCCCAGCACGTAAAACGGCGCGCCGTGGCACAAGCGTTTTTCCAGCATCATGTTGCCGGCGATTTCGTTCAACGCCATGTGGCCCGGCCCTTCGATCATCACCTGAACGTTCTTCTCCCAGGCCAGTTTGGTCAACTCTCCCAACGTGATCAGTTCCTCCACCTGGCTGGCATCGGTGGAATCGTGCAGGCATCCCGGCCGGCAGCCGTCTCCGAGGCTCAGGCTGACGTCGTGCGCCTGGCAGACCTCCAGCAGTCGGTCGTAGTATTCGTAAAAGGGGTTTTCCCGGTCGTTGAGCTGCATCCAGGTGAACATGAGGGATCCGCCCCGCGAGACGATGTTGGTGATGCGCTCCCGGCGCTTTATTTTTTCCGCGGCACTGCGGTTGAGCCCGGCATGGATGGTCAGAAAGTCCACCCCGTCCTCGCAGTGGCGCTCGACCACATCGAAAATTTCGTCCACCGTGAGATCCTTGAGGTTCTTGTCATAAAAGCCCACGGCATCATAGATGGGAACGGTGCCGATCATGGCCGGTGACGTCTCCACCAGCCGGCGACGGAATTCCCGGGTCTTGCCGTAGCAGCTCAGATCCATGATAGCTTCGGCTTTCAGCGCCAGGGCCAGCCGGACTTTGTCCATTTCCAGATCGACATCGCAGCAGTCTTTGGAAATGCCCAGGTTGACGTTGATCTTGGTGCGAAGCCCCTGGCCGACGCCTTCCGGGTCCAGGTTGGTGTGGTTCCTGTTGGCCGGGATGATCACCTTCCCGGCGGCGATCGACTCCCGCAGCGTTTCGGGTGCCATCTTCTCTTTTCGGGCAACGATGTTCATCTGGGACGTGACGATGCCCTGGCGGGCGGCGTCCATCTGGGTGGTGTAGGTCATGGGAATGCCTCATTTGATAGGGTTCAAGGATTCGAAGATCCAAGGGGTCAGGTGCATGGTTGGTTCGTGTATGTCGTGCTCAATTCACGAGGTCTTTCAAATTTCTTATGATTGTCCTCAATTTCAGTGGTGCGATTTTTGTCAAATGGTTCGTCTCATCGAGTTGCCGGTCCGCTCGCTTGAATCCTCGACCCCTCGAATCCTCGAACCCTTTCATTTAGAATTCTTTCCACCACCACGTCGGCTTGCTTGGCGGCGGCAATGCCGACGACGGCTGAGGTGGGCGGCATGGTATCGGATACTTCCGAGCACCCGTCACCGACAAGATAAAAACCGTCACGCACGCGCCGGGTGCGGATCCGATCGCTGCGGCCCCAGCCGCCGATGCCCGATGCGCTCACCAGCAGACGGGAATCGGCCAAGAAGGCCTCGGCCATCATCTTCTTGTCCTGGGCGCGATCCAGGGCCTCTACGATCATGTGGCAGTGTCGGAACACCTTGCCGACATTGCCGGCACTCAGGCGTAAATCCAATGCATGCACGTCAAGGTCCGGGTTGATCCGCTTGAGGTTGGCCTCGAGTGCGGTCACCTTTTTCATGCCAACCTGGTCGATGAAGTAATACTGGCGGTTCAAGTTGGACGGGGCAACATGGTCGAAGTCGGCGACCACCAGCCGACGGATGCCGGACCGCACCAGATGGGCGGCAGCGTTCGAGCCCAAACCGCCGGCGCCGGCGATGCCCACACACCCCGATCCCAGGCGCCGGATCTGTTCATCTGTAAAATGGGCCTGCAGGCCCTTGAGAAATGGGTTTGCCGCCATGGTCGCTTAAACGATGTTCCTCTTTTCAGATGGTTCTGCGTCTACCCACCTATGTGTTGCCAATCCTTGAACACCGGCTGCCAGCCAGCCCGGCGAAGCATGTCCACCATTTCCGGTGCGGAGCGTTCGTCGGATATGTCGAACTGGCCGATGCTGTCCGCCTTGTCGGTTCTGCCGCCGACGGCCGTGCATGAACCGGCAGACATACGGGTCACACCCAGGGGCAGGAGCCGGTCCCGGAACCGGGCACTTTCCCGTGTGGAGATGGTGATGCCCACGCGGGGCATGAACAGGCGCAGGGCGGTCATCGCCTGGACGATATGGCGGTCTTCGACGGTGCATCCGGGTTGGTAACCGCCCACGTGGGGTCGCATACGGGGCAGGGAAACGCTGATCTCCGTCTGCGGGTAGCGGCCCTGGAGGTAGCAGGCGTGCAGGCCGGTAAAGAAGGCGTCCCGGCGCCAGTCGTCCAGACCCAGCAGCGCCCCCACATTGACTGCCCGCATGCCTGCCCGGCAGGCGCGCGCCGGTGCATCCAGGCGGAAGCGGAAGTCCCGTTTGGGGCCTTTGGGGTGCAACCGGCGGTAGAGCGCTTCGTTGTATGTTTCCTGGTAAAGGGTCAGGCTGTCGACCCCGGCCGCGATCAAGCGTGCGTAGTCGGCCTGCGACAAGGCATAGATCTCCATGCCGATGGCCGGGAAATAGCGGCCGAGCACCTTGCAGCAACTGGCGATGTAATCCACGCTGGCGATCCCCGGCGCGTCGCCGGTGAGAATCAGGACGTGCTTGAGTCCGCTCGCTGCGATAGCCCGGGCTTCGGTCTCCACTTCGTCCAGGGTCAACTGTCGGCGGACGATGCGGTTGTTCCGGCTGAAACCGCAGTACAGACAATGGTTGGTGCAGAAGTTGGACAGGTACAGCGGCGTATACAGCACCATGGTGCGGCCGAATTGGGCGATCGTCAGGGCGTGGGACTTTTGGGCCATGCGTTCCAGATGCGGCGCGGCCGCCGGTGACAGCAGGCACAAATAATCACCGGGGGAGAGCGTGTGCTTGCCCAGCGCCCGTCGAACATCACCGTCGGTTACCGATTGAACCTGGCTGGAGAATTCGCCGCCGCCATAGGCGGCATCGCTGTCGTAAAAGTCCATGGGTTGCGCTTTATTCCTGCTCATAGAGAAAACCGGTCAACGGGGAAGATGCCGCCGCGGTTGTCCGAATGGCACCCAATCCGGCGTGCCAGGCATCCCTGCCGGCCCTTATGGCCGCGGCAAAGGCGCCGGCCATGGCCACCGGATCGGCGGCGCTGGCAATGGCCGTGTTCACCAGGCATGCGTCGGCGCCCATCTCCATGGCTTCGCAGGCCTGTGAGGGTTTGCCGATGCCCGCATCCACCACCACGGGGACGGTGATTTCATCGATGATGATCTGCAGCATCTCCCGGGTGGTGAGCCCCCGGTTGGTGCCGATGGGTGCGCCTAACGGCATCACGGCGGCGGCGCCCGCAGTCTCCAGTTGGCGGGCGACGATGGGGTCCGCGTTGATGTAAGGCAGCACCACGAAGCCCTCCTTTACCAGGATTTCGGTGGCCCGGACGGTTTCGTGGCCGTCAGGTAATAGATGTCGGTTGTCCGGGATGACCTCGATCTTGACCCAGTTGCCGCAGCCGGTGGCCCGGGCCAGCCTGGCGATGCGCACGGCCTCTTCGGCAGTGCGTGCACCCGAGGTGTTGGGCAGCAGCTGCATGTGTTCCGGGATGTGTCGCATCACGTTGTCGGTGGTTGCCGTAAAATCCACCCGACGCAGGGCCACGGTGATGATTCGAGATCCCGAGGCCGCAATGATTTTCGGGATCATGTCATCTGCAGGATACTTTCCGGTGCCGACGATCAGTCGCGAGTCAAACGCATGCCCGCCAATGGTCAGGGCATCCGTGGAATGATTTGGCTTCATGACTTCATCCTCCGCCCACGAATCTGAGGATTTCGAGGGTATCGTTTTGCTTCAGGGTGATCTGGTTCAATTCGGCTGTGGTGATAATCTTCAGGTTGTGCTCCACCACCACCTTGGCCGGGTCCAGGTCCTTTTCACGGATCAGGTCGCCGATGGTGATGCCTGCCGGCACCGGTGTCTTTTGTCCATTGAGCTGGATGTCCATGGTCGTCTCCGAACTGCGGTTGTCAGGGCTTGCGCCGTTGTTCAAAAGCAAATCACCACCGGCCCAATAAAAAAAGGCTTGCCCAAAGGGGCAAGCCTGACAAAAAGATTCGCAATCGTGTTTTCTTGTCGTGCTTCCCTACGGCAGTATTATCTGCATCAGGTTCGAAGGGTCGGCGCCATGCGCCATCTCAGCCCCCCATTCGGGGCACCCCCAGCGTTCAGATTATGGTTGGACAATAAAGGGTGTGGTTGGCAAAGTCAAGTGATCTAAGGTGAAATACGGCGAAACACCCGCTATCTATTTGATGACCACACTGGCGCCGATCTGCTGGAACCGGTTTTCGATGTCGAAATGCCCTCGACCGATCTGGTAGACGTTGCGGATGATGGTCTTTTCCGGGCAGGCCAGCCCAGCCAGCAGAATGCACGAGGCCGCCCGGATGTTGTCCGGGTTGGTGTCCGCGCCCTTGAAGGTGGTGGGGCCGTTGACGATGGCCAGGCCGTCCTCTTCATCCAGGTCGATGGACGCCCCCAGTTTTTTCAGTTCGGCTACCTGGCTGAAGCGTTTGTCGAATATGCGCTCCCGGATGTAGCTTTGCCCGTCGGCCACGCAGGAGAGGGCCATGATGGCCGGCTGAAAGTCCGTGGCGAATCCGGGATAGGGGCAGGTGAGCACATTGACCGGCTTCAGACCTCTGCCCGGTGACGACACGTCCAGCACATGCCCGTTGATGCCGATGTCGATGCCCATCTGCATCATTTTTTCGATGAGAATCCGTAAGTCACCCGGTGCCACGCCGATAATGGAAATTTTTCCGCCGGCAATCCCGGCGGCCATCATAAACAAGCCCGCATCCAGCCGGTCGTTCATGGCGTAGTGGTCGATGGGCGTCAAGGCCGACACCCCTTCAACGGTCAGGGTCCGGGTGCCCAGGCCGTGAATCCTGCCGCCCATCTTGATCAGGAAATTGGCGAAATCGTAGATTTCGGGATCGGAGGCGGCGTTTTCGATGATGGACACCCCCTTTGAAAAGCTGGCCGCCATCATCAGGTTTTCCGTGCCGGTGTGGCTGGGAAAATCAAGATACATCGTGCTGCCCTTAAAAGCTTCGCCACTGATGACGAAGTCATTGCCGCTGTCGATTCGCGCCCCCAATCGGGCGAATCCCCGGTAGTGGTAGTTCAGGTTTCGGGCCCCCAACGGACAGCCGCCGACACTGGGCAGCCTGACTTCACCCAGCCGTTTGAGCAGCGGCGGGATGAAGAGCACGGATGCCCGCAGGCGGCAGGTGAGCGATTCGGGAAGGTCCGACCGGGTCAGGTGGGTGGCGTCCACACAGACCACTTTCTCGTTGGCAAAATAGTCCACCGTGGCGCCCACATGGCGCATGAGTTCGAAGGCCACGAGGATGTCGTTCAACGGCGGCACATTGCGGATCACGCTGCATCCCTTATCAGGCAGCAGGGATGCGGCCAGCATGGGCAGAATCGCATTCTTGGATCCCTGCACACACACACTGCCGGATAGAGGCTTGCCCCCTTCGATTTCGATATAGGCCTGACCGCTCATTTGATTGTCCTCGCTAAGGTTTAGCATGTTGTGGTTGGATCGTCGTCCCGGGCCCTAAATAGGCACAAAAGCATGCCCCCGGCAACTGATTTTGTGAAGCCTCGAGGATCGGAAGGATAAGGATGTCCGGTCGATGTATGGGGTGGCCGGCATCACGTTTGGCGCATTCCTAATTTAGCCGGAATGCCTCGTGGGTCGGCGACAATTTGGTTGCGGCCGTTATCTTTGGCTTGGTAAAGGTTGCGATCAGCGATTTTCAGCAGCCGCTCGAGACTATCAATCCGATCGCTAAAACAGGCGACTCCAATGCTTACCGTCAGGCGCACGCCAGGCTTCGCAGCCTGGCTCGGGCCTGCATCAAATTGATGGGATTCGATGCAGGCCCGCAACCGTTCAGCTAGCCCCATTGCGCTTTCAAGAGGTGTATTTGGAGCGATAACGATGAACTCCTCACCTCCGTAGCGAGCCAGTACGTCTGAACCCCGAAGTTGGGTGGCGACCAGTGCGCCGACAGCAATGAGCACTTGATCGCCTGTCGGGTGCCCGTATTGGTCGTTGATGTGTTTGAAGTGATCTAAATCGAGCAATAAAACGGCGAGTGGCCGATCATATCTGCGTGCAGCCGCAACTTCTTCAACCAAGCGCTGATCCATGTAGCGGCGATTGAACAATCCTGTCAGGGAATCGGTCAACGACTCATGCTCCAAGAGGCTGATTCGCATGATATTTGACGCCGTGTTCAATGACAAGGTAGCTGAAAGCCACACGAAGCAAGCCCCGAAAAAGAAGATGACCGGAACAATCATATCCAACGGGTTGGTCTGTGCCTTCCAAAAGGCGGCGATGTAAAACACGTAGCCAATGACAAAGATGGCGATCAAGGCTGTCATCGTATACCAGCTCTTGCGGGAAGACCCCTGTGGCAATTGACCGATTAGCCTTGTCACGCTAACCAGCGCACCGATAAGTATCACGGCGCCTGCCAGCACCAAGGTATTAGCAAAAAATGAAAGCATGCAATTGTCCGTTCATCCCAACGTATTTACGGCGGGTCACCCCACATCGGCTTAGCATCCTGGCACGAGAAATAACCGCAATGCTTTTAGCGCATTGGCACCACCACATCGCTGACGGCAATGATCTCTTCAACGATAGGGTCATCCACGAATGGAGGCCCCCGCGGTGATCTTCCCGTAACTGGCCAGACGCTGACCCTTTATCGGTTTTGATACTGGCCCACGGCGTCTTTGCCGGCTTCCTTGATGGTGAAGAGGGCCTGGTCAGCTGCGGCAATCAAACCATTCAAATCCTCGGCATGGTTGGGAAAGGTCGCTATGCCAAAACTGGCCCGCAGTCGGACCTCGATGCCCTGATCCAGAACATAGACCGTATTTTTCACGCTGGCGCGGATCTCGGACGCTTTTTGCAGCGCCTGGGGCTGATCCATCCCCGGCAAGACGACCACAAACTCGTCCCCGGCGTAGGCCACGGCAAAAGCCGGCTCCTCAAGGCAATTGCCGATGGTGCCCGCCACTTTCTGGATAGCGCGGCTGCCATTGAGATGGCCATGGGTGTCGACAATCGTCTTGAAATGGTCCAAGTCCATGAATATCACAGAAATCGGGGTGTCCGCGTTTTTTGCGCTGTCAATCCATACGGCGAGCGACTGGTAAAGGTAGCGTTGGTTGTAAAGACCGGTCAACCCATCCCGCAAGGCCTGATCCCGAAATCG
>NZ_JBFELV010000236.1:0-7710 GCF_041551955.1 Desulfosarcina sp.
CCACCTGGTGGCCGTCGATGGTGAAGGCTTCATCTTCTTCCGGGATTCTTCCGATCTTGTCCAGAATGAATCCGGAGAACGTATCGTACTCCCTGGATTCGGGGATACGCATGCCGGTTTTGTCGTTGACCTCCTCGATTTCCGATTTGCCCAGCACCATCCACTCCTTGGGCTTTTTGCTGATGATGTGGGGCTCTTCCTTATCGGTTTCGTCACGAATTTCCCCCACCAGTTCCTCCAGGGCGTCCTCCAGCGTGATCAATCCGGAGACGCCGCCATATTCATCGACGATGATGGCCATGTGGTTTTTGCGCGCCTTGAACTGGTGCAGCATCCGGTCCAGCTTCTTGTTTTCCGGAACGAAGTAGGGCGGCCGCATGATGGAGCGGATGTTCACTGGGGTCTCCGATGTGGCCTGATGCATGAAGATGTCCTTGATATTCAAAATGCCGACCACATGATCGATGTCTCCTTCGATCACCGGGATGCGGGTGAAACCGGATTCGGCAATGGCCTTGAAATCGATCGGCGCGTCGGCATCCACCACAAACATGTCGGCCCGCGGGGTCATGATCTCCGACGCGTTGGTGTCATCCAATTCGAAGACGTTGTGGATCATCTCACGCTCTTCTTCCTTGATCTCTCCCTGCTCTTCGACCACTTCGACAAATGTGATCAACTCCTCTTCGGTGGCTGACGGCGTCTTGCTCATCCTTCCGGTGATGCGGGGAATGAAATTGAGAAACACGATGATCGGAAAAAAAAGGATCGACATCCAATAGATGGGAAAGATGGTCATCTTGGCCAGGAGGAAGTTGTTGCGGGTGGCAAAGGATTTGGGAATCACTTCGCCGAACACGAGAATCAGAAAGGTCATTATACCGGTGGAGAGGCCCACGGCATAATTGGCGGACATGTTGATGGTCAGCGACGTGGCGATGGCCGATGCGGCCACATTGACCACGTTGTTGCCGATCAGGATGGTGGTCAGCAGCTTGTGGGGATCATCTTTCATGCGCTTGATCAGTTGATGAGATCGGATGTTCTCCTTGGCCATGTGCCGCGCACGGGTTTGGCTGATCGAGAACAGGGCGGTCTCCGCCGATGAAAAGAATCCGGACAGCAACAGCAGGACGAAAAGTAGAATAAACTGATTCACCATCATCCATTGACTCCTGAACCGGTGATGCCGTCACGCGGATAGATGAGCGTCCGGAGGCTTAAATCAGATAAACGAGAGGCGAAACGAACACGGAGATTACCCAGGAATCCGGTACCTGGGCCGGGTAAAAAGGGGTCGTCCAACGTTATGGCCTTCCTCTTGAAATGGGAGATGAAGTCATGCGATAGTGGTCTTTCCCGATTACGGGTGGGACCATTTTTCGGTGAGATGGTGTCAATCGCTGCCTTTAAGGTTGACAAATGCGGTCCATACACGGCCAATCAATGTTTACTATAGCGTATTTTTCCAGATTTTCAAGCCCCGATGCACACAAAAATGAAATCTAAGGTCAGATTGCGGTGGTCCAACCATGACTGAGGGCTCACTCATCGACGAATACATCAGCAGGCTCAAGGCTGCCAGCGCGGTTGACGGCCAGGAGGTCTACCACCGAGAGTTTGCTGCCAGCGCGCCCACCTTCGGTGAAACCCGAAGGCCTTGGCCGGAACCGATCGACCGCTTGCTCGAGGCCATGGGGATCGATCGGCTGTATACCCACCAGGCCCAGACCATCGACCGCGTGCGGGCGGGAATCCATACGGTAGCCGCGACCCGTACCGCTTCAGGCAAAACCCTGACCTATGCACTTCCCGTTTTCGAGGCCGTTATCGAGGATGCATCAGCCTGTGCCCTGTTTATCTATCCCTTGAAGGCCCTGGCCCAGGATCAACGCAAAGCTATCGACAGCATGTCCGCCCACCTGGCCGACGTCAATCTCCGGGCGGACATCTACGATGGCGACACGTCGTCCTATCGGCGCAAGAAGATCCGTGACAATCCGCCCCACATCCTGATGACCAACCCTGAAATGGTTCATCTTTCGGTATTGCCCCATCACGACCGATGGTCCGATTTGCTCTCCAGGATCCGGTTCGTGGTGGTGGATGAGGTGCACACCTATCGGGGGATTCTGGGTTCGCATATGGCCCAGGTATTCCGTCGCCTGCGACGAATGTGCAGCCATTACGGTGCATCGCCCACCTTCGTGTTCACATCGGCAACCGTAGCCAATCCGGGCGAGCTGGCCATGCAGCTGACCGGATTGCGTGTTGAGGCCGTTACCCAGAGCACCGCCGGCATCGGGCGGCGCCACCTGGTTGTGATGGATCCGACGGACGGTTCATTGAGGGCAACGGTGAGGCTGCTCAAGGCGGCCGTGAGTCGGGGTCTTCGCAGCATCGTCTACACCCAGTCCCGCAAGTTGGCGGAGCTGCTGGCCATCTGGGCCCAACACCGTTCCGGCGGTCTCGCCGATCGCATCAGTGCTTACCGCGCCGGATTTCTGCCTGAAGAGCGGCGCGACATCGAGTCCAAGCTCGCTTCCGGAGAACTGCTGGCGGTGATCAGCACCAGTGCCCTGGAGCTGGGCATCGATATCGGTAGTCTGGATCTGTGCATTTTGGTCGGTTACCCCGGCTCAATCGTCGCCACCTGGCAGCGCGGGGGCCGGGTGGGGCGCAGCGGTCAGGACTCGGCGGTGGTTCTGGTGGCCGGAGAGGATGCCCTGGATCATTATTTTATCAACCATCCGGAACAGCTGGTGGTGCGCCAGCCGGAAGCGGCCGTGATCAATCCCCATAATCCGGATGTCGTGTCACGACATCTGGTTTGCGCCGCCGCCGAACTGCCTCTGATGATCGGTGACCCGATGCTGGCGTCCGGTCCGATGAAGGCCTGCCTCCGGCAGACCATTGCATCCGGCGGACTTTATCTGAGCGCCGACGGCACCGTCTGTTTTTCGCCGATGAAAAACCCGCACCGATTGGTGGATCTGCGTGGGGCGGGTGCCCGGTTTGCCATCATCGAGGCGGCCAGCAACACCCCTTTGGGTGAAATCGACGGACTCCGCGTTTACCGGGAAACCCATCCCGGTGCCGTCTATCTGCATCGTGGCCAGTCCTTTATGGTAAAATCCCTGGACACGGAAAACCGTAAGGTTGTGGTCGCGTCCACCCGGGTTGATTTTCACACCCGCGTGAGGTCTCACAAAGAGACCCGGATCCTGGAGATAATTGACCAAAAGCCGGTTTATGGAACCATGATGGCGGTTGGACGCCTTCGGGTCACCGAACAGGTTACCGGGTATGACCGCATACAAACCCGAACCGGCAACGTACTGGAGCGGGTCCCGCTCGATCTGCCGCCCATGGTTTTCGAAACCCAGGGCCTCTGGTTTGCGGTTCCGGAGGCGGTGACCGCCATGGGTGAAAAGGCCTGGATCCACGTCATGGGGGGGCTGCATGCCATGGAGCATGCGGCCATCGGCGTCTTTCCCCTTCTGGTGCTGGCCGACCGAAACGATCTGGGCGGCATTTCCACCCCTTTTCATCCCCAGTTGGAAAGTGCCGGCATCTTTATCTACGATGGGTTGCCCGGGGGCAGCGGGCTCTGCAATCAGGCCTTCTCCAACGGCACCGGCCTGCTGGACGCCACCTTGTCGGCCATATCCATATGCCCATGTGAAACCGGTTGTCCCAGCTGTGTCCATTCTCCCAAATGCGGATCCGGCAACCGCCCTATCGATAAGGCAGGGGCGATTTTTTTATTTAATACGCTGATTTCCGCAACGGCCTCACCCGCGTCCCCGTCGATTCGGGAGACGATGGTTGTCGGTCGAGAGAAGGCGGCGGATGACGCCCCCACGGTTGAGGAATCCATGCCTGCGGCCATTCGCTATGGGGTGCTGGACATTGAAACCCAATTGTCGGCCCAGGAGGTGGGCGGTTGGCATCATGCATCGCGGATGCGGGTCAGTTGTGCGGTGCTTTACGATTCACAGTCCGACAATTTCTTCGAGTTCGTCGAGGGCCAGGTTCCCATGCTGCTGGATCACCTTCAACAGCTGGACCGGGTGATCGGGTTCAACATCAAACGTTTCGACTACCGGGTGCTCTCCGCATACACCGAGCTGGATTTTCGCAACATCTCCACCCTGGACATCCTGGAAAAGGTGAAAGATCAACTGGGATACCGGCTCTCTTTGGACCACTTGGCATCCGTTACCCTGGATGCCGGAAAAACAGCGGACGGGCTGGATGCCCTGAGGTGGTGGCGGGAAGGAAAAATGGCTAAAATCCTTGAATACTGTCGGTCGGATGTGGCCATTACCCGCGATCTATACCGGTTCGGCCGAGACAATCGATACCTGCTGTTTCAAAATAAAGCCAAACAAATTGTACGGTTGCCGGTCGACTGGTAGAATTGGCTTCATAACGCCGTCTAAGGTCCGATGGCGGCGTTGCACGCCCCCTTAAAATGCTCACATATTAAATTTAGCTCCGCTTTTGCGTCGGCCTGCGCCTTGCCCGCGAACCTGATCCAACGTTTTGAAACCAATGCTATTTACATAGGATCGCTCACCCGGGGACCCAGGCGGCGGAAAGGGCCAGCAGAAACTGGGCGACGTAATACAAGGGCAGTCCCACCGCCCGGTTGACATGGGCACCGACCACGAAGCGCTGACGGGCCACGAAAAGATCCGAAAAATAGAACAGGATGGCACCGATCAGGATGGCGGCTCGCGCATAGCCAGGTATGGCGGGATTGGCGGCTATGCCGCATGCACCGCAGACCATGATGCTGATGACGATGATATAAGCGAGCACCGGCACCTTCATGCTTCCCAGGTTGCTTTCCAGCCATCGCCAGACCAAGGTGGCCGACACCGCCAACAGGATTGCCCCCACAGCCATGAGCGGACCGACCCGACCGTCCAGGAAAAATGCTGCGGCATACATCACGTGGCCCAGCAGAAAGCTGACCAACCCGCAAAGAAACGTGATTCGCGTGCCGAGAGCCAACAGGATATCTCCGCCCAGGCAAAACAACAGGGCGATGAGAATCAGACCGGAAAAAGCCGTATTATGGGCTGGCTGCAGGGTCCAGGCAACGATGAACAACAGGGACAGGGGGGTTTTGAACAGGAGAATCCATTTGGGCGTTTCCGTCTTCTCCGCGTTGACCAGCCCTACCAGAAGCACCACGGCAAGTCCCAGAACAATATAGATGATCATACGTAAATATTGCCTAAATCATTAACGATATGTTTTTAAATACAAAAAAATAGATAAATGCCAATCACCAAAAACCAAATCACCAACCAATCACAATTCCAAAAATTCAAAATTGCAAACAATTGGCGGTTGGACCTGTTTGATAGTTGAATATTGATGGTTCCGTAAAAAGTCACAAGCGGTGTCACTCCCGCGAAGGCGGGGCACGTAGTGAAGCTTTTTCAGCGCTGTCCATAACTATCTGAAACTTATAGATCCCCGCCTTCGCGGGGATGACAAAAAAGAGGACATCTCGACTTTTTACGGGGTCATCAATATTGAATCTTGGAATTTTTTTGTAATTTGTTATTTGATTTTTGTGATTGCATTTTTGTTGTTGCTGGTCTGCCCGGGTGCCGATTGCATCGTCATCCAGGCGCATAGGCCGTCGGGTCGGGCACACCGGCATCCGCAAAGCCGTTTCGGCGCAGAATGCACGAATCGCAGCCACCGCAGGCCAGCCCCTGGGGTGAGGGGTCATAGCAGCTGTGGGTCATGCGGTAGTCCACGCCCAGCGCGGTTCCTGCAAGGATGATCTGGGCCTTGGTCATATCGATCAGCGGCGTGTGGATGCGATAGTGCCCCTTGCCCTCGACGGCGGACTTGGTGGCCAGGTTGGCCATGGTTTCAAAAGCCAGGATGTATTCCGGCCGACAGTCTGGGTAACCACTGTAATCAACGGCGTTGACGCCGATGAAAATATCCCAGGCGCCCAGAACTTCGGCCCAGGCAAGGGCGTATGACAGGAATATCGTGTTGCGTGCCGGCACGTAGGTGACGGGAATTGCTCGCGCCATAAGGGATTCGCTGCGGGCTTTGGGCACGGCGATGTCATCGGTCAGGGCTGAACCGCCGATCGGCTTGAGATCCACCCGGGTGACCAGGTGGCGTTTTGCGCCTGCAGCACGCGCCACCTTTTCGGCTGCCCGGATCTCGCATGCGTGTCGCTGCCCATAGTCGAAGCTGAGGCTGTATATCGCAAACCCCTGGTCGGCAGCCATGGCCAGCGCGGTGCTTGAATCAAGGCCGCCACTGGAAAGTACCAATGCTTTTTTTGTATTAACCATAATATGTTATTTTTAATTTCATGATGTTTAAGATTAACTGCGGGTCCGTCGTCAAACCCCCCGTTCCTGATCCGGCCAGATTAAACGATGCAGCTGCAGCTGGAGACGGGCCTCGATTCGGCCATCGAGCATCCACGCTGCCAGCTGATCCGGTGGCAACCGGTCGGATACGGCCGAAAACAGAATGCGATCCGCCGGCAGGATTGCCGCTAAACGGGGCAGCAGTTCCGTGGCGAAAAGAAAATCGTCGCGATCGCCGATGACGAATTTGACTTGATCATGGACGGTCAACCGCTGCAGATTGGCGTCATCGTTTTTCATATGCGCTCCGCTCGACGGGCACTTGATGTCCATGATCCGGCTGCAGCGGCGATCCACCCGATCGATGTCCAAGGAGCCGTTGGTTTCCATCAATAGCTGATAACCGCTGCCGAGCAGGGCATCCACCAGAGCCGGTGTATGGTCCTGGAACAGAGGTTCTCCGCCGGTAATTTCAACCAGACGGCAACCGAATGTTGCCACTTGATCGACGATTTGGGCCACGGACATGGCGTTGCCCTCATCAAATGCATATCGGGTGTCGCAATAGTGACAGCGCAGGTTGCATCCGGTCAGACGCACGAACACACAGGGCAGCCCGGCATATACGGATTCGCCTTGAATGCTGTAAAAGATTTCATTGACCGTAAGGATCATGTTATGAATGACTCCATGCCGTTCTTTCGGCGCTGCGCACCAGGCGACCATGTATAGCAAGGTGATTGGCGTTAGTAAACCATCCTCTTAGGAATGCGATCGAGGTTCAAGTATGCCGATTTATCGTCTCGACAACGTGATTCAACCCTATGCCTGGGGATCGAAAACGGCCATTGCCCAGCTGCTCGGTCAGCCCAACCCCGCCCAACTCCCCCAGGCGGAGCTGTGGATGGGCACCCACCCCAAAGGTCCCTCCACGGTGGTTGCCGGTGACGAACGTGTCCCGCTCCAGCAGTTGATCGAACGCCAACCCATGGACATTTTAGGCCGCTATGTCGTCAGGCGGTTCGGGCAAGCCCTGCCATACCTGTTCAAGGTGCTGGCTGCCGCACAACCGCTGTCCATTCAGGCGCATCCCAGCAAACGCCAGGCGATAGAGGGATTTGACAGGGAAAAACGCCAGGGCAAGGCTTTGGATGCGCCGGACCGCAACTACCGGGATGCCAACCACAAACCGGAAATTATCTGCGCCCTGACTCCATTTTGGGGATTGAACGGGTTTCGGACGCCGGCGGAGGCCGTCGACCTGTTGACGCCGGTATGCCCCCAGGAGCTCGACCAGGCGCTCCGGGATCTGAAAACGCACCGAGGCCAGGGGCTCAAATCATTTTTC
>NZ_JBFELV010000237.1:0-7703 GCF_041551955.1 Desulfosarcina sp.
AAGAGAGGAGGATCGGATTGAAACCAAAACTGGTAAAAGACCTGATGATACCGCTGTCGGAATATGCAACGGTATCTGAAGACGCCACCCTCAGCGATGCTGTTGCCGCCTTGAAAAAATCCCAGGCGGATTTTGACCAGGCCAGATACCGGCACCGGGCGATCCTGATTATGGGAGCCGGTCAGCAGATCGTTGGAAAAGTGAATTTTCATTGTATTTTAAAAGCTTTAGAGCCTCGGTATGAAGACATGTTCGCCGACGACGGTCCCATGCACATGGGCTTCACCCGCAAATACCAGAAGGCCATCTTTGAGTCCTTGAAGCTGTGGCAGGACCCGCTGGACCAGATCTGCGAAAAGGCTGCCCAAATAAAGGTCAAATCATTCATGACCAAACCCAAAGAGAGCGAGATGATTGAGCCCGATTCAACCTTGAGCGAGGCCATCCACCAGTTGGTCGTCGGCCATCATCAGTCCCTGTTGGTGACCCAAGACAAGGGCGTGGTGGGTGTGCTGAGGCTGACCGACGCGGTGGAAGTCGTCATCGATGCCATTATGTCCTGTCATCAGTAAATTAACGAAGCCGAAAATCTGGCGACACATATGTTTACACTGGAGGATACAATAAATGAGTAGCGACGCAGCAGCGATCCCAGCCGGCGGGCTTGGCTGGAAGAAATACATGTTTATGGCCATCGGTATCATCCTGTTCGCCATCGTTTACTATTCACCGCCCTGGCCGGCTGCCCTCGATCCCGAGGGGAAGGCTTTTGCGCTATCTCCGGAGGGCAAGGGCGCATTGGCGGTGTTTCTGCTGGCCGCCACATGGTGGGTGTTCGAAGTGGTGCCCATCGGTGTGACCAGCCTGACCATCGGCGTCCTGCAGGTGCTTTTCTTCATCCGCCCGGCCAAAGACGCCTTCAAGGATTTCATGGACCCCAGCGTGCTCTTTATCTTCGGCTCGATCGTGGTCGGCCTGGTTTTTACCAAGACCGGATTGACCCGCCGGATCGCCTACAAGATGCTCGGCATCGTCGGTGAAAAGACCAGCATGATCTACCTGGGATGCTTTGTTCTCACCGCCGCGTTGACCCACATCATGGCCCACACCGCCGTGGCGGCCACCATCTACCCGCTGCTGGTGGCCATCTACGCCATGTACGGCGAGGGGGACAAACCAACCAAATTCGGCAAAGGCCTGTTTATCGGCATGGCCTATATTGCCGGGGCCGGATCCATCGTCACCCTGCTGGGGGCCGCCCGCGGTGCCGTGGCCCTGGGTTTTTTCAATGAAGTCGCCGGAAAGACCGTCGGTTTTTTTGAACTGTCCTACTATATGGCACCCATCGGCTGGCTGATGACCTTTCTCCTGTGGGGCTTTTTCATGGTGGTCATGAAACCGGAAAAAAGGACCATCCCCGGCCTGCGCGAAAGAGCCAAAAGGCTGAGCCAGGAGATGGGGGGCATCTCCAGAAACGAAGTGACCGCCGCGGTCATCGTGGGTGCCGCCATCCTGGTATTGGGCGTGT
This sequence comes from Desulfosarcina sp., assembly GCF_041551955.1. Classification (GTDB taxonomy): domain Bacteria; phylum Desulfobacterota; class Desulfobacteria; order Desulfobacterales; family Desulfosarcinaceae; genus Desulfosarcina. The sequence goes on from NZ_JBFELV010000237.1 coordinate 1,529, forward strand.
CGGCGGTGTTGAAGTCCACCATGCCCGAATTTACGCCGCCCCACAAGACCGCCGTACTCCTCACTTCGACCATTCTTTTCTTTGCCACTGGGCTTCTGGACATCAACGACCTGGAAGAGATCCCCTGGAACATTATCCTGCTCTTTGCCGGTGCCATGAGCATCGGGTTCTGCCTCTGGCAAACCGGCGCCGCCGAGTGGATGGCCGTGAACTGGCTGACCATGTTCAAAGAGTCGACCGGATTCGTCTTCGTCATGAGCATCGCCTTTTTCGTCATGATGATGACCAACTTCATCATGAACGTGGCGGCCATCGCCATCTCCCTGCCGGTGGCCCTGGTCATTGCGCCCTACCTGGGCGTGTCCGGAGAGGTCATCCTGTTTGCCTCTTTGGTGGTGGCCGGCATGCCCTTTCTTCTGCTGGTGGGCGCCGCACCCAATGCCATCGCCTACGACTCCAAACAGTTCACCACCGCTGAATTTTTCTTGTGGGGAATCCCGGCCAGCATTATCTTGATGGTGGTCACCGCCTTTGCGGTCAAGGTGCTCTGGCCCATCATGGGCATGCCCATTTCGACCGGCGGCTGACCCGTTCAATCGTCGCCCTGACATCATCGAAACAGCCGTGCCGCCGACGGCGGCAGGGCTGCTTCAATCGTTAACCGCGGCTAAGTATGGCACGCTAACGATTTCAGAGAGGGAAGCCAATGAAAAAGATTTTCGCAAAAGAGTTGATGATCCCCATCTCAGACTATGTGTCAGTCAAAAAGACGGACACCCTGGTTGACGTCCTGCAGGCCCTTGAATCGGCAAAGCAGGCCAATGCGCACGCCCATCGGGATGCCATCGTGGTCGATGACGGCGGCAAATTCGTGGGAAAGGTCACCATGATCGACATCTTTCGGGCTCTTGAACCCGGGTATAAAAAAATCATGAAAGGCCGCGCCACCGGTACGCTGACCAACGAATCCGTCATGAAAGCGGTAAAGGAATTCAACCTATGGTTGGAACCGGAAAAGGATATCTGCCAGCGCGGCAGCAAAAAAACCGTCGCTGAGGTCATGCATGTTCCCGAAAAAATCGAATTCCTCCAGGAGACCGACACCATCGAAAAAGCGCTGAACCTTTATGTCATGGGCGTTCACCAGCCCCTGATCGTCAAGGACGGCAACACCGCCACCGGCGTCCTGCGGTTCGGCGATATATTCGAATCGGTAAGAAAAGCCCTGCTGGCCTGCGACATCGAACAGTAGCGCCGTTTATGATCACCACCCGACACGGGTGCCAGGCCTTTTTTGAAAGCGCGGATGGATATCGTCCATCCGCGCTTTGCTTGTTCTGGGTTCCGGTCTCTGGTCTCTGGTTTCTGGTTTCTGGTTTCTGGTTTTTGGTTTTTGGTTTTTGGCTCCCCACTTCCGAGTTCAGTCCTCAATCCCCTATTCCTTTGGCTTCTTCCCTTTTACAAAAAGGGGCTGCACATGTTTTCTCTTGAGGGTGCCGGTTTGATCGTCAATAAACCGGGGAATAAAATTTGACGCCGATTCTAGAATTCAAAGAATCTGTATCTGACACTTGCCCTCGACGCGTCATACCGCATTGTGACCTTCTCAAAGGCCGAATCGGCCATCGATGTAATAAAAAGCGACCCACCCGACATAATTCTGCTGGATATCGGATTGCCCGATATGAACGGCATAGAAGCGCTCGAAAAAATTAAGGCGCTCTAGCCCGACATGCTGGTCATCATGTTTACCGCTTATGAAGATATCGCAACCGTCGTTTTAGCAATGAAGCGCGGGGCATACGACTATGTCGTCAAACCGCTGCACATGGATAGCCTCGAGGTAACCATTAAAAAAGCCCTCGAGACCATAAAATTGCGCAAGGAAGTTCAAACCCTTCAGGCGCGATACCTGCGAGAAAACCTGCCCTGTTTCATCGGTGAAAGCCGAGCCATCCTCGATGTCATGGATTTTATAGAAGATGTGGCCAAAAGTCCCGGCACCCCGGTTCTTCTCATCGGTGCGACAGGCACTGGAAAGGAATTGATTGCCAGTTCGATCCACTATCGCAGCCCCCATTTTCAAGGCCCTCTGGCAGTCGTCAATTGTGCCGCCATTCCGACCGATTTGATCGAGAGTGAGCTTTTTGGATATGAAAAAGGTGCGTTTAGCGGTGCACAATCATCAGGTAAAAAAGGATTGATCGAGGAGGCAGCCGATGGCACCCTTTTCTTGGATAAAGTCGGAGATTTGAGCCTTGAAGCCCAGGCCAAACTGCTTCGATTTTTAGAACAAGGCGAGTTCTACCGCCTTGGGGGGACGGAGAAGCACCACATACAAACACGCGTCGTATCGGCGACGAATAAAAATGTCGAGGAAATGATTAATGACAATCGGTTCAGGAGCGATCTATACTTTCGCCTTGGTGTGATACGCGTTGAGATACCCTCGCTTAACGAACGTAAGGAAGATATCATTCCCTTGGCCAAACATTTTTTATTTGAGTTCAATACGAAATTTAATAAAAACCTGTCAGGGTTATCATCGGAATCGGAAAAACTTCTTCGGATGCACAACTGGACGGGAAATGTTCGCGAACTGAAAAACCTCATCGAGCGGGGTGTGTTAATCGGAAAAGGGACTGAGCTTACACCACAAGACTTGGGATTAGACGATACGGCATCCGCAAATCGATCATCGTCTATAGGCCGGCCTGCAATATTTCCGCCCCTACCGGAAACAGGCATTGATCTCAATGAAATCGAACAATCTAAGGAGAGGTATTATATCGAAACGGCCTATAAGATGGCCAAAGGCAATGAAAGCAAGGCCGCCAAACTGCTGGGCATCAACCACCACACCTATCGGTACCGCAGAAAAACTACACGAAAAATGAACAATTACTCCTGGAACGGTCCACGCAGACAAACCGATATCAATTTTACCTGACAATCAAGTTTCCTGACCGATACTTGGATTGACCCAACTGAAATGCGCGTCAGGACGATGCTTGGCAATTGGGTAACAAAACGTTTCAGAGGTCCCCTTTCACCGTTTTGTTGAAAGTATCAACCGTTTTAACGTTGCGCTTAACCGGGCGTGGCCTAACGCAGCCGTTTCGCACGGCTATAAGCTGTCGCGAGCAACGGCTTGTCGGCGGAAACCTTGTTTCCATGGGGCAGAATCGAGTATCATGATGTTTTAACCTCGCCACCAAGCGGTCGGAACATGGGTGCGAGGCCTGGCATCACTTCTTGCCCCGCCGCTCCCAGTCATCTTCCAATTCTATCAGAATCGTCACGCCTTCCTGAGTCACCAGATTTACTTGCAGGTACGCCATCAGGAACTTCCCGTCTGGACTCAAACTGGCGTCAGCTGATACGATTAACTTATTCTTATAGGTCGGTAAATTGGGATTGTTGAAATCGGTGAGCCGCACCTTGTCGCTTCCGTCAAGATTCATACTCCAGTAATCGGTGCCCCCTTTCTGGTTGTCCTGGCCCGTCATCCATACAATCCGTTTCCAGCTGGGAGAGTACATTGCGTGCTCGTTCCATTTTTTGTCTGCCAGGCGATCCAACCGGGCCTGGTCGATGAGGTATCGGTACAAGTTCGAATGAAACGCCTTGTCGTTTTCAAAGGTCGAGGTGAACAGCAGCGTGCGATTGTCCAGGGAAAGGCCGTGATTCTCGTACCACCCCGCCTTCCCAGGAACATACGACTTCACATTGGACAGAACCGGCTTACCCTTCTCGAACATGAAGTCGCCAACTTGGATCTTCCACTCGCCGAAACCATGGAGGAACTTTGGCGCCCTATACATCTCACCCCAAGTCAGCTTGCTGCCGTCGTGGGAGAAATGAGGGTGCAAAACACCACTGGTGTCATCCTCCGGCGTGTCGGTCAGGCGAAAGCACCGCCGCGTCGCCAGTTCCATCAACCACAAATCGGAATGTCTCCCGAATCCAGGCGTGGCGGCCAGATCCCGCCCCCACCGCCCTTGCCTGTACTTCTTCTGAGCCTGAAAGACCATATACTTGCCGGACGGATGCCATTCCGGCTGGCCAATATGCCCCCTGCCCAGCACCGCCTGCTGGTCGCAGGTGAGACAGATTTCATCGCTCCCGTCTGGACGAATCCGGTAGATGTCGTAATAGCCGTCTTCGCCCTTTCGGTCCATCAGGATGTACTCGCCGTCGTGGGACCAACTGACCCGTCCACCGCTCGCACCGATTGGAGTGATCTTCTTCACCCGCCCGTGCGGTGACCGGGCTGATCCGACGATTTGAGTCAACTCTGGCGTTGCAGCGATCGATGAATCCATTTCCCCTGCATGGGTCACACTGACCAAACCAACCATTGCGGAGATAATCAGTAAAAAGATCCTCATCCTATTGCCTCTGTCAATTTTATGCTAACGTTGCCAATCTGTCGTGTTTTTTGGCATGGGCGAATTTGGCTTTGTTACTAAACATACTGATATTCTGCTTTAACATGCCAAGATGATGATACAAACCAAAAGCGTTCCTGTTCGTTGTACAATGGCAGTATTGCTATTTAGGCAAAAACTGGTGGACGTTTATTAAACCAAGGCTGCTCATTTTCGAGCTGTGCCGCGAGTCGGAACAACGTAGCTTCATCTCCAAAGCGGCCAATAAACTGTGACCCACAGGGCAGCCCCTCTGACGACCAATAAAGAGGTACGGACATGGCTGGTTGACCTGTAAAGTTTGCAAGCTGAGTAAAGGGGGTTTTTGATAAGCTCTCAGTGGCGAGCTTGTCAACAACTCCGGAGGCTTTTAACAAACCACCCAACCCCAACGTATTCACAACTTTCAATAAAACTCTTTCAGCAGGTTTGGGCTGCAATTCGCCGATTTTAACTGGGGGGTAAGCCATTGTGGGTGTGAGATAAACATCATAGGCCTCATGAAAGCGTCCCATTACACGAGCGGCCTTGTCCCATTCACGGATGATCTTTACAAATTCGCCGGCGGAAAAAGCTTGGCCCAACAAACCGAGAGTCCAAGTTAATGGTTCTACATCTGAAGGTTTGGCCTTTCTCCCGAGGAACAAGCTCAATTCTTTGATTTCAGCGGAGACTTCGCCGAAATACATGATAAAAAAACTTTTTGCTAAAAGTAGGCCATCTATCTTCGGCATCGTTTCTTCAACATCATGCCCCAATTTTTCGAGCAAACCGGCTGTATGCTCCACCGCCTTTATACAATCTTGGTGTACCGGTGTATCAATGGGTGAATGCGTATTAAAAGCAACTCTAAGACGACCCGGTTTTTGTTCTATTTCCTTAAGGTAGGGCTGTGAGGGAGGAATGATAATATACGGTGCCCCTACATCAGGGCCATGCGTTGCGTCTAAAATTCCAGCACTATCCCGAACTGAACGAGTAAGGACATGTTCAACCGCTGCACCTTGCCAGAGTGCACCATGATCTGGTCCGGTAGGATTCCGGCCTCGGCTGACTTTTAAACCAAAAATACCACAACATGAGGCTGGTATGCGAATCGATCCGCCACCATCATTACCTGAGGACACCGGTACCATACCGCTAGCCACAGCTGCGGCAGATCCGCCGCTCGATCCACCTGGAGTATGGTCAAGATTCCAGGGATTCCGAGTCGGCCCGTGTAGTTCCGGTTCGGTTATTCCCAACAATCCAAACTCCGGGGTGTTTGTCTTTCCCAATATGACAAGACCGGCTTTTTTATATCTTTTTACAATCTCGCTATCATGATCTGAAATGTTATTTCTGTAGGCCTTTGATCCTTTTGTTTCCACTACCCCGGCGTAAACTTCAAGTAAATCTTTTAACAGAAAAGGAACCCCTGCGAAGGCTCCATCGAGAGGATTTTGTGCAATATAATTGCGGGCTATATCATACATCGGGGTGACAACTGCGTTGAGCTGAGGATTGATTTTTTCAATGCGCGCAATGGCCTCCTCACATATTTCAGCCGGTGAGATTTCCTTTTCTTTTACCAATTTCGCTAAACCCAATCCGTCGTACTGGTCGTATTCTTGAAACGCTCTCATACGCCCTCCTTTAGACTTAATTGATAGGTGTTGCTGAAGAAATTGGTAATGATAGCTATTTATAAATTGGATTTAACAAGTTTGAAATATTGATAATACAATAGTTGCAATATTACAATG
>NZ_JBFELV010000238.1:0-7701 GCF_041551955.1 Desulfosarcina sp.
AACATCCTTGAGTGCCAGAATGTCCCTTGCCAAGGTGGCCGGGTTGCAGGACACATAGACAATTTTCTCCGACCCCAGTCTGAGCACCTGTTTGACCACATCCTTGTGCATGCCGGCACGCGGGGGATCGATCACCAGCAGATCGGGAGCCGCATCGATGGATTCCAGGGTATCTTTGATGTCCCCAGGGATAAATCGGCAGTTGTCGATGCCATTCAGGCGACAATTCTTGCGGGCGTCCCCCACGGCGCTCTCCACCAGTTCCAGGCCGATCACTTCGCCGGCCTGTCTGGCCAGGCAGATGGCGATGGTTCCGGTGCCGCAGTATAGATCCAGCACACGCTCGTGCCCCTCCAAAGCAGCGTATCGACCAACGGTTTCATATAGTTTTTGCGCACCGCGGGTGTTGGTCTGGAAAAAGGAGTTGGCTGAAATGTCGAACGCGAATTCCCCGATCCGGTCGGTCAACACCGGTTTGCCGGCCAGGTGGATTTCCCGCTCCCCGATGGCCACGCCGGAACGCCGGGCCGTAATGTTGTTGACCACGGAGACCACTTCGGGAAACCGCTCAATGATCATATCGGCCAGCGGCATGACCGCGTCGCGATCCTCGCTGGCCGTAACGACGTTGACCATCCACTGGTCGTGGGCCGCCGAGTGCCGCAGCATGAGAAACCGCCAGAAGCCTTCATGGCTGCGAAGCCCGTAAACCGGCCGGTCCGATGCACGCATGAAGGTGCGCACGGCATCCAGTATGCGGTTTCCCGCATCCGGCTGCAGCAGGCATGCCCGGGTATCCAACACCTTATGAAAGGTGCCGGGCACATGCAGTCCCAGGGCGAAACTGATGTCCGCATCGCGACCCATCTCATGGGGCATCAGCCAGCGCCGGTCCGAGCAGGAAAACTCCATTTTGTTGCGGTATCCGAAAATCATTTCGGACGGCAGCGTCGGGTGTACGGGCGTTCCGTCGATCAGTGCGATGTGCGCCAACGATTCGGCGACGTGGCGGCGCTTCAACGCCAGCTGGTGCATGTAGTCGATGAACTGCCACTTGCAGCCGCCGCAGTACCCACTGTAAGGGCAAGGCGGATCCACACGCAACGGCGATGGTGTCAGCATCGCCTGTACCACGGCTTCGGCGTAGTTACGCTTTTTTCTGATGATGCGGGCGGCCACCCGGTCACCCGTAACGGTCTGATCGATGAATATGGCAAAGCCGTCGATCTTGGCCAGCCCCTTTCCGCCAAAGGCCACATCGGTGACGTCGCATTCGATGATCTGTTTTTTCTTAACGGTCATGAGAAAACCCTTTATCGTTCATAGGTTCAGCGTTCCGGGTTCACCGTCGATGGTTTCAAAAAAAAGTCGAACATCTTTTTTGTTTTCATCCCCGCGGCAAGGATCCATCAGTTCCATTCAATAATAGACTCGCGCAACTGCGGGAGTGGCACTGCTTGGGCCTTTTACGGATCATCGCCGTTCTAAGTCGAGTCCCCGATCATCTTCCATAGCCACCTCGGTTGGGGTTCGCGGTTCGTCCGGACCGATGAATCGTTTAACCCAGAACCGTTGAACCCCGGTCGCCTTTTCTGCCGTTTTTTACTTGCCCTGTAAAGCGATTTTCTTTACTTTAGATGGATCTGATCAATAATCAAGCGTTTCCAAAAGAAGTTCCGGACCATTCTTTTCATTGGTCACTCGATCATTTAAAAAGATCCATTCAACCCCGAAAAGGACCTTGCCATGAAAAACACAGATTATTCGAAGACGCTCCACGTCGATGGAAAAACCATCACTTACTTTGATTTCAATCAGTTTGCCGCCGACACCGGTGCATCCGTTGAGAAGCTGCCCTTTTCCATCAAGATCCTGGTGGAAAACCTGCTGCGAAAACTCGACGGACGGGTGGTCACGGAAGCGGACCTGGCCAATATCGTCCGCTGGCAAAAAACCTATGACGCGCCGGTGGAGATCCCCTATCACCCGGCGCGCGTCCTCATGCAGGACTTCACCGGCGTGCCGGCGGTGGTGGACCTGGCCGCGATGCGCGATGCGGTGAAAGCCTTGGGCAAGGACCCAGCGCGGGTCAACCCCTTAGTCCCCACGGAACTGGTGGTGGATCACTCCATCCAGGTGGACTGCTTCGGCACCGACGATGCCCTGGAGAAAAACGTGGCTTTGGAATACAGCCGCAACAGCGAACGATACGAACTGCTCAAATGGGCCCAGAAGAGCTTTTCCAATTTCAAGGTGGTACCCCCCAACTCCGGCATCTGCCACCAGGTGAACCTGGAAAACCTCGGCCGGGTGGTTATCACCCAAGACGAAGGTGGCGATGCGATCGCCTATCCTGACACGCTGGTGGGCACCGACTCCCACACCCCCATGATCAACGGCATCGGCGTGATGGGATGGGGCGTGGGCGGCATTGAAGCCGAGGCGGTCATGCTGGGCCAGCCCTACTACATGTCAATCCCTGAAGTGATCGGTGTCCGGCTCACCGGAACATTGAAAGCGGGCGTCACCGCCACGGACCTGGTTCTCACCATCACCGAGATGCTGCGCAAGGTCAATGTGGTCGAAAAATTCGTGGAGTATTTCGGTCCGGGCATGAAAAGCCTGTCGGTGACCGATCGGGCCACCATCGCCAACATGACCCCGGAATACGGGGCCACCCTGGGTTTTTTCCCGGTCGACGAGAAGACCCTCGACTATCTCGCGTTGACCGGCAGAGGCGACCGCGCACGGATCGTCGAGGCCTATACCAAGGCGACCGGCATGTTCTACACCGGTGAAACGGATCCGGCGTTCACCCAGGTGGTAACGCTTGATCTGGCGACGGTCCAGCCATCGGTGGCCGGCCCGGCCCGCCCCCAGGACCGCATCTCCCTGCCCGATCTCAAAAAGACCTTTGCCGATATTCTCGGCTGCGATTACGACCGGGATGCCGAAGTCAAGCGCATTTCCGAATTTCACGACGAATCCGGCTGCAAGACCGTGCGGGCCAAGCGCTGCCACCCGGTGACCCAGCGCCAGTTCGACATGGAGCTCAACGGCCGGCCGCTGAAAATCGGCGACGGCAACGTCGTGATTGCCGCCATCACCTCGTGTACCAACACGTCCAACCCCCACGTGCTCATGGGTGCCGGTCTCATCGCCAAGAACGCCGTTGCCAAAGGCCTCAAGGTGCCGCCCTTTGTCAAAACCTCCCTGGCGCCGGGGTCCAAAGTGGTCATGAATTATCTGGAGGCCGCCGGCCTGGTGCCTTACTTCGACGCCCTGGGCTTTCATCTGGCCGCTTTCGGCTGCACCACCTGCATCGGCAACAGCGGTCCGCTGCATCCTGAAATCGAACAGATCATCTCGAAAAACGACCTGAACGTGGCGGCCGTGCTTTCCGGCAACCGCAATTTCGAAGCCCGCATTCACCAGAAGATCAAATCCAACTTCCTGGCATCACCGATGCTCGTCGTCATTTTCGCACTGGCCGGCCGGGTGGATATCGATCTGACCTTGGAGCCCGTGGGCATCGATCCCAACGGCGAACCGGTTTATCTGGAAGACCTGTGGCCCTCAAACGATCAGATCGACGAACTGACCAAAACCCACGTTAAAAAATCGTTTTACGAAAAGGAGTACGCACGCATCTTCGACGGTGATCGTTTCTGGGAAGCCCTGAAGATGGCCCGAAGCACCACCTTTGCCTGGAACGACGCCTCCACTTACATTAAAAACCCGCCTTACTTCGAGGGATTCTCTCTGACACCGCAGCAACCGAGGGATATCACCGACGCCCGCTGCTTTCTGCTGCTGGGGGACACGGTCACCACCGACCACATCTCACCGGCCGGCGCCATACCCGAAGATTACCCGGCAGGCCGGTACCTGATCGAAAACGGGGTCGCTGCAGACCAGTTCAATTCTTACGGTTCCCGCCGGGGCAACCATGAGGTGATGATGCGTGGAACCTTCGGCAACATCCGCATCAAAAACCGGCTGGTGGATCCCAAACAGGGCAGCTTTACGCTGAAATTTCCCGAGAAGACGGAAATGTTCAACTACGACGCGGCCATGGCCTATCAGGCCGAGAATACCCCGCTGATTGTCCTTGGCGGTAAGGAGTACGGCACCGGTTCATCCAGGGATTGGGCCGCCAAGGGCACCAACCTGCTGGGTATCAAAGCGGTCATCGCCCAGTCCTACGAACGCATCCACCGCAACAACCTGGTGGGCATGGGGGCGCTGCCCCTGGTGTTCGCCGACGGCGAAAGCGCCGAGAGTCTGGGGCTGGATGGGTCGGAGACCTTCACCATCTCGGGAATCGACGGCATGACGCCCCGAAAGCAGCTGGCCGTCAAGGCTGTCAAGGCAGATGGCAGGGAAGTCAATTTTACGGTCACCTCCAGGTTGGACACCGAGGTGGACGTGGAGTATTTTGAAAACGGTGGTATTCTTCCATGCGTGATTCGCAAAATGATGGCAGAGGCAACCGACTAACCGACGGTGGCCGATTCAATCATTTGAGCCCACCCCGCGGCCGGCTGCAGGGTGGGCTCACCGTAAGGAAGAAAATCGATTTTCAGTTCGCTCGCTAACCCCGCCGTAAGCGGCGAGGAGTGCGCTGGCTATCGCGGTTCAGGCGGCCGATATTGATCGAGTCGCCTGGTTTTATATGAGCCCGGCATTTCTTTTGATTCTCAGCAGGCCCGGGCTCAGGTTCAGGTGCATGAGCGTGGACCGGCAGCCCAGATCGAGAAACACCCGTTCCAGATAGTCGAACAGCACCGGCCGGTCCGGCCACTTGAACCGTTTCTCCTGCCGGCGAAGCGACTCCCATTGCTTTTTCACCGCCGGGTCGCTGCTGAAAACGGCACGCATGGCCCGGTCGCAGAGAAACATGGCGCACACCACCGGCCGAACCGTCCACATGCAGCCATGGCTGCCCAGATAGACGCACCGATGCCCCCGGTTGACCCGATTCAACACCGCCTCCAACCGATCCAGCTCCGCCGTTGTGGCCTGCAGCGCGTTGACCACCGTATCGGCAAAAAAAGTGATGATGCCATCTTTGGAACAGCAGGCGCTGGCGTGGCTCAGGTAACAGGCGTGAGTGCAGACCTCGCTGAAGTGACGGTCTAAAAAATTATCCACCGCCTCTCTGAATTGGATGTAGTCGTCAATCGTCTGGATAAGTTGCCTGCGGTTGGCGTCATCGAGGCGCAATAATCCATGCCTGACCATTGTCAGCGCGTCGAGTTGTTCCTGCTGGTATTCGTTCATCATCCAGGCCCGGGGGTTAACGTTCAACCGAACGGTTTCCAATTGGCTGTCCCGTGTTTATGAGATAACCTCTTGATTGTCAATGCGATGCTGATTTCGCTGGGAGAATGGGCGGCGTACCGGGAACTTTTTCCCTTGACGATTCGATCCGTTTCCCGGATAAATTGTCCCGTTGCTCCCTGGTCTTATTTCTCATGGCCCAAAAGACCGGATACGGCCCCACACACCGGAAATACCATACAGGAACGAACCCGCATGTCAGAACACGATGGACCGACCGGTCATCCCATGGATCCGATCGCAGAACAGTTCAACACCTCTGGAAAACCTGCGCGAGATCCGATGCCGCCGGACGCCGCCGCGCCCGTCGAATCCGCCGGCAAAAGCGGTGCTACAGATAGATCGTCCCTAACCGCTCAAGGGACCTTTGGTCCGTTGTCCCTTTCACCGGACCAAATTGAGGCGCCGTCGTTTTTCGTGAACCCGAAACTGACCGTCGCGTGGTTGAATCCCAACGGCACGGACGCCTTTTCCTTAGCCCTGGCCCAGGAGTGGCCTTCCTCAGGTGAACAAAACATCTTCAACCTGCTGCTCAGGCCGGCCATCAAAGATTCAATCGATGACTGGCAGGCGCTGTTTTCATTCGTCTATATCCTGCTGCGTCGCTCCACGGCCAAAGAGACCTTCGATCGCGAAACCGGCTTCATCTCCAGGAAACATCTCCCCAACACCAATTATTACACCGCCCCCGCCCCATCCATCCACCCGTTTCTGGTCGACAGCTGCATCATCGGACAAAAAAACCAGGTCAGCCAATCCCCCCTGCGAATATTCGGCATGGAGTTCAAGGAGGGGACGCTCTTTATGATCCGGCAGGATCCGTGGCACACGTCGACGACCGCAATAGGGCAAACTGAGTCTACCGTCACCGATATCGAACCCGGGGATGAAAAAGAAGCCATCTGCATATTGTCCGCACGACTCAACGATGCTCACCGCATCGCAGAGGCCATGCTTCCCGCGGTTTTTTTCAAATTGATGCATCGAATCTGGGATGAAAGCGATAGCGTCGTCAGCTCGTTTGGCGATAAACGGGCGGGCTGCGGGGGGACACAAATCAACTACCTGTTTACCAAAAACGCCGGAAGAAACCCCATTTTCAGCGCCATCTGCTGCGCAACCCGGATGAACCGACAGATGCGTGTGGTGGAAGAAAAGCTCAAGGCGAAAGAGGGCTGGGCAGATCAAATCCGCATGAATATGGGCATCAGCCACGGCACGGATGAACTGACGGACGCAGCGCCCACCGGCTGCATGGAATCCGCGCTCCCCGGCGGAACCTTTGATCAATCCTCCCACCTGTCCGCCGTTGCCGGCAAAGGGGAAATCTGGATCACCAGAAATGCGGTTGCCCAGTTGCCCAGAAAACTCATCGATCAGGTGGTGGTGGGCGTCGATCGCCAGGGCCGGTTTTTACGCAATTTTTTCACCCGGCTCTCGGACCTTCCACAGGCAGCCGAAGCCGGTCAGCCCTATTCTGATCTGGGAGCGCTGTCCATTGCCCGCATTTTAACCATTGAACGGCCAGGACCGGGGCAACCGGTGACAAGCGAGGATTAAGCATGTCGGAAAGCAGCCCGTTGGTAAGGGTTCACGTGAACATTGAACTGTCCGCGGCATCTCTTCAGGCAGTGGTGGCCAATTCCAAAAAAATGGCCGAGCCGGATGAAAACGGTCGCTTTCGGGTGGACACGGCCGATGCGCTGGCCGCCCTGATCTCGACCTTCCTTCGAAAAAAAGGCTTCGAAGAATTCGCACGGAATGTGGATAATTATTGATCCAACAGCGGAACGGCAGCCTTGTAAACGATGACGTTGCCGCCAATGACATAGGATTGAAGGCCGGCAGGGATCATGAAGCTGTCTCCCTTTTTCATGGTCAGACGCACCCCTTGACCACCGTCTTCGATTCGTCCTTCTCCGGCGGTGCACAAGAGCATCTCCACACTTCTGACCGAAGGCGAAACGTATGGCTGACCGTGCGCGGGCCGGATGACGGTGAGTGAAAATTCCTCGGCCGGGCAATCATAGCCCGATTCAGCCGGTCCCAGGGGTATCGGCTCGAGAACCTGGATCGATGTTTCCTCAAACCGGACAACGCTGAGCAGTTCCGGCACGTCAACATGCTTGGGTGTCAATCCGCCCCGGAGCACATTGTCCGAATTGGCCATCAGTTCAATTCCCACCCCATCCAGGTAGGCGTGGAGCTGACCCGCTTGCAGATACATGGCCTGACCGGGTTCGAGGCGGACCAGGTTTAACAGCGCCGGTGACAAGACGCCCATATCCGCCGGATAGGCGCGGGCCAGATCGACCATCCACCGGTAAAGCGGCGATGCGCCCGCCAACGGCCTGGCCT
>NZ_JBFELV010000239.1:0-7665 GCF_041551955.1 Desulfosarcina sp.
AGGGGTCAAGTGTGGCACCAAGAATTGGAGCGTCTTAAAGCCAGCCTGTCAAAAGTAATCCGGATGCTGTGTGCTTGGATACGGTCGCCGGGAAAAAGACCCTCGACCCCTTGAATCCTGGACTCCTTGAACCCTTCGTTTAGAGCCGTTTTTGTATCTCCTCCAACCGCTCACTGATTCGTACCGGATAAAGGTCCGCATCGTCCAAACGTTTGTAACGCTGATCCAGTCGCTCGAAGTTACTGGCGAAACGTGCCCGAATTTCTTCCAGCGTCGGCATCGGCCCCACAGGTCGGCCCTTCTGCATGGCCGGCCTCAACAATGCGGTGGCGCCGTTTACCGTTTCACCCCTTACGCCGATGACGTCTTCGAGAAAACGGCCACCGTCCGCTGTAAAGCGAAACACCTGCTTTTCACCGGCCAACGTGATCTTGCCTTGACTGACTTTGCGCACATTGCTACCGCCGCGGCGCACCATTTTGTAAACCATGTCCAGGTACGGTGCGTCGGCGGACACGCCCATGCGCGTGCCCACACCAAAGGCATCGATGCGGGCGCCGCCGGCAATCAGTCGCTCCAGGGCATACTCGTCAAAGCCGCTGCTGGCAAAAATCTTAACCCCCGGCAGTCCCGCCTGGTCCAGTATCCGGCGCACTTGTTGGCTCAGGGTGATCATCTCCCCACTGTCCAGCCGGACACCCTGCAGGGCGTTGCCCTTTTTCCTCATGCGATTGCCCACCATAACGGCATTCCTGGCGCCTTGCAGGGTGTCATAGGTGTCGATGAGAAATACGGCGCTGTCCGGAAACAGATTGGCATAGGCCTCGAATGCGTCGGCTTCCGATTCAAATGCGGTCACGAAGGAATGGGCCATGGTACCGGATACGGGAATACCCCATGTCTTGCCGGCCAGCACATTGCTGGTGCCTGAAAAACCGGCGATATAGGACGACCGGGCCACCGCCATCCCCGCATGGCTGCCCTGGGTACGGCGCAGGGAAAAGTCGACGATGGGCAGACCGGCAGCGGCATGGACGCAGCGGGCCGCCTTGGTGGCCATCAGGCTGGCAACCCCCACGGTATTGATCAGGTAGGTCTCGATGATCTGAGCCTGGATCAAGGGCGCCGTCACCTCCATCACGGGCTCGTCGGGGAAGAAGATCTCCCCGTCGGCCATGGCCGTGACATCCCCGGTGAATCTCAGTGTGGACAGGTAAGCCAGGTAATCGCGTTTGAACCGGCCGGTCTGCACCAGCCAGTCAATCTCCTCGTCGCTGAAACGAAAGCGGGTCAGTGCATCCACCACTTCCTGAAGCCCGGCGGCCACGAAATAGGCCCGCCTGGGGTGGGGCCGCACGAACAGGGAAAAGGTAGCCGGAATGTCCATTTGCCGGTCGAAGTAGCCGGCAGCCATGGTCAATTCGTAAAGGTCGGTGAACAGGGGCCCGGGAAACTCGAGACAACTCATTGGATGGTCGCTCCGTACAACCGTTCCATCCGTTTGAGGGCATGGCTGTGGGCCTCGGCGTCAAAATCGGCCACGCCGGCTCGCGGCACGATGGTTCGGTAGTCCCGGTTGGCCAGCCCGCCGACGGTGTCCATCACGCAGATGGAGGTGCACACGCCCACCACCTCCACCTCCTCGGGGCCGTGCCCAGCCAGGACCGTTTCCAGGCCGGTGCCGTAAAATCCGCTGTAGCGCGTTTTGGGCAGCACGGGTTCGCCGGGCCGGGGGACAAGCGCGTCGATAATCTGGCTACCCCAGGTGCCGGCGACACAGTGGGGGGGAAACTTTTCAAAC
Source organism: Desulfosarcina sp. (assembly GCF_041551955.1). Lineage (GTDB taxonomy): Bacteria > Desulfobacterota > Desulfobacteria > Desulfobacterales > Desulfosarcinaceae > Desulfosarcina. The sequence continues at coordinate 1,802 of NZ_JBFELV010000239.1, forward strand.
TCCCGGTCGTCCTTGGCGTGAGCGTCCTGCAGATACACCACCAAACTGCCCGCTCGCCGGTGGGCCTCCAACCGCAGGCGCACGAAGGGGACGATATCGCGGGCGCCCTGGCCGCAATAAAGGGCACCTTTTTCGTCGATAAAATCGTTGAGCATGTCCACGACGATCAATGCTGCTTTGATCATGAGAATCCGCCTTTCCGGGCGTTCGTTTGCCCGTCGATTGCTTGAGCCAAAATAGTCCTCAAACAACCATTTGTAAACATGGATCGACTAAACACTTGAACCCTTTTCGAACAAGTGGTGTTGATTAAGCGTTGCGTCACTGGTAATACAGAGGTTCATTGTAATTTCAAACCATTGGCATATCCATCCGCAGGCAAGAAGGTTTAATTGGCATGAACCCTGACATCTATCGGGAAATCAAGCGCCGAATTCTGTATTTGGAGTATGCACCGGGGCAGATCCTCAATGAAAATGTCCTCGCCAAAGAATTCGGCGTCAGCCGTACCCCCATGCGCGAGGTGCTTTACCGGCTGTCGTGGGAGCAGCTGGCCCGCATCATCCCCCGCACGGGCACCATGGTCACTCAAATCGAATTTCAGACCATGATGCAGACCTACCAGACACGCCTCGGCATCGAAGGAGAGGTGGGCCGGCTCTGCGCGGAACTAGCCACGGACGCCCACCTGGAAGAGATCCACGCCATTCGTAAAGACTGTGAGGTGCTGGCAGGCCGCAAAGACCCCGATGCCCTGGTGGAAATTGACCGCCGGTTACGCCGAGTCGTCCATGACGCCACCGGCAATCCGATACTCCAGTCCGTGTCCGACCACCTTTACACCCTGACCTTCCGCCTGTGGTATGTCACCCTCGACAAGGGCGACTGGCAGCAGGAGGTCCGTGAAATGCTGGATGAAATCGAAGCCACCCTGGCCGGCATGGAAGCCAGAGACGGCATGGAGACGGCCCGCGTGCGGCGTGAGTCCCTGGTGCGCCATTTCGACCGCATCCGCGCCAAGTACCTGGGGGTGCCCGACGAAGTGAGACTGTAAGGCACAATTTCAACCGTATCGGCCTTCAACCTATCCGCTTGATTCCTATGTCCCTGGCCATTTTTCTGATCACCTACCTCGCCATCGCCCTGGGCAAAGTCCCAGGCCTGGTGATCGACCGTGTCGGTATCGCTCTGCTGGGTGCCATCGCCATGGTCGGCTTCGGGGTGATCTCCACGCCATCCGCGGTCCAGGCCATCGACCTGCCCACGATTCTGCTGCTCTATTCACTGATGGTCATCTCCGCCCAGCTGCGACTCGGCGGCTTCTACTCCTGGTCGGCCTCGCGGATTCTGACGCTGCTGAAGCGACCGAAAACGTTTTTGCTGGTTCTCATGGCGGTCAGTGCCGTTCTATCGGCCCTGCTGGCCAACGACATCGTCTGTTTTGCATTCACGCCGGTCCTGACGGCCGCCTTGATCCGTTCCGGCAGGAACCCCATACCTTTTCTGCTGGGCCTGGCGGTCTCCAGCAACATCGGTTCGGCCGCCACCATCATCGGCAACCCCCAGAACATGCTCATCGGTCAGGTCGGCCAGTTGGCCTTCGGCCGTTTCATCGCCTGGTGCGCGCCGCCCACACTGGTCTCCCTGCTGGGCAGCTATCTGCTCCTGCTCCGGATTTACCGGGGTCGAATGGACATCAAAGAAACCCGTCGTATCGGCGGCGCCCCCGGCGCCTGGCCGGATTTCAACCCCTGGCAGAGCGCCAAAGGCATCGGCGCCGTGGTTGCTCTCCTGGCCCTGTTTTTCACCCCCGTCCCCCGTGAGGTGTCGGCCATCGCCATCGCCGGCATCCTGCTCTGCAGTCGCCGGATGAAAACCCGGGACATCCTGGGGCTGGTGGACTGGCACCTGATCACCCTGTTCTGCGCCCTGTTCATCGTCATCCACGGCATCGTCCAGTCACATGATCTGAACCTGCTGATGGAACGGCTTGCCGGCTGGGGTGTAGATCTGGGCAACAGCACCATGCTGACCGGCCTGACGGTATTGCTGAGCAACCTCTTCAGTAACGTGCCCACCGTCATGCTGCTGATACCATTCATGGACCCGACCGATTCCCATCAGTGGTACACGCTGGCACTGTCCAGCACGTTCGCCGGCAATCTGTTCGTACTGGGCAGTATCGCCAATCTGATCGTCATCGAACAGGCATCCCGCATGGGGGTCGATATCTCCTTCAGGGAGCATGCACGGGTGGGGGTACCGGTTACCTTGATGTCATTGATCGTTCTGGTGGTATGGGGTATGATCTGATACGATCGAGTTCCGGGTTAAAAAAAAGCGCTTCGGGGAAAGGAGATTAAAACGATGAAGTTCGTGATTTATCTGCTGGGATTCCTGTGGATTGCAGCCGGTGCAATCGCCATCCTGTACACGGACGATTACAAGACCTATTTTACAGGGGTGATGACCCGCCTGGACCGCAAAATCCTAGCCATCATCCCCGCCCTTTTCGGCCTGCTGCTGCTCTTGGCCGCATCGTCGACCAGCCACAGCGGATTTATCGGGACCATCGGCGTTCTGGGAATCGTCAAGGGCGTTCTGATCTATTTCAACCCCGGCGGCCTGTTCGAGATCAGCAAATCTTGGATGGAAACGCTTTCGGGCCAGGGATACCGGCTGGTGGGCATCATCGCCCTGGTGTTGGGTACCGTGGTCATCTCCTGGATTCAATAGCCGGACGACTCCGCCTCCGGCGTCGCCGGGGCTTCGCGACAAATCGTCCGGGAGTGGAACCTCGAGCATCATGCAGACGTCGGGCAAAAAGACAGCTGTCGGCGGGTTGGGCTTCATCCTGCTGCTGGCCGGCCTTCCCCTGCTGGGCATCCTCGCTGCCGGTCGGGATCCCGCCCCCTACCTGGAAATACCGCCGACCACCCGCTGTGTGGTGCACGCCGGTTTTTCATGGGCGTGGTTTCGCTTTTTTGCCATCGCCGACCTGCTGCTGATCAGCGGCCTGTTGTGGGCCATCCAGCATGGCCGGCAGCATAAACGGCAAACAATCGAAAGGCCCGGTTTGCCCGCAGCGGAAAAAAAGGACTTCGGCGCTGCAGCTTGGCCGCACCCCGGGCGCTTTCCCTGGTGGGGCTGGGCCGGCATGGCCCTCTGCCTGACCTCATGGCTCCTGGCCTGGCAGCGGTTCTCTTGGTTCTGGCTCCTCCAACCCCACACCTTCCTGCCCATCTGGGCCGGCTTCATTCTTGCCGTCAATGCCCTGGCCGTCAAACGCAGCGGCAGTTGCCTGATACTGCGCCGGCCGCTGCGGTTTTTACTGCTATTTCCGGCCAGTGCCGGGTTCTGGTGGTTCTTCGAATACCTCAACCGCTTCGTCCAGAACTGGTACTACACCGGCATCGAAGGCATGGGACCTGGAGAGTACGCGTACTACTCCAGCCTGGCATTTGCCACGGTGCTGCCCGGCGTGCTCAGCATGATCGATCTTCTGCTCACCTTTCCCGCCCTGGGAAAAGGCCTGGCACACGGCCGGCCGATCCGCCTGCCCTCCGGCCGGTTGACGCCCCTGGCAGGCCTGGCAGCGGCGAGCGGCGGACTGACCCTGATCGGCATCTTCCCGGATCATCTTTTCGCCCTGCTGTGGGTATCGCCATTGATCGGCATCTTGTCCATCCAGGCGCTGGCCGGCCGGCACACCCTGCTCCATCCATTGGGGTACGGGGACTGGCGGCCGCTGGTAGTCCCGGCCCTGGCGGCCCTGGCCTGCGGGTTCTTCTGGGAGATGTGGAACTATTTCAGCCTGGCCCGCTGGACTTACACCGTCCCTTTCGTGCAGCGCTTCCACCTGTTCGAAATGCCGATTCTGGGCTACGGCGGGTACCTGCCTTTCGGGCTGGAGTGCCTGGTGGCGGGTTCCCTGATAATCGGCGATCCCTTCGGGCAAGAGGATACCGATCACATCAAGGCTGTTTCCGCTTCCTGATGCCGCTGAAATCACTCCGGCGAAATCAAGTCTTTTCAGGATGTCCCCTTTAAACAGGCAACCCGCGGTGCTGACGAACAATCACCCGGCAGCCGCAAAGATGAGGCCGTGATTTTTTACTTTGGTGTATTATGTTTTTAAGGATAAATGATTTATCGCGTGCCCGGGCTCCACGGGAGGATTGCCCTATGAAACGATTTGCCTTGTTTATGCTTGTGTTGGCTTTTTGCACCCACTGCTCAATAGGGTGCTCTCCGTCCACCATTGAGGAGGTGGGACAAACCAAGGCCAGCGCAACAGCGGCCCAGCAGCAAACCCGGACGGGGATTGCCCTGCGGGCGACCATCGATCCCCAGACCGGTGAATTCATCAGCCCGGCTGAGCAGGAAACGCCTACTGCAGGCAACTCCATCCAGCCTTCCGCCTTCAGCATCTCGGCAGAAACGATGGAAGAAACATCAAGCCCCGTGCCGGGCGGGGGGGTGATGATCGATCTGAAGGGCCGTTTTCAAAGTCCGGTTTCGGCAACCGTCGAGAGGAACGGCAAAACCACCGTCGAACACCCGGATAGTGACAGGGTGGAGTGAAACCATGCAGCATCGCAAAAGATTGCCGGTTGCGCTTCTGGTGGCCGCCTTGACAGCCGTTTCACTTGGTGCCCCCGGCCTTGTCCTTGCACAGGCAACCATCGTCATCGATGTTCTTGACGGGCCCGACGAGGGGTTCAACGATCCCGGTGCCCCTGACCCGACCTCGGCAGCCGGCGGAAACACCGGTGCAACCCTTGGGGCTCAGCGATTCATTGCCTTTGGGCACGCCGCTGACATATGGGCCGGCCTGCTCGACAGCAGCCAGGCGATCGTTGTCGGCGCAACATTCGATCCACAGCCGTGTGACGCCACGACTGCCGACCTCGGTGCTGCCGGCACGAACACGGTGCACCGCGACTTCACAGGGGCACCGGTGGTAAACACGTGGTATCCCGCCGCGCTGGCCAACGCACTGGCAGGAGCCGATCTAGCGCCCGGATTGGCTGACATCGACGCCTTTTTCAACAGCGCCATCGACGATGCGACCTGCGCATTTCCAAAAGTCTGGTACTACGGCCTGGATGGGAGTCCGCCCGCCGGCACCATCGATTTTGTCAGCGTTGTGCTGCACGAACTGGGTCACGGCCTTGGTTTTCAAACCTTCGTGGATCTCGGCACCGGCGCCAAACTCAATAATTTTGACGACGTGTTCATGCTATGGTTGGAAAATCACTCGACCGGAGAACTTTATCCCGAGATGACCGATGGGGCTCGTGTTTCAGCGAGCGTCGATTCGGGAAACCTCCATTGGATTGGTCCCGATGTAGTTGCCCTAAGCGACGGATTGACTTTAGGCCGGCACCCGAGTGGCCACGTGGAGATGTACGCCCCCGACCCGCAGAACCCGGGGTCTTCGATATCCCACTTCAGCACCTCGCTGAGTCCCGACGAACTGATGGAGCCGTCGTTCACCGCAGCAATCCACGACGTGGGTCTGGCCGCGGCATTGATGCAGGACCTCGGATGGTCCGCCTCCTCGTTGCCGAGGACAACAATAGGCCAGACCGCCGGCGCGCCGCTTTCCGATGGCGGAGGCGGCGGGAATTGTTTCATTGCCGCGATGACCGGATCGCTCGACATAGCCAGATAGAAACCCGGCAACCATTGCGTCTCGGGCGCGGTCGGGAGAAAACCCAGCATGAATCGGCCTCACCCATTATCTCCTTGTGAATCGGTTCGGCGTGCCTGATGCCAGCCCCCGTTTGGATGATCGCGCGGGATTTCTTGGCTTGAAACGATCCTCGAATTCAATTAGAGTCGATTCACCCATGTAGCTC
>NZ_JBFELV010000240.1:0-7654 GCF_041551955.1 Desulfosarcina sp.
CGCAAAAGCGTCGGCCGTTTCCTGAATTTCGGCATACGCTGAACGGATCTGCGGCAGGGGTGCGGATTGACCCATTTTGATTTGCCGGGAGGTGTGTCCCAGCAGGGCTATCGGGCGGACGACGCCCCGGGCCAGAAGAAATCCAACGAAGGCGGCGAACAGGGAAATCACCGTGGTGACTATCATGTTGAAGAAACGATTGGATTTGATGGCGCCTAAATAATCGTCTTCCGGTAGGTAAACCCCGATGATCCAGGGCCATTGGGGGTTGGAAAAGGGGGTAAACATGGCCAGGTAGACCTGACCCTCGTGGGTAAACCGGGAAAACCGCCATCCGTCCATGACCAGCATCCCCGATGCGTCTGTGTGAATCTTTGCCGCTTCGAAGGCTTTCCGGCTGTGTGGATCGTCCAATTCACTGATTTTTGCCAAGCGGGCGCTGCCGCCATCCGCAGTGCCTTGGATTCTCAGCTTGTCCAGGTTGCCGAAAGCCACCACGTCGCTGTTGCGGTTAAGCATGAAGGCCTTTCCATGCTTTCCGATTTTCAAGTTGCCAATGAACACCGATAGCTGGTCGATTTCGATATCCACGCCAACCACGCCCATGAGATCGCCGGACGGATCGAAAAAGGGCCCTGCAATGGTAATACCTGGCTTCTGGGAGGTATAGAAGATGTACGGATCGGTCCAGACGATGCCGTTTTCAGCCGCGGCCTTCTGATACCAGGGCCGTTTTCGCGGGTCATAGGGGTCAGCGTGGCTGTTTTCTTCACCAAGGGGCGAAAAAAAGGCGTCGCTGTAGATTAAGCGGACCTGCCTGCCTTGCGGGGTGTTGAGGATAATCTTGGTGCGAAAGCCCCCCTTTGACTTGGCGTCAAAATGACGCACATCGTAAAAATCCCCCTGGGGTGTGCCCACATAAATACCTGCGAAATGGGGGTTGACGATGAGTTGATCGTGCAGGTAGCGCTCGAGGGTGTCGATTTGGTGCGTTTGGCTGCCCACCACGTTGGAGGCCATCAGTCGCCGGGTCAGGGCGGCTGCACCATGGGCATGCAGCAGGTGGCGCTGGGATTGCTCCATGGCCAGTTCAGCAATGTTCTTCATGATATCCCGGGCGTGCTGGCGAAGCACATCCTGAGAGGTGATGAAGGAAGATGTAGTGGTGATCATGTGGGTTCCCCAGATCAACCCTAAAAAACCGGCAATCAGTGCCCAGCGAATGGAAATCTTCATCGTTGTTCCACGCAGCGGTAATGGTTGAAAAAGGCTGACGACGGGGTCGCGCGCCTAAAGCCAGAAGCGCCCGCCCATGATGGATGGGCCGAGTCGAAGGTCACGTCTGGTCGGACTGGATTTGATTTATATGCAGCGGTTTCAGGTTTCAAGCTAAAAAAAGGAAATTTCCCAAAAAGGAGAGTGACCGGAGCGCAGGCAAATAGTCCCCGAAGGAAGAGGGATCAGGAACCATTCGCGGGAAAAATATCCGCGAAGCACCGCCAGGTGCTTTGCGGTTGATGAAATCACCCTTTAGGGTTATAAGAAAACCTTCCGTTGGCCGCCTGATACGTGCGCTTGCGGGTTTCACTTGACCGATGAAACGTTACCATGGGTGGAGGGATAATGAAGAAAACGATGGTATTAATCTTGATGGTGATGGTGATGGTGATGGCGGTGGGTTGTTCCGTACAGCCGATCGGAAAGGGGAATCCATCCGGTGTTGGGGTGATATTTGACGGCGAACCATTGATTTTCGATTCCTCGGTGTTTTTCCAGGGGACCGTGGTCGGTCAAATTCTTTCCCGCGAAGCGGTCAATGGAATTGCCCGGGTGTCCATCGCTCTGGAGGGTCAACGCGACGACCTGATAAAAAACAACCTGGCAGCCGTGGTGAAAAACGGTCGCCTGCACCTGAACCGGTTTGCCGGATACGGCGATCCACTGCCTCCTGGTGGATATATCAACGGTTTCGTAAATACAACTTCATATCGGTGGTTTAAGCTTAAGCATATCATCAATAACATTAATTCGTCTGCCGACCGGCGAACCCAGCGCCTGCTGGTTCAATCCGGTTGGGGGGAATAGTTTCAGCAACCATGCCAGCAGAGACAACGGCTATCCAGGGAAGGATGCTTTTGGTTTCCGCGCCCTGGCCGCTGTTTAACCGTCCATCCTTGCCGCTGGGGGCATTGACAGCCTACCTGAAGGCAACGCTGCCCCAGATTCAGACGGATGCCTGCCACCTCTTCCTGCGAGTGGCCCAGGCGTTGGGATACGACCGTTATCAGGACGTTTCCCGACGCGTCTGGCGGGCCGAGGCCGTCTTTTCGGCGCTGCTCTATCCCGAACAAGCCCATTTGGCCGAATCGCTGTACACCCAAACGCTGAAACGGGGGGATGCGGCCACCGGTGACTTTCCGAAGTTGGTCGAAGCGGTGAAAGCCGTCGTCGGCGACTGGCTCGAGGAGATCCATTGGCCGGCTCTCGACCTGGTCGGGTTTTCCATCTCGTTTTGCCAAGTCACCGCTTCCCTATATCTGATTTCACAGATCAAGGCCATTTGTCCCTCGCTGCCCGTGGTTGTCGGCGGCTCTTCTTTCTCCGGGCAACGGTCGGCCGATCTGCTGACTGTTTTCCCGCACATCGACTACTTGGTGGTGGGGGAGGGCGAGCGTCCCTTGGCCGGCTTATTGCGCCAGTTGACCGACCCTCGCCCACGGTCCATGCAGGCGCTTCCAGACGGCGTCTTTTCCGCCGATTGCAAACCCGGGCAAATCGGTCGTTTTTCCCAACTCAGTCAATTGGACCGTCTACCTGCCCCTGACTACGACGACTACTTCAACATGTTGGCCGGGTTTTCTCCCCATCACCGTTTCTTTCCTGTTCTGCCCGTTGAAGCCTCTCGGGGATGCTGGTGGCACCGGCAGGATGCGGCGGGCCAATTCAGCGGGTGCGCCTTTTGCAACCTGAACCTGCAGTGGCAGGGATATCGCACCAAAAGACCGCAGCAAGTCGTCCGTGAGGTGGACCATCTGGTTCAACGGCATCAGATCGTTTCGCTGACATTTGCCGACAACGCCTTCCCGATGAAACAGGCCGCAGCGATCTTCGATGGGGTCCGCGGGATGGGCCGGGATCTGTCCATCTTTACCGAACTGCGGGCCAACACCCCGCCGCGGCTGCTTCGGAAAATGAAACTGGCCGGTGTGGATACCGTTCAGGTGGGCATCGAAGCCCTGTCCAGCCACCTGCTGGTCAAGATGAACAAAGGTTTGCGGGTCATCGACAATCTGAGCCTGATGAAGCATTGTGAGGCCCTGGGCATCGTCAACGCATCCAATCTAATGCTCCATTTCCCGGGCAGCGACAACCAGGATGTCGAGGAAACCCTTCACTCCCTCGCATTTGCCCGCTGGTACCGGCCGTTAAAAACGGTCAGTTTCTGGCTGGGCCTGGAAAGCCCGATCTATCGGTTGGCCAGGCGGTTTGATATCCGGTCGGTTTTCAATCATCCCAACTTGAAAAAACTGTTGCCCGAGCCGGTGGCAGCAGGCATCCGATTCATGATTCAAGGGTATCGCGGAGACCGGACGCGTCAACTGAAATTGTGGAAAAAAGTGGAAAAAGAAGCCCGCCGGTGGCAAAGTGACTACGAAGCCATGCAGCGGCAGACCGGGGGCAAACCGGCATTGGCCTTTCGCGATGGCGGCAGCTTCATCATCATCGACCAGCATTGGCCCAGTCAGGCCACCGTCCGGCATCGGCTCACCGGAATATCGGCAGAGATCTACCGTTATTGCCAGACCCCCCGTACACGCAATCAAGTTGCCGCGATGTTTGCCTCCCACAGCCAGGAACAGATTCACGTTTTTTTCAAATCCATGGTTGAAAAACGGCTGGTTTTCGAAGAGGGGGGGTGTTACCTGAGTTTGGCAGCGCCCGCTTCGTGGCTGAAATGACGATGAAACACCTGATTCTCGCGCCGTTACGCGGCTTTACCGATGTGGTGTTCAGAAATGCCTTTCATCGCCACTTTAGGGGCGTCGAAGAGGCGGTTGCACCCTTTGTCACATCTATAAAGGGGCGGTGCATAAAACCTTCCCACCTACGCGATCTGGCGCCGGCCGACAATCGCGCCCTGCCGGTGGTACCCCAGATTCTGAGCAACCATCCTGACGAGTTTGTCTGCCTTGCCAACGCGCTTTTCGATCTGGGGTACCGGGAAATCAATTGGAACCTGGGGTGTCCTTTCCCGATGGTGGCCAAGAAAATGAGGGGGTCCGGACTGCTGCCGCACCCGGACGTGATTGACCGAATCCTCGACCAAACCCTGCATGGAATTTCCGGCAATCTGTCCATCAAAACCCGTTTGGGCCGGTTTTCAGGCGATGAAATGGATCATCTTATCACGGTTTTCAATCGCTACCCGCTGGTTCGAGTGATTGTCCACCCGCGCACCGGGGTGCAGATGTATACGGGAAGGGTCGATCTGAATGCTTTTGACGTCTGTCTGACACGGATCACCCACCCCGTGGTCTACAACGGGGATATCAAGGACCTGGCCACGTTTCAATCGTTGGCATCCCGATTTCCGGCGTCAGCGGGCTGGATGCTGGGGCGAGGGCTCATCGCCAATCCGTTTCTGCCTGAGATGATCCAATCGGGAACCCGGTTGATCTGCCACAGAAACGCACGCTTTGAGAAATTTCACGACGATCTGGTTGACGGATACCGGCGCCAATTTTCAGGGCCTGGCCATGTACTGGATCGAATGAAAGGATTCTGGGGCTATTTTGCAGCCGATTTCCCGGACGGTCGGCGAATGGTCAAGCGAATCCGCAAAGCCGATTCACTCTTCCAGTATCGTCAGGCGGTCACGGCGGTGTTTACCGGTCCGGAGCGATGGGGCTGACCACCCACCCGTGCTGCGAAAACGTGGCATCTTTGGATTGTGCATCCATCCAAAATTTACTATAGTGAAACCAAAGTCATCGTGCCGAATCAATCATCCACTACGTTGACTGCGTCACAGACGGATCACTATCAACCCCTTGGGAGCAGTCGAATGCCTCGAAAAACGATTCTCATTGTCGATGACGAATTGAGCATTCTCGTGCCGCTACAATTTCTCATGGAAAAAGAAGGGTACGTGGCCAAACTGGCCCAAAGCGGCAAAGAAGCCATCGAAAAAATCGCCGAGGTTCATCCTGATCTGATCCTGCTTGATATCATGCTTCCGGATCTGGATGGGTATGAGATTTACCAGATGATTCGACAACGCACCGAATGGGAATCCATTCGAATCATTTTTCTTACGGCCAAAAATCGGGACGCCGACATGGCCAAGGGAATCGCCATGGGGGCCGATGCCTACATCACCAAACCGTTTTCCAATACCCAACTAGTCGAAAAGATTCGGGAACTCATAGGGCCGGCTTAACCACTACTGACGTTAACCATTATACCAGGGTCATCAGGTAGTCGCGAAGTTGAATCCGCTGATTGGTCAGGCCTAGTTTTTTACGCAAGCGGTTGCGGTGGGCCTCGATGGTTTTTGGTGAGGCGTTCAGGATTTGTGCAATTTCTTTCGTGGTTTTATCTTTGCGAACCAGATCGGCAATTTGAATTTCCGTAGGGGTCAGATCGAAAAACTTCATCGGAATCTGGCGTAGAAAAGGGGACACAATATTGGAGATGTTGGCTTGGATGATGTCCACGTACGTAACCTGTTTTTCATCCAGCTGGCTTCGAGCGAGCTTCTCGATAAATGGCAGCACCAGGTCCTTGACATTGGCCACAATGAGGTCCTCCATGTGAACCCGGTCTTCCTCCCTGTTTTTCAGCAGCACATTCAGTGCGGTGTTGACCTCTTTTAAGGCGATGCTTTTGTCCTTTAGCGCCCTTTCATTTTTTTTGAGCTCCTTTTCCGCCCGCTTTCGTTCAGCGATTTCACGATTGGCCTGCTCGAAAAGGTTGGCATTTTCGATGGCGGTCGCCGACGCGTCGGCCAGTGCTTCAAGCACCATCTGGTGGGATGGGTCAAACCGGCCAACCTGCTTGTCCACCACTTGCAGGGCGCCGATGACCACCCCTTTGACCCGCATGGGCACGCTGATGATGGAACGCAATTCGATCTGCATCGTATCGGCTACTTTTCGAAAATGACGAATGTCCTCTCGGGTGTCCGATATAATGACACTGTCACCATATGCGCAGACCCATCCGGCAACCCCTTCACCGGGAGGCAGGCGCCATCCTTTGACGAGATTGCGCTGGATTCCTGCGGCCTGTTGGCACACTACCTCCCCGGTCGCATGATCTTTCAGCCAGATGGAGCTGCCGACGACACCGAACAGCTTTTTTATCGCCTCTAGAATCTTAGACAGCACTCGATCCAGCTCGAGACTGGAATTGATTGCCAGGAAAGATTGGATAATCAGGTCCAATTCACGGTTTCTCTGTTTCAGCGCCTCATTTCTTCGACTCAACGTGCGGTTCTCGGATTCCAGTCGCTTGGCATTCAATGTCTTTGTCGCTGAGGGCGAGACAGTCGAGGGTGATTTGACTTTAGCCATTTAAGGACCTGTATATTTACATGGGGGTTGAAAGCGACGTTCAGAAATGGCAGATTGAATGGTGCTTGAAAAAGTGGACCATCATCTGCTGACAAAGTCAATGGAAAAAGGATCGGATACACATGAACGCCCTGATGGACGCCGAGATACAAAAAACGATGATCACCCTGGCCATCTTGGCCCGGTCAATCCAATAAGGTGGCTTCCTTGGACGGCGGCTTGGCCACGGACATTGCTGCCATTACCGACGATCTGGTGGCAGGCGTCAGGCGGCTGACGTTTTCGGCTCCCGTTACCCACACCTATCATCCGCTGATCTATGCCAGGAGTGGGTATGACCGTTATGTGGCCTGTTTTGGCGCCACAGTCAAAGCGGTGGTGCTGGTGGGTATGAACCCCGGCCCGTTTGGCATGGCTCAGACCGGTGTACCCTTTGGTGACGTGGAGATGGTTGACGAGTGGATGGGCATCAACACCCGTATTGCGCAGCCGTCCAACATCCACCCCAAACGGCCGATTTCCGGCTTTTCATGCACGCGCAAGGAGGTGAGCGGTCGGCGTTTGTGGGGATGGGCCAAACAGCGGTACGAGAACCCGGACACCTTCTTTAAACAGTTTTTCGTACTCAACTACTGCCCACTGGTGTTCATGGAAGCGAGCGGCCGCAACCGCACACCCGACAAACTGCCCGCGGTTGAGAAAAAAAGACTTTTCCAAATTTGCGACACAGCACTTCAACGTTCCATCGACGTGTTTAAGCCACAATGGGTGATAGGGATTGGTGGTTTCGCCGAAAAACGGATCAAGGATGCGTTGAAGGGCATGCATTTGAAGATTGGCCGAATTACCCACCCCAGTCCGGCCAATCCCAAAGCCAATCAAGGCTGGGGACTGCAGATCGAATCGGAATTGGCGGCCATGGGAATCGGTCTGCCTGACGGAAAAGATAAAGGCCCGTCTTAAAGGCGACTTATTACCTGTTCATCATCTTTACATGTGAGCGCTTCCGGACCGGAATAGCGGGGTTAAATGCCTCAGCCGCCGGCCGACGGTTTGCAGGGCGGAGGCTGGAAACCGCC
>NZ_JBFELV010000241.1:0-7618 GCF_041551955.1 Desulfosarcina sp.
CGGTACGGCGCTCGATGTAGTCTATAAACCGCGTGGTGGCAAACCAGCGGCCGCAGCCCTCGCAGCGCTCCAGGGGGTGTTTGCCGATGGTCTCCTCCCGAATCGTCACCGTGCGGACGTTCCCGCGGTCTTCCACCCGGATCGCGCTGGTGGGGCAGATATTGGCGCAGGTACCGCAGCCAATACAGCGGTCCGGCTCCGGTATCACAAGACTGACCCCGTCAACCTTCTTCATCTTCAGGGCACCTGCGCCGACGATCTCCTTGCACACCCGAATGCACAGGCGGCAGCGCACGCAGCCGTCCGGCGGCGGTTCAAGATCCACGTCGTAATCCATGGCCATCTGACGCAACCGTGTGGACTGAGGCGCCATACGCAGCAGGTTTTTAAAGGCTTTTTTGCGGGCGGCTTCCACGATGGGGCCGGTGGTTTTGATTTCAAGGCCATCGGAGAGCTTGAGGATGCACGAGAGCATGGCGATCTGCCGGCCGCCCGTCCTTCCGGTCACCTCGACTGTGCAAAGCTTGCACGAACCGGAGGGTTTCAGCGCCGGATGGTAACACAGAGTCGGGATGCTGATTCCATTTTCCCGGGCCACCTGGAGAGCGGTCTGACCTTCCTCGGCCGGGTAGGCGGTCCCATCGATAATTGTCGTAATCATATCCTTACTCCTGATAGAATCGTGAAAGGTCGTGTTTAAGACGGTTTTGTAAAAAGGCCGAGATCAAGGCTTGCGAACCCCGAGAAATGAGGTGTACGGATTGTACCCCGCAATGACGAGGGATGAAGCGTAACGCAGATATCGGCCTTTTTACAAAACCGTCAATCCTGTACGGCGTCATGAAGATCGGTGATGTACTCTTGAAGGTAGTGCAGCTCGGCAGTCAATTCGCCCACATGGTGTTTCACCAGATCGGAAATGGTGAGCATGCTGACGATCTGCTGGTCTTCAACCACCGGCAGATGCCGGATATCCGCTTTGATCATCATGGCCATGGCACTGCTGGCCAGGTCCTCCGGCTGGGCCACGATCAAGTTGGGGGTCATGGCTTCGGCAAGGGGCATATCCCGAAACAGGCGGTGGCGCCAGGCCACGTGGCACCGCAGGACGTCCCGCTCGGTAAAAATGCCCACCGGCGTCGCACCATCCATCACGATGAGCGCGGATGTACGGTGCTCAGTCATCTGGACAATGGCATCCTCGGCGGTCCGCTGGGCCGGGATGGTGTGGACCACCCGGCGTTTTTGTTTCATCACATCCTGAACACGCATGCTGGTCATGCTCCTGAAATATCCTATAATTTTTATCGCTCAGCGTTGAAGCGTTGAGACAAGTCATTTGGCAAGGCTAGAGGAAGGAAGCCGTATGGGCAATACGGCGACGACCGATAACGCAGTCCTAATGACTTGTCTTAACGCCTCAACGGTCGATGGGGCGCATGCAGTCCTGGGGAAGCCGGTGCGTCCCTTTGCCTTCCAGGCTCACTTCGACCAGCGCATCCGGATCGTTGATGGTCGTATCCGGATCGGTGATGATGCCGTGAAGACCGACGAACCGGTCCATGTAGGCCTCCCAGCTCTCGTCGTTGCTGCGTTTAAACACTTCAATTTTCTGGCCTTTTCGAAAAACCATAATATTCTCCACATTCGGATCGCTGCTTGATAGACGAATGACGAATGAGCACAACTCCGTAAGGAAAATCCAACTGACCAATACCAAATATCAAATAAATTCAAAACTTCAATATCGAAATTTCAAAGACAATCGTTTCGTTATTCCGTTTGGTTTGGAATTTGAAATATTGGTCATTGTGATATATTGGTGATCTGTTTTTTGATTATTGTTTTTTATTTCAATGAATAAAGCGGGGCGGTCTCACAACTCCATTTCAGTTCTCTGAGTTAGGTTTGAGTGACGATGGCACATCTAAACCGGCAGTGTGCCCACATTAAATCGGGCTGACTTGGTGCGGGCACAATTATCGCAAATTAGTGCCCCGTCGGGGACCTGCGTTACCGATTTCGTCCGCTTGCGGATATAATCCAGATACTTCATCGGCCCCATGGCCTTGCCGCAGGAGTTGCAGAAAACCAGCTTTTGCCGGTTGAGGATGGTGCCGCAGAGTATCAGCAAGCGCTCGTCACCCCGGTCCTCAATTTTCATGGCGTCGTTGGGGCAGTTGGCCGCACATGCACCGCAGGCGATGCAACGTTCCTCGGTAACCCGCAGATCCGTGGGACCGGGATGGTCGAAATCGAGGTATCCCATTTCAAGGGCGCTGATACCCATTTTATCCCGGCAGACCTCCACACATTTACCGCAGCGGCGGCAGATATCGCACCTCAGGCAGCGACGGGCTTCCTCGCGAACCATGTTTTCGGTATACCCCAGCTCGACCTGCTGAAAGGTGGTGCGGCGGCGGTCCATGTTCAGCATGTCCATGGTCGGCCTTTTAATGACGGTTTTGGTGCTGGCCGGCACCTCGATGCAGGCCTCACGCCGCCGTCGAACCGGGACTGGCGGCATCTGGGGCTGGGGAATACCCAGCAGGTACCGATCAATCGCCTCGGCCGCCCTTTTGCCGCCACCGATGGCCTCGATCACCGTGGCCGGTCCGGTTACCGCATCACCAGCGGCGAATATTCCCGCAATGGATGTTTCCATGGTGACCATGTTCACATCGATGGTACCTCGCCGGGTCCAGCCCATGGTTTCCATTTCACCCATGCAGAGTTGGTCCACTTTCTGGCCGATGGCGCTGATCACCACGTCGGTAGTCATGGTATACTCACTGCCCAGGACAGGGACAGGAGACATCCGGCTGCTGCCCTCGCGCTTCACCAACTCAGCCCGGATACAGCTCAGCCCGGTAATTTTTTTGTCTTTCCCCACGATTTTGGCTGGAATGGTCAGAAAAGAGAAGTGAACGCCCTCCTCCTCTGCCTGTTCCACCTCTTCCTCATCGGCCGGCATTTCGTGACGGGTCCGACGATAGGCAATGGTCACCTCTGGGCATCCCAGTCGCAGGCAGGTTCGTGCGGCATCGATGGCCACGTTGCCCCCGCCGATCACCACCACCCGTTTTCCCGGCACACGCCGATCACCTAAGGCCACCCGGCGAAGCAGGTCGATGGCCTCCAGCGTCTGGGGAAAATCCGCTTCACCTGGAATGCCTAAGTTATAGGCCTTATGGGCACCGATGGCAAAGAAAAAGGCAACGTATCCCTGGGATTTCAGATCGTCCAGGGTGACATCTTCACCGAACCGGGTGTTGAACGCAAAGGTGACGCCCAGTTCTTCCAGCATGGCCACTTCCCGGTCGATCACCTCACGGGGAAGCCGGTATCGGGGAATGCCCACCATGATCATGCCGCCGGCCGTGGGCAGCGCTTCGATCACGTGAACCCCGTACCCTTTCAGGGCCAGGTAATAGGCCGCACTCAACCCGCCGGGTCCGGCTCCGATCACGCAGACCCGCCTGCCCTGATCCGGCCCTTTTTCCGGGTTGCGATAGGTGCCTTCAGACATGGCCCGTTCGGCGGCAAACGCCTTGAGAAATTTGATCGAAACCGGGGTGTCCATGCGGCCGCGCACACACATGAACTCACAGGGCCGGGTACACACCAGGCCGCAGACCCAGGGAAAAGGGTTGTCCTGCCGAATCACGTCGATGGCCTCGGCATCCCGACCCTGGCCGATGAGGGTCACGTAGGTGGGAACGTCGATACCTGCCGGGCAGGCCATCTGGCAGGGCGCCGGGGTCAGCCACTCACAGGTTTCGGTGGGGCAATTGTGGGTCTTCACATGGCTTTCGAAAACTTCACCGTGCATTTCCATGGTTCGGTGAAGGTGCTCGCCCAACTGATACCCTTCTGGCTCATCGGCGTCCTGCAGCAGTTCCTTGATCAATTCCAGGACAGTCGGCAGATGATCATCTCCGGCTCGCCCCCAAGCCACGTCATCCAAAAGGCTGTGGATTTCTTCGGCGATGCGGCGGCTCCTCGGGTGTTTTAATCCACCCTTGCCGATGACATCATCGACAAAGTGAATGCTCTCGGTGACCGGACATTGGCTAATCGTCATGAATGACCTCTTGCCACCCATTCGGCCCCTACTGCCGCTGCTCATAAGATGACCGGAGTCAAGAACAGGTTGCCTGCGGCCCTGGCCATAAGAGGAGTGATCCCCCCGGGGCTAACCCGGAGGGATCTGGAGGGAGGGGTATGGGTGCTAGGAACATCGGTAAAAACAAACTTGGTTTTGGTCAAGGAGGGGATATCGCATCGCTGTCCCCGTCTAATCATCATCCACCCGTAGGGGATTTTACAGTGTTTCCCACTTGTTCGCTGCGTCAGAATGCACAGTGCTCAAGCGAAGCGATGGCTTGGGCATGGCGATCCCGGCGAATCTGGGTCATATCTTCCACTTTGCCGAATTTCAGGCAGTGGGTTGTACAGGTGGTCACGCAGGCGGGCTTCAACCCCTGGTCCACGCGATCCTTGCAGTAATCGCACTTGACTACTTTGCCGGTTTCCGGGTTCCACTGGGGTGCCCCCCAGGGACAGGCAGAAATGCAGGTCTTGCAACCCACACACAGGTTGTGGTCCACAAAAACGATGCCGTCACTGCTGCGCTGCTGCATGGCACCGGTGGGGCAGGCCGCCACACACCAGGGATTTTCACAGTGAAAGCAAGGCATGAAAATATAGGCGGCCCGGGGAAGCCCGCCGATCATCTTCGGCCCCACCTGAATGATCTGGCACAGCCGGGGGCCGACCGGGAGATCCTTGTTGGCCTTGCACTGCACTTCACAGGCATGGCACCCAATGCACTTTTTGGTATCCTGAAACAGATAGTATTGGCTCATAATCCTCGCATCCTATTAATGACCCGCGGGTACCGCTCCGACAGCGGTCCCCGGTTGGCAAATCGGCCTGTCAGGCGGCCTTCACTTTGACAAACGTATCGTGATAGGCGGGGCTTCCGCCCACCTTGTCATAGAGGTTCTCTTGAAGGGCCGCATCGCTGACGCCCCTGTTATAGGACCGCTCGGCGCGCTTGGCCTGGTGCCCGAACCCGTGCAGCAGGAAGACACACTCCGGATGGATCAGGTCGGTGACATAGGCCCGCATCTTTCCGCTGTGGCGGCTGGAGGCAATCTCCACCATGGCCCGGTCGGCGATGCCCAGTTCGGCGGCCTTCTGGTTGTTGATCCACAACAGGTTTTCCCCGCACAGCTCGTTGAGGTATTCCACATTCTGAGTGGATACATGGGTGTGCAAGGCCGCCCGGCCGGTAACCAGCCGGAATTTTCCCGGCTCAGCCGACGGCATAGGTTCATAGGCCGGGAAGGACTTAAACCCCGCATCCTCCAGAAGCGAAGACTTGAACTCGATCTTCTTGGACGGGGTCTTGAGTTTGAGGCCATCCATCCGGTCCCAAAAAATCTGCGTTTTACCGTAGGCCACGAACCCTTTGGCATCGAAGTCTTCCATGGTGAATCCGGTGCCCTCCAACTGCCAGCGAACCAGTTCATCCATGTTTTCATAGGGGAAATAGTCGCCGGTGCCGATGCGGTCGGCAATCTGCTTGAGAATCATGGCCCCGTCCCGCGTGTCGTACCGCGGGGTCACCGCCTGGCGGCGCAGAAACATCTGAGGTTTGAGGCCATTGGCCTGCTGGATGCAGTCGGTGCGCTCCAGGTAAGTGGATTCAGGCAGGATCACGTCGCTGTACCAGGCGATATCGCTGTAGTTGATGTCGATGGTGACGATGAGATCCAGCTGATCCAGGGCCTTGCGGGTCAATTCCGTGTCGGCGATGGACATGAGCGGCTCGAAGCGGAAGTTGAACAGGGCCTTGATCGGATAGGGATCGGCGTTCATGATGGCATGGGGAAGTCGATGGGGAACCCCATGGGCCGGATCCGGCAGCGGAAAGTCGGGCGTCCCGGCCTTGTCGAAACGCGGCACCTCAATTTTCGGGAAATCTTGGTCAACCAGTTTGCGCGCCGCCTTGCCGCCCGCTTCGCCTGGACCTTTTTTAAAGAAGATCCCCCCCTTGGTTTCGATGGAGCCCATCAGGGCGTTGAGCATGAGAATGGATCGTCTGAGGTAGATCTCATTGGTGTGGCTGGCGCCGCGATAACCGTAATGAAAAGCCACCGCCGGACGGTCCTTGGCCAGTTCCCGGGCCAACGCCACGATCTCCGCGGCAGGTATTCCGGTCTCTGTTTCCGCCCATTGAGGGGTATACGGCGCGACGAAATCCTGCAGTTCTGCCAAGCCATGCACCCACCGGTCCACAAATGCGGCATCGTAAAGGCGTTCGTCCAGGATGACGTGCATCAGGGCGTAATTGAGGGCCAGGTCGGTGCCCGGACGGATCATCCAGTAGCGGTGCGCCTTGGTGGCGGTAACCGAGACACGGGGGTCGATGTAGGTCATCTTGGCCCCATCCTCCATGGCCGCCATCAGGTTGTTGACTTCCTTGACCGAAATGGCCTCGAAGATATTGCGACCATAGAGCACGATGTGCCGCGTGTTGCGGTAATCAACACCGATTTGGCCGTCGGTAAGGCCGAAGAGAGAGCGGCAGGCCGTATTGACCGATCCCTTGCACAGGGCGTCGTGGGTGAAATGATTGGGTGAGCCGATGGCCTTTAAAAAGGTTTTACTCACGTGAGTCGCCAACTGGGTCCGTTCACCCAGCACCACGCTGTGGCCGCCGTACTGGTCGATGATCGCCTTGAGCTTGTCACCCACGTAGTCCAGGGCTTCGTCCCAACTGGCCTTGCGCCAGTTTCCCGACCCGCGTTCACCGACACGGATCATCGGGCTCTGCACCCGCTGGCGGTCGTAAAGCAGTGACGTCCCGGCGGCACCGCGGGGGCACAGGCTGCCCTCCATGCCGGCCACATGGGGATTTCCTTCGATCCAGGTCACCTGCCCGTCCTTGACCTTGACTTTGATCGGACATCGGATTGAACACATAAAACAGAGACTGTAAACTTCTTTTTCCATTGGATTCCTCCAGCAATGTGAACCGCCAGGCGGTGTTGATCACTAAAACCACCGTATCGACTCCTGTGAGTCATAGCAACAAGCGTACCAAATTTCCTTTCCGCGTAAAGAGACATTCAAAACCAGGTGCCATTAAAAACATAAATCTTTCAGTTTGTTACAAAAAAATTGATCGTGACCGATGTCATAATTGGCAACTATTTATCGCTTTTTCTTTTTTTTCGCATAATTTTATTTGCACTGGTATATTTTTATTGCACTTGTTGGTTTTTTTAACAATAATTGTATTTTCAAGTGGATACCGAATGGCGCAACATATTTAATGCGCCCCGTTCGCCTAAACAACCTCCGACATTAGGCAGGTTTTGTAAAGAGCATTTTTTCTAAACTTACAACATGCTGTTAATATTGAGATTAGTTGACAACTCAAAGCAAACGTCGCATCCTCCTACGAAGAGAATGCAATGGCATGTAACTTGCTCAAGATTGGACAATCTAATTTTTTCAAATGATTGGAGGTGATTTGCGCAGGAGCTGAGACGTTGATTTTTTTGAGGGGGGGTGAATACCATTCATCCTGAAAATGAAAAATGGC
>NZ_JBFELV010000242.1:0-7609 GCF_041551955.1 Desulfosarcina sp.
ACTGTTCACTGTTCACTGTTCACTGTTCACTGTTCACTGTTCACTGTTCACTGTTCACTGTTCACTGTTCACTGTTCACTGTTCACTGTTCACCATTCACCATTCACCATTCACTGTTACCAGACCAATCAAACGAATTAAACCAATCAAACCAATCAAACCAGTCATTACCACCCAGATAAACAATTGACAGTACAACGTAAATGACCTATGTAAACAGGACTTTACTTGATTTTCCGCTTTAGTTTCCAACGATTCAAACCGATAACCATTGATACCGTCCGGCAATGACCGGGCATGGGGGAGATGACTCACATGAGACGTGGAAAAACAACGGAACAAGCAGGACGCACCAAGATCTGCATTATCGGCATGGCGCTTTTTTTCCTAATGATAACCGGCTGCGCGCACCAGGGGCCCGGAACGCCGACGGCGTCGGCAGTTAAACCGGCACCTGAAAAGACGATCATCGTGAAACCCGCAACGGAAACCGCGGCGGATTACGCCATCGGCCCCGGGGACATTCTGGAGATCAGCGTCTGGAAAAATCAGGACCTGACCCGCCAGGTGGTCGTGCTGCCCGACGGAACCATCACCTTCCCGCTGGTCGGGCGGTTCATGGCCGGCGGCAAAAGCGTCGCACAGCTGAAGGCTGAGATGGAAAAGAAGATCAGCCGGTACGTACCTGAACCGGACTTGACCATTATAGTGCAGCAGGTCAACAGCATGGTGGTGTACGTGATTGGCAAGGTCAACCGGCCCGGTCATATCCCCTTGAACCGTAACATCAGTGTTCTCCAGGCCCTTTCCATGGCCGGCGGCCTCAATATTTTCGCCGATCCGCAGAGCATTCAAATCGTGAGAAAGCGTGACACCAGCACCACGATCATCCCTTTCAACTACAAGGCTGTTACCGAAGACAACATGATGGAGGACAACATCCAGCTGCAGCGCGGGGATGTGGTGGTGGTTAAATAGGCGGGTTTGATTGGTTAAGGTTGTTTAATTTGTTCAATTGGTTGGATTGGTTGGGATGGGGAGAGAAGATCAGAAGATCAGAGGAAAAGAGGCGCAGAAGATCAGAGGTGTAGAAGGTAAGTGGAACCGTTCCACGGTTGCCAGACCAATAAAACGAATCAAACCAATCAACCAAGTAACTAATCCAAACTTTAGCCAGTGAAATTCACCGAGGGTGACAGTGCAGCGAATTTCACCGGGCCAATTAAACGAATCAACCAATTTAACCGCCTTTTCCTAATACGGTTTGTCAACGCTCCAAATGAAAAAGAAAGGAACTCCTCTGACCGTGAAACCGGCATCGATTCGAACGTTGTTGTTGATCCTGACAATGGTTCTGGGCGCCGTCCATGGCGTGGTGGCTGCCGACAACCAATTGATTACCTCGGTGGCGGCGATTTACGAATACAACGACAACATCTTCCTCAGTTCTGCCGACGAAATTTCCGACAACATCTATACCATTGCCCCCAAGCTGGAAATGGTACGCAACAGTGAACGCTATAACATCCGCGCAGACGGCAAACTGGAGTTCTACCGCTACCAGGACAACGATGCGTTCGACGATACGGACCAGTGGTACAACGGTAAATTCGAGGCCACGCCTTCGGAGTTCTGGACCCTCGGCGCGCAAGCTCACCTCAGCGACGACAGCCGGCCGGATCGAGACATCGAAGAGACTGGCCTGGTGTTGGACAATACCCGGCGAAAGCGCATCAACGCAGGCACATCGGCTAATTACATCTTTTCTGAAATGGTCGGCGGCGGTCTTTTCCTGGAGTTCAACCGCGAGAACTTCGACGATCCGGAGGTCTCCGACCGCAAAGACTACCACGTGGTGCTGGCCATGACCCGCAGCCTGGATGCCTGGCTGGCACGCACCACCGGCCGGTTGAACCTGGGCTACAGCCACTACGAATTCGAACGGGAGTTTGAAAGTACCGGCACCCAGGGTATTTTCGAGGTCACCACCCTGCTTGGGGACCGCTCCGAGGTGGATAACTACTCGTTGACCGCCGGCACCGAAAGCGCCCTGACCGAAAAGGTCAATCTCGTCGTGGATTTGGGGGGGCGGTATGCCCAATCGCAAAGGGAACTGAAGCTGGCGCGAACCTATTCCCCACCGCTGATCATCGAGGCGCCATCCCGCACGGATGACGACTACGACAGCTTTGGGTTCGTGGGCAGCGTGACCTTTACCTACCGGGGTGAACGCTCCCGATCAGACCTGCTCCTGTCCCATGACCTGCAGCCGGTGAGCGGGCAAAACGCCACCGTCAACCGGACCACTGTTCGGCTCAGCGGCAGCAGACGCTTGCTGGAACACCTGCACGGCAATCTCTTTTTCCAGTGGTACCAGAACATCAACGACCAGGACGACTCCACCCAGCAAGACATTGACACCCAGACCTGGAACGCCGGCGGCGGGCTGCGCTGGGCCTTGAACGACTATTTTGACCTGACCGCCAATTACGTCTACACGATTTACGATGACCGGGAGGCCGGGACCACCGCCTATCGCAACCTGGGCATCATCCAGTTGGAGGCCCACCACGACTGGCTGGATTAGTTTGCGTGAGAGCGAGAGGGCGAGAGGGCGAGAGGCGCAGAAGATCAGAAGATCAGAAGATCAGAAGAGCAGAGGATCAGAGGCGAAGAAGCTCAACGCTCAAAGAAACTGGTTGACCGTTCACCAATCACAGTTAATATTTCACTGTTCACTGTCCTTGACAGCCGGCGAGCGCCTGACGCCTTGCGGAAAGAAAACAGAAAGGTAAAACCGAATTTATGGAAGAGCAGATTCTGGAAATCGGTGACTATGTCGATATCCTTAAACGGCGGAGATGGTCGCTGGTATTGCCTGCAGTCCTGGTGATGGCGCTCGCTGGGCTGGTGGCTTTTTCGTTGCCGTCCATCTACAAATCCAGCGCAACCATTCTCATCGAAGCGCAGGACATTCCGGCCGATTTCGTCATGACCACCGTCACCGGGTATGCGGAACAGCGCATCCAGTCCACCCAGCAGCGCATCATGAGCTCGACAAAGCTGATGGAGATCGTCAACCGGTTCAATCTCTACCGGGAAAATCTGGATCGATGGACCACCGAAGAAGTGGTCGACAAAATGCGCCAGGATATCCACCTGGACCTGATCAGCGCCGACACTATCGATCGGCGCACCGGTCGGGCTACCGCGGCCACCATCGCCTTCACTCTCTCCTATGAAGGCAAGCAGGCCTCCACCGTCCAGCGGGTGACCGACACCCTCGTCTCCCTGTTCTTAAATGAAAACCTGCAGGTTCGTCAGCGTCAAACATCCGAAACCACAGCGTTTTTGGAAGAAGAGGCCCAGCGGGTGAAAAGTCAGCTGGACGACCTGGAAAAAAAGATATCCGCTTTCAAAGAGATACACATCAACTCCCTGCCGGAGATGATCCAGGTCAATATCCGGTCGCTGGACAATTACCAATCCAGTGTGGAGCGAATCGACGAGCAGGCCCGCATGCTCAAGGAGCGCGAGGGATACCTGGAAACGCAGCTGGCCAGCATCCCGGAGACCGAGAATACTGAAAAACTGCGCCTGCGGCAGCTGGAGCTCGAACTGGTGGATCTGCAGACCAAGTTCACCGAGGATTACCCCGAGGTGAAGAAAATGAAGCGTGAGATCGCCGAGCTGAAGAAGCGAATGGCTGAGAAATCGGTGATTCCCGACGATCAGAGGGCAGCGCCGGATAATACGGCCTATATCACCCTGGCATCCCAGCTTTCCAGCACGCGTGCGGAAATCAAGTCATTGATCCAGCAGAAGGCGGATCTGCAGGCCAAGGTCGACATGTATCGCCAGCGGATCGAGAACACCCCCAAAATCGAGCAGGAATACAACAACCTGGTTCTGGACCGTAAAAACACCCAGGCCAAGTATGAAGACCTGCTGAGAAAGACCATGGAAGCCAATGTGGCCATGGGACTGGAGAAGGAGCAAAAGGGAGAACGCTTCACCTTGATCGACCCCGCCCGTCTCCCGGAGAAACCGTACAAGCCGAACCGTATGGCCATCATTTTAATCGGTGCGGTGCTCGGTGTCGGCGCCGGCGTAGGTTTCGCCGCGCTTCGTGAGTTCTCCGACCAGGCCATTCACAATCCCGAAGGTCTGGCCAGCGTGTCGACGCTTCCGGTTTTGGTCAGCATCCCCGACATCCTCACCCCCATGGATCGGAGAAGCCGGCGACTCAAGCGCCTGGCGTGGGGGGTTGCCACACTCGTCGGCATCGGGGTGTGTGTGTTCGCGTTTCACACCCTGGTGATGGATTTAAATGTGTTCTGGGCCAAATTGATGCGGAAGATCCCGCCGATGTAAAGGATATCATTATGAATTTGAGAAAAGCGCTGGAAAGAGCAAAAAAAGAGCGGGAGGTACAAGGTGATGCCGCTGCAACTCCGGTTGCCAAGGGCGGACCGACCGACAGTTCAGAATGGCAGCCGCCGGTCTACTCGGAATCTAAGAGCGTGACCATCGACATTCCGACGGCCGTGAAGAACCACTGTGTGGCCCTGTCGACCGAGTTCCCCGAGGTAAACTATTACAAGGTGCTGCGGACCCAGCTGCGCCAGATGGGGCAGCAGAGAGACTGGAACACGGTAATGGTTACCAGCGCTTCTCCCAATGAGGGCAAGACAGTGACCGCCATCAACCTGGCGGCGACCTTTGCCAGGGAATACAACCGCACCGTCCTTCTGGTGGATGCGGACCTGAGAATGCAGATGGTTCACCGTTATCTGGGCTACGACAACCAGTTGGGCTTGCTGGATTTTTTGGAAGATAAAGCGGCCATGAACGATATCATTGCCTGGCCGGGGATCGAAAAATTCACCGTCATTTCCGGTGACCGGGTGGTGGAGGATAGTTCCGAGCTGATCGGTTCCCCGCGGATGCATGCACTCATGGATGAACTGAAGAACCGCTACGACGATCGCTACGTCATTTTCGATGCACCGCCGCTTTTGGATGTGGCCGATGCATTGGCATTTGCACCGCTGGTGGACTGCATCATCATGGTGGTGGGGGCCGGGGTTACCAGCAAGCAGAATCTGAAAGAAGCCCTGGCGCTGCTCCCCCAGGACAAGATTGCCGGGTTCGTGCTTAACCGTTATCAAGGCCCTAACAAAGCATACGGCAGGTATGGCTACCGGTACGGGTATGGGAGAAAGTAGGTTGGGTTGATTGGCCCGGTGAAATTCGCTGCGCTCGTTTCTAACGAAAATTTCACTGGCTAAAGTTGAGTTGGTTGGATTGGTTTGGCAACGGTGAACGGTGAATAGTGAATAGTGAATAGTGAACGGTCAACCAGTTTCTTTCAGCTTTTTGCTTCTTTACCTCTGATCTTCTGCGCCTCTGCGCCCCTGCTCTTCTTCACCTCTGATCCTCTGATCTTCTCGCTCTCCCGCACTCACGCTCTCTCGCCCCCACGGCTTTTATCCCGCCCTCACCCTCTAATCTTCTTATTTTCTGCGCCTCTGACCTTCTGATCTTCTTTCCCTCTCCCGCTTTCCCCCCGTTTTCCTTCCAGGTCGATACGTATCGGCTGCCTTCCTTAAGTTTTCCCGCTTTCCTTTTTCAACGCCTGCTTGGCTGCTTCCATTTTTAGCAGTTGGGCGTATTTGGTCCTCACACGATTCTTCCCAACCTCTCCTTCCAACTTTTCTACCGCTTTCTTCTCTTTGATCGGTGCCTTTGGGGGCTGGTCCACCTGCAGCACCTGGGTAAATTTTTCCATCAGCCGATCGAACCGCTTCTGTTCCGTGACCAGCAACTGCTGATACTTAAGCAGCAGGTCGTTTTGGACCGCCTGGGCGAGATTGTCGTGCTGCTGCTTCAATTCAAAAAGGGATTCTTCAAGTGAATGAATCCGTTCCATGATGCCTGGCCCACTGCTTCCCGAAACCACCCCGTTGGTCTTCCTGCGGACCGTTTTTCCTTCGCTGGCGGACATGCAGACCCTGTCTTCGATCACTTTTTCGACCACGGCTGTGTCGATGCGTTCCAGGTTATCGGCAAACCCGTAGACCAGCGCCGTGTCGCACATCAGGTTGATGCTCCGCGGAATCCCCCCCGAGTGCATATAGATCAAATTGATCGCTTCCGGCGTAAAGAGGTCCGGCTCTCCTCCTGCCTTGTCGATGCGGTAACCGATGTAGTGGTGGGTCTGAACGTCATCCAGGGGGGTGATGTGGTAGTTGACCGCAATACGCTGGGCGAGTTGGCGAAATTCGGGCCTGTTCAGCCGGTTTTTGAGTTCCGGCTGACCCACCAGCATGATCTGCAACAGGATTCGGTCGTCCGTTTGGAGGTTTGAGAGCATGCGGATATCCTCCAGGGCGGCATCGGACAGATTTTGGGCTTCGTCGACAATCAGAAGCACATGCCGTCCCTGGGCATATCGATCGATTAAAAACTGGTAAAGCAGCTGCAGGTGTCTCTCTTTATCCGTGGTATCGCATGGAATCTCGAACTCGCTAAGAATCCGCCGTAACATCTGGTCCGACGTAAAGTTGGTGTTGAAGATGACGGCAATGTCGATTTGCGACTCCATCTTATTGAGCATGTAACGGATCAGCGTGGTCTTGCCCGCACCGATTTCGCCGGTAAGCAGGATGAAGCCGACTTTCTCGCTGAGGCCGTATTCCAGGTAGGTCAGGGCGTTTTCGTGGTTTTTGCTTAAGAACAGGATTTCAGGGTTGGGAACCATACTGAAAGGCTTTGCCGTCAGTCCGAAGTGCGATTCATACATGGGTGATCCTTTGCACGGGTGCAACTCCGCAAGCGGGAAATGAATTGAAATATAGAGTAATTAAAAAGTCTAACATAAAAACAAAGAGATGGCCAGCTTGTAGAGAAAGGAAGACAGCAGTCTTGGGACAGGTTGTACTTCATCGCCAGGTGAAAGCACGCCTGGATCGCTTGAAACGCGACAGCGAACACGCCGCGTTCACCTCCGTTTGCCACGGGGTGTGTTCAATTGACGACATCCATCCTGGGGACGGCCTGTTGGCCGTCAAACATCATTGTTCCGGGGGGGGGAAGGCTACGGAATCTGGAAATTTGCGGTAAGGGGTTCAGGGGGCGTGGCTATACCGGCGGCCATCCAGCTTAGAGCGGCAACGTGTCGATCAACTTGCCAGGCTTTCGATCAGACCTTTTGTTTTTGGCGGGGTTGCTAGCAAGGGCAATGCGCCACGGCCGATAAGTGCTGCATTCGTCCGTGGCGTTACAGGGTCATTCTGAAATTCAATTTTTTTTTCTCAAGGTCAACAATGCGAAGAGACCGGAACCGAGCAGCAATAGTGCCGGTGGAACGGGAACTGCCGTAATATCAACGCCGAATAAACCGGCTTCCTGTGTGCCGCCGCCGGTTCCAAATACATTGGCGAAGTAGGTTTTACCGGCTGTAGCATCAAAGGTGAAACTTCCGGGGCCGACGATGCTGCCCACTGGGTTACCAGATGATGTTATGGAAAGAAAAAGAAATTTAAATCCAAAAAATGGGTCTTCACTCAAATCAGTGAGCGTCGCCTTGTATGTATATGGGGCTGTG
>NZ_JBFELV010000243.1:0-7572 GCF_041551955.1 Desulfosarcina sp.
GCTTCAATCTGATACCCAACTTGATACGGGTCATTGAAGGGTACAGTGCGCATGAAGCCAAGGTTCTACTGTCAATCAGTGAAAAGCGAAATAGTTCGACAACCATGTCTGATCGCGTTGAGGAGGAAAGTCAGATATCGAAATCACTGCAACGTGTTCTGGCTTTAGCCGAAGCCTACCCCGATCTTAAGGCCAGCGCCAATTTCCACAATCTGCAAAACCATTTAAATGATGTCGAGGAAGATATCCAGAAAGCTAGAAATCGCTATAATAGTTCCGTGAATCAATTCAATACGTTGGTTGAATCGTTTCCTGCCTCCGTAATTGCCGGGAAGTTTAGTTTCGAAAAAGGTCATTATTTTTCTCTCGATTTGGCAACGCAAAGAGAACTTCCCGAGGTCCATTTCTCCAAGTCCTGAAATTAAAAAAAGGGGAAATGGCAAGCGAGGAAATATGCTCCTTTGATAATATGATGGAGACCGCCCTTGTGGCATATCGGTGGTGGCCATCTTTAAACCGTGTATCTCCAAACATGATGGACTCGCAAAAAGTCGTTTTTACCAATCCGTCAAACATGCTTGATAGTAAAGGCATGCAAAATCAACCTACAATTAACCGGGAGGATTTATCATGGACATGGCAAATCTGCTGAAAATGGGCGCAACCGCGTTCATCAATAGCGAAAAGAGCGGTGATGCCGGCAGTGGCCTGGATATGAGCAGCCTGATATCAGCTCTATCCAGCCTCGCTGGAGGAGGCCGCGGCATAGGCGGTTTCGACTTGGGTTCATTGTTGTCAAAGATGGATACTGGCGGACTTGGCGGCATCGCTAAATCCTGGCTTGGCGATGGAAGCAATCAAGCCATCTCGCCTGATCAGATTACCAGCATGCTCGGCGCCGATAAGATATCAGGCTTTGCATCCAGACTGGGACTTAGCGAAGAAGAGGCGGCCGGAGGTTTATCTGACGCGCTTCCGCAGATGGTGGATAAAGCCAGCAGCGGCGGCTCACTGCTGGATTCAATCGGTGGCCTATCCGGTGCTATGGGGATGGCAGGCAAATTATTTGGCAAGTAGACGAAGGACCTCCACTCATCGGATGATCCTTCTCCGTGTTTCCGTGTATGCACCACAGAGATGGTCTCATGATAATTGGCTAAGCGGGCTTTAAAAACCTTTCCCCATGTTAATCAGGAGGGAGTAATTATGGGTATGATGAAAGAGTTTAAGGAATTTGCCGTCAAAGGGAATGTGATCGATATGGCGGTTGGCATCATTATTGGCGCAGCATTTGGAAAAATCGTTTCTTCATTTGTTGCCGATGTGATCATGCCGCCAATCGGTTTGCTGGTTGGAGGGATCGATTTCACCAACCTGGCCATAACGCTCAAGGAAGCTTCTGGAGATATACCCGCTGTCGTCATCGGTTATGGAAAGTTCATTCAGACGGCCGTCGATTTCACCATTATCGCATTTGCCATTTTCATTGCCATCAAAGGAATCAACTCCCTGAAACGCAAAGAGGAAGAAGCACCCCAAGCGCCGCCAGAACCCCCGGCACAGGAAGTCTTGCTTGCCGAAATAAGGGATTTGCTCAAGAAGCAGGCGTAATCCCTTCTCAGTATAACTGCGTATAGCAGCGAAAAATCAGCCGACTGGAGAATCGTTATGCGTTGGCGTGGAAATCGTAAGAGCAGCAATGTGGAAGATAGACGTGGTATGCGAGCCTCTGGATCCGGACGTCTAAGCGGTGGCAGCGGTATGCTACGTCTCCTTCCCATGGTATTTAAGCTTTTAGGATTTAAAGGGACCTTGGTACTTGCAGCGTGTGTGGGTGCTTATGGGTTATTTACCGGGAACCTCGGCAATTTATTGGGGGGCCTTGGTTTACAACAAGACCCTTCCATCACTAGACCCGCAGTCCAGTTTCATGAAACCGCCGAAGAAAAAGAGCTGGTGGATTTCGTTTCCGTCATCTTGGCCGATACCGAAGATACCTGGACCACCTTGTTCCATCAAAGGGGGAAAACATACACGGAACCACGACTCGTGCTCTTTCGTG
This sequence comes from Desulfosarcina sp., assembly GCF_041551955.1. Lineage (GTDB taxonomy): Bacteria > Desulfobacterota > Desulfobacteria > Desulfobacterales > Desulfosarcinaceae > Desulfosarcina. The sequence goes on from NZ_JBFELV010000243.1 coordinate 2,063, forward strand.
ACGCCGTCGATTCCACTTGCGGAATGGCTCAGTCAGCCGTGGGACCCTTTTATTGCCCTGGCGATCAACACGTTTACATCGACCTGGGTTTTTTTGATCAGTTGAAAAATCGATTCAACGCGCCAGGGGACTTTGCCCAGGCCTATGTCATTGCCCACGAAGTGGGCCACCATATTCAGACACTGCTGGGTATATCCGACCACGTGCATGCGGCTCGCAGAAAGCTGAACACGGCAGAAGGCAACCAGCTCTCTGTTCGACTGGAGTTACAGGCCGATTGCCTTGCGGGCGTCTGGGCCAACCATGCCAATCGTACCCGGCAACTGCTCGAAGTCGGTGATTTGGAAGAAGGGCTATCTGCGGCCAGTGCCATTGGTGATGATACGCTACAGAAACAGTCACAGGGTTATGTGAGTCCTGATTCATTTACCCACGGCAGTTCGGCACAACGCGTCAAATGGTTCACAATCGGATTGGAGAGCGGCGACATGGCCAGCTGTGACACATTCAACAATTTTGGAGCAAAGTGAGAAGGCGATATTCCCGGCGTCGTGCTGGTGTTCCGAGATACCACCGAACGGCAGCGTATGGAAAAAGAGCTGCTCAAAATGGAAAAACTGCAGTCCCTGGGGGTGCTGGCCGGCGGGATTGCCCATGACTTCAACAATTTTCTGACCGGCATCATCGGCAACCTGTCACTTGCCAAGATGGATGTGCAGCCTGGTCATCCGGTGGGCCGGGCGCTGGGCGAGATGGAAAAAGCGGCCTTACGGGCCAAAGACCTGACCTAGCAGCTGCTCACCTTTTCCAAGGGCGGTGCGCCCGTCAAACAGATCACGCGCATTGACGACCTGGTGCGTGAGACCGCGCAATTCGCCCTGCGCGGATCCAACGTGCGCTGCGAGTTCAACATTGACGACGATTTACGATCTGCCGATGTCGATGACGGCCAAATTGCCCAGGTGATTCACAACCTCATGATCAATGCCGATCAAGCCATGCCGGATGGCGGGGTGGTTTCCATTCGGGGCATGAATATCCTCCTTGCACCAGGCAATCCGTATGCCCTTGATCCCGGCAACTACGTCCAGCTGTGCATTCGAGACCAGGGCACGGGCATCAAGCGGGGGCACCTGAAAAAGGTGTTCGACCCGTATTTTACCACCAAGCAAAAGGGAAGCGGGTTGGGGCTGGCTGTGGCTTACAGCATCATTGCCCGGCACGGCGGGCAATTGACGGTGGTCTCGACGCTGGGGGAGGGTACCACCTTCAGCCTTTTCCTGCCTGGTTCTCAACGGGAACAGGCAACCGACAACCACGCACCTGACGGTTTGATCGTCGGCAGCGGCCGAATCTTGGTAATGGATGACGAGGAATTCATCCGAGAATTAGTCTCGGTAATGCTACCCAAAGTGGGATACGACGTTGTGCTGACACATGACGGTCAGGCCGCCGTGAACGCTTACAAAGACGCCCTTGAAGCCGATACACCCTTCGATGCGGTTATCCTGGATTTAACTGTACCCGGAGGCATGGGAGGAAAAGAAACCCTGCGCCGCCTCTTGGATGTTGACCCCAACGTGCGGGCCATTGTATCCAGTGGTTATTCCAATGACCCGGTGATGGCCAGTTATGCCGACTATGGATTCTGCAGCGCCGTTAAGAAACCCTATCTGGTTCAGGAGATGAGCCAGGTGCTCAATAGGGTAATCAAAAAGTAGGTGGGCATGTTGCCGTTGATGCCATCATACCGTCAATGGTGCGGATCCAGTCGTCACCCGGCAGAATCTTCCAGAATCACCGCCAGCTTCAATAACCTGGAGCTGATTTTTAAACCCGCCCGCTTGGCTTGCTTGAGGTTGATCTCAAATCTGACTTTATTGTCCTCCATAAAAAAATTGATTATGACCCCGCGTCTGGCATAGGTTGCCGCATCGCCGACCGTCAGCACGGGTGATCCATCGAGGCGCCGGAGAATTTCAGGCAGATTCTTTTCCTCTGAGCCGGAAATGAACAGAATGTCACATTTCTGCGCACGGTCGTTCCAAGCAGGGAAACGTTGGACCTTCAGGCTTTCATCGCCCACTGCCTTGCCTGCAAGCGCCTCCATTTCGCTGCCGAAGGGATCCTCACCGAGGATGCCGATCGTAAAGGGTCGACCCTTTTCACCGCCATGGGCGGGCCATTCGATGAACTTGGTGAAGTTGTATAGAAAAGCGGCCTTAACTCGGTATTCCACGGACGCCGCCGAGGCGGAGCCAGCCAGGAGGCTGCCCTGGCAGAGCAGGAGGAACCCAGCAACCAGGCCCAGGATACAGGCCGCTTTATGCTTGGTGAAGCGTTTTATCGAAGACCAGTTTAACATGCAGCGAGATTCCTGTTTCTGGATGGTCATGGACAGCTCGGTCGACCAGGGATTTAGAATCGCCAGGTTATTTTGGCATAGACACTGCGCTGCACCTCGGTGGCCACGGTTCCCAAAAACTCGGGCTCGAACTCCGGGTGCCGGTTTTCCAGCAGGTTCTGGCCCACCAGGGCCAACTCGACCCCGTCCGCGGGTTCCCATGCCAGGCGGGCGTCCAGAGTCAGGTAGCTCGAAATGTCATATGCGGGCAGACGGTCGACATAGCGCGCCCACAGGTCCAGTTCCACGTCGCCCGGCAGGTTGAAGGATGACTGGAGCGAAAACTGGTGCTTTGGGCTCGAATCCTGGGTATTGGTCAATAGCTGTTCCGGGATACTTTCGCTTGTCAGCGATAAATTTGATTGCAAGTAACTATAGTAGCCTTGAAGTCTTAGGAAACTCGAAACCTGCCAATCGGCTGCCACCTCAAGGCCATAGGTATGGCCCGCCATCTGGTTTCCCATCAGTGACGGGATGATCAAATGGGGCGGTGCCGGATCGAGTTCCAACACTGGTGTTTGGGGTTCGGTGGTCCGCAGGTAATCGTAATCGTTGTAGAAGATCGCCACATCGACTGACAAGGCATCCAAGGGTTGGGTTCGATAACCGGCTTCATAGGCCCACAGCTCCTCGGTTTTAAAATCGTCAGTGCCGACAACCACCGGCTGTATCGCCAAGAAGTTCGGCGGCGTGGGCGGGAAGACCTTGTCCCGAACCCGCGAGTCGGTTTCCCCACGGGACGGGGTCCTTACCGCCCGCGCCGCCGACAGCCACATGGAGTTGCGTTCATCCGCCTTGAACAGCAGTCTGGCGTTGGGCTGGAACTCAAACCCGGTGAAATCGTTGTGTTCGAGCTTGGTGCCCAGGGTTAAAAAGGCGAATTCCTCAAACAGCTCGATCTCATCTTGAATGAAACCGCTGAAAAGCTCCTGATCGTCACTGGCAGGGTCGAGTTCTATGACTTGACTTCCCCGGACCGAATCCTGGATGTTGCGGTATCCCAACCCCCACACGATTTCCTGCCGCTGACCCAATTGAAAGCGGTGCTGAAAATCGACATCGTAGGTGTCCACCCGAAAGCCGCCCACGAAGCTGTCCCATTCGGCGCGGTCGAAGTAAAGCTGCAGGCCCAGATCGGAACCTGCCCCCAGATCCCGTTCCCAGCGCCCCAGCAGGTGGCTGCCGTTGAAGTCCCCGTCGATATCGTTAATTTCGGCATAGGGCGGCGTGTAGGTGCCTATCTCCACCGTGTCCCCCGTTGTTCCGCCGTAAGTCTCACCTTGGAGCATGTATCGGCTGTCCGATTCCAGCGCGCTGTCCAACCGGAAGCCGCCTCTCAGGAAATCCCAGCCGTCGGCGGCATCACTGCCGTCGGCAAACACCGCTTCGTCCCGGTCGAAATACTTGCCGAAAAAGCGGTAGTGGATGTCATCTTTGAAAGTTCCCCCGTAGCGGAAGCTTCCGAAAGCCTTCTCCTCGGTGCCTGCCCCGGCGACGACCAGTCCACCTTGGGTATCGGCGGCAGATTTGGTGATGATGTTGATCACCCCGTTGACCGCGTTGGCACCCCAGATGCTTCCCCCAGGTCCACGGATCACCTCGATGCGGTCCACATCCTCGAGCAGTGTGTCCTGCACCTCCCAGAACACGCCTGAAAACAAGGGGGTATATACGCTGCGGCCGTCGATGAGCACCAGCAGCTTGTTGCCGAAACGCCCATTGAAGCCCCGGGAGGTGACGGCCCACTGGCTTGAGCTGATCTTTGCTACCTGTATGCCCGGTACCATGCGCAGCGCCTCGGGGATCGAGGTAACCCCGGAACGGCGGATATCTTCATTGGTGATCACGAATACCGCGGCAGGCGCGTCCGACAACTTCTGGCTCTTCTTGGACAGGGAGGTAATCTCGATGTCCATCAAGGCTTCGATGGACAGTTCGGTGAGATCGGGCGGCAGCGTCTCCGCTGCGGCGGATGAAATGAAACAGAACCCTATCCCGTGGATGAGCAACCCGCTCAACAGCACCATCGAGATTGCCCAGCGGAAAAATGCCCCAATTGGATGTCCGATCGAATAGTTCATAACAACAGCCCCTTTTGGTCTGAGCGTGAGTGATTTCGTTGCGAAGAGAAATCGGCAAGATCCTAAATATCTTTAGAAAAAAATAAAACCATTTACTTCCTTCAATATCGAACCGGAAAATTGCCTTTCCAATTAAAGTAATGGGCCTAAGTGGTCGATAGATGCCCTAAGTTTTTCATTAGATCTTAAACAACACTTCAGGCATGGTTTGATGCTCAGGCGGCGGCGTTTCAAGCCAGTCTTTATCGTGGGTGACGGATGAACAACAAATCACTAGGGTCACGAAAAAATCATTTTTCGATCAGGGGAAAGCTGTTAATCATTTTGAGCCTGACAGCGGTTTTGACCCTGCTGCTGGTCACCACGGCCCTGGTTTTCAATGAGAAGTGGAGCACCCGAAAAAACCTCGTCCGGGAGTTGCGTTCAATGGCGGATGTGGTTGCCTTGAACATCGGTGCCGCCCTTTTGTTTAACGATGAGCAGACCGCCCGAGAAGATCTGGCTTCATTGGCGGCTAAACCTGAGATCGCAGCGGCGATTTTATACGATAAAAACGGTGGCGTGTTCAGCCAGTTCAGCCCGGGTGCCAATGCTGCGCCGCCCTGGGTCAGCGAATTGCGAGGCCGGTACCCGGACCAGCAGGCATTTACTCACAACCTGTTGTCCGAAACCGGCACGTTCTTCCTGTCGGAGGGCCACCTGCATGTGGTCCGGCCCGTGATTGTCGACAATGCGATCGTGGGTGCCATTCAACTGGTCGACAACATGCAGCAGATGCGTGAACGGCTCAACGCCTTTTACCTGGTCGTGTCGTCAATCGTCCTGATCACCCTGATCGTGGTTCTGATCGTATCCGCCCGCATGCAACGAATATTTACCGGCCCCCTGTTCGGCCTGATGCAGTCTATCGATGCCGTCATCCGGGAGAAGAATTATGCGGTGCGGGTCGACAGACAGAGCAACGATGAGTTCGGCGTCCTGATCGACCGTTTCAATGACATGATTGGTGAGATTCAACACCGGGA
>NZ_JBFELV010000244.1:0-7540 GCF_041551955.1 Desulfosarcina sp.
CCCAATAATAGTAAAAGGAGTATAAACCATGGGGCTTTACGATTTTTCCCTGTATGACATGATCTGTCGCAACGCCCGGTGTTTCCGGAACCGGCCGGCCTGGTTCGAAGCCGACACCGGCACAACGACGACCTTCGGGCAATACAAGAAGCAGGTGGACCGGCTGGCCGCCGGTCTGCAACGGGTCGGCATCAAAACCGGAGACCGGATCGGTGTCGTGGGAAAGAACAGCCTGGGTTTTTTTCAGATTTATGGCGCCGCTGCCGCCCTGGGAGCCATCGTGCTGCCCATCAACTGGCGCCTTTCCGCGGAGGAGATGGCCTTTAACCTCAACGACTGCGCAGCGGCTGCCGTATTTGTCGATGACGAATTCGGCGACGTGGTTTCGAGCATTCAGGATCAACTCCCCTCGATCAAACGTTATTTTAACCTGAACGATACCGGCCCCTTCGATGCCTTCCGCAAGTTGATGGTTGATGCGCCCCTCCCCGTTGAACCGGTCGAGGCCGACGCCGGCCTGGTTATCATCCACACGGCTGCGGTAGCCGGCCGCCCGCGGGGCGCTCTGGTGAGCCACGCCAATCTGCTTTGCGCAAGCCTGCATCTCAACTACTGCTTCGGCCTGTCGCCTGCAGACGTTCACCTGAACCTGCTGCCCCTGTTCCACGTGGGCGGCCTCTTCATGGCCGTCAATGCCTTTCACGCCGGAGCGATGAATGTCAACATGAGCAAGTTTGACGCAAACCAAGCCGTGGAGCTGATCCAAACCAAGAAAGTTACCGTGTTTTTTGATTTCTCACCGATTCTCGGTTCCATTCTGGATGAGCAGGCAAAAACGGGGGCCGACATATCATCGCTGAGGGCCGTCATGGGACTGGAATCACCGGAAACTATCGAGCGGTACCAGAAGCAAACCGATGGCTGTTTTTACAGCATGTATGGCCAGACGGAAACCTCTTTGATTACCAGCATGGGCCGCTACGATGACCGGCCCGGTTCAGCCGGTCAACCTATTCCATTGGGTCTGGTGGAGCTGGTAGATGATGCGGACCATCCGGTGCCGACGGGAGAAGTGGGGGAGATCACCCTCAAAGGCCCCATGGTATTCAAAGGATACTGGCGCCTGGACGCGGACAATGCCCATACCTTCCGCCACGGGCGTCATCACACCGGCGACCTTGGCCGTTTCGATGAAGACGGGTTCTTATGGTACGCCGGCCGCAAGCCGGAAAAGGAGTTGATCAAGCCCGGCGGAGAAAACGTCTATCCGGCTGAGGTGGAAAAAGTGATCCTGGCACATCCGGCGGTCGCACAAACCATGGTTTTCGGGGTGCCGGATCCCAAGTGGAAGGAAGGCATCAAGGCGGTATGCGTGTTGAAAGCCGGACAACAGCTGGCTGAAAAAGAACTCATCGAATTCGTGGGTGGCCGCATCGCCCGCTACAAAAAACCGCAATATGTGCAGTTCGTGGAATCACTCCCGGAAAAAAACGGCAGCATCGATCGGGAGGGTGTAAAGGCCCTTTACGGGGGAGATCAGGCCCACACCGATTGAGGCCGGAAAATCGATCCAGTCATGCCGGCCGATGGGATGGGCAACCATCTAGAGGGCGCGGAATTTGCCTTTTTTTTCGACGATTCGGCCTTCATCAAGCAACAGGGCCAGGTTTTTGCGGATCATCTGGGTTTCGAATATGTGCTGAAGTGTGCTGTCGGGCATCCGGTTCCGGTAAAAAGGGGATCGGTTGACCATCCCCGTCAGGTCCATTCCCTCGCGGCACAAATCGAAAATCGCCGCCTTCTGCCGGTCAAAGGCCTTCAGGTAGCGATCGAATGCCGCATCGGCATCGCAAAAGGGGATCGGTGGTTTATGTGAGGCACAGATCTGACGGTAGGGCAGGTTGCGGAGCACAGACACACTATCGCGAAACCGATGAATGTCCCCTTCCGGGTTGCCGTACCAGGGCCCGAACCCGGTGAAATCGATATCGGTGGAAAACAGCGTCCCCGAACACTTCTCCAGAAAACAATAATGATCATCCAGGTGGCCGGGCGCATGAATCGCCTGGAGCTGAATGGAGCCCAAATCCAGAATTTCACCGTCGTCAAATCGGTGGTCCGGTCCGCGCATGGGATGGATGCCGAGCCGACTCGACGCCACCCACGTCCAGTATTGCGCCGCCTGACGGCCCTCGACGAATCGCTGCCCGAGCAGTCGCAGGTCACCCACGGAGGCGGGGGTCTGGACCGGCAAATACAATTGCCGATCGTTGAGCACATGCCATGACAGTATATGGTCGGGATGGGAATGGCTGATGATCAGGATGTCGATGCGCACCCGGCGATCGATCTCACCGATTCGTTCGGCGCCGATACCGGCGTCGACCAGCACGGTCTGGCCCCCCGTCATCAGGAACCCGTGGCAGTGGGGAAATCGGCCCTTTCCAGGGCCCTTCACCAGCCAGATGGCCTTGGCAACCGGTTCCACAAATTCAATGTCGTGAAGGTGCTTCATCGAATACAAAGCCGGACCTATGGATTTAGATCGCTTGATATAAAACCTGTTGATACCCCATTTCTGGTCAGTTGAAAAGGACCGGCACCCCTGCCGGGCCGGATATGATTGTCGACTTGTCAGCACTCCAAACGCGATGAATCAGGACGGACAAGATAATGCCTGGCGTCTAACCACATCCAGACGCGCCCTTCGGCAACCCACCCACAAGATGACCCTCCCTGCAGCCGACGCCGCATCCTGATGGTTTCCGGTTTTTTTAACCCCTCGGACATGCTATGAAGCCGAGGACAAAATTGTTTTCAACGACGGTACCGGTCAGAACGCGTTGGAGGAACAGCCATGAAACCGATGTTATTCAAGAATGTGGCCATCGAGGCGGTGGCCTGTGCACTGCCGACGACGATCATCACCTCTGCCGAGATAGAGTCGCAGCTGTCGACCACCTTGGACCGCATCGGCATCAAGCCCGGGATTATCGAAGGGCTCTCAGGCATCCGGGAACGACGCTTCTGGGACATCGACCAGCAGGCCAGCGACGTGGCCACCCTAGCTGCAGAAAAAGTATTGAAGCAAACCGGCATTCCCCGCGAGGCCATCGGTTGTTTGATCAGCACGTCAGTCTCCAAGGACTATATCGAACCCTCCGTGGCCAGCCTGGTGCACGGCAATCTGAAACTTGCCGACCACTGCATCAACTATGACCTGGGCAACGCCTGTCTGGGTTTTGTCAACGCCATGGCCAGCATGGGCATGATGATCGACGCCGGTCTAGTCGACTACGGACTCATCGTCGATGGGGAAAATTCACGGGAAGTGGTCGAGGCGACCATCGACCGGCTGCGTCGACCGGATACCAAGCCGGAGGATTTCAGGGACCAGTTCGCCACCCTCACCCTGGGCTCCGGGGCGGTGGCCATGATCCTGTGTCACCGGGATCGTGCCACAACCGGCCACGTGGTCAACGGGTCGGTGACCCGCGCGGCCACGCGCCACAGCCGCCTCTGTCTGGGACAGCGGGACAAGATGACCGCCGATGCCTCCAAGGTGCTCATCTTCGGCGTGGAACTGGCCAAAAAAACCTGGGACCAGGCCTGCAGCAGCCTGAACCGCTGGAGCGATGCGCAAATCGACGCCTACATGCCCCACCAGGTAAGCCGGCGAAACATGGAGGTGCTCAACGACAAACTGGGCCTGACACCGAAAAAACATCATCTGAACTTTCCCACCCTGGGCAACATCGGTCCGGCAGCCGTGCCCATCACCTTGAGCCAAGCCGCCGAATCCGGCCACATCCGATCGGGCGACCACGTGGCGCTCATGGGGATCGGCAGCGGCCTCAACTGCTCGATGATGAGCGTGACCTGGTAGGAGGCTTAACTGATCGGACTATTTCCGATCGGCCCGCGGTAGGTTTTCCTGCGCAATCCATATTTGCGCATCTTGTAGTGAATCAGCTGCCGAGACACGTTGAGCATCCTTGCGGCCGCGGAAATATTACCCCCGGCGGCCCACAGGGCGTCGTCAATCATCTTCAGTTCCTGTTCCTGCCGTCGCTCCCGCAGGTCCCGCACACCGGGTCCGGGGGGTGCCACACCACCATCGGGGTCGCCGGTTGGCTCAACCGGCAACGTCGCCGGATGGTCAATCGGCATAACCCGCAGCGGCGGGCCGTCATCATGAATCTGATACAGCAGCAGATGCGGCGGCAGGTGGGAGATGCGCAGGGTCGTGTCCGGACCGATGGTGTTCATGGCCCCTTCAATGAGATGTTCGAGTTCACGAACGTTTCCCGGCCAGTGATAGGTTCGAAAAAACGACATGACCGGTTCGCTGACTGCGCACACCTTTTTACCGAGAACCAGATTATTTTTGTAAATGAAATGGCGGGTCAGCGTTTCGATTCCTTCAGGCTGTTCGCGCAAAGGGGGAATGGCGATGTAGACCACGGCCAGGCGATAAAACAGGTCCATGCGCAACTGTTTTTCCCGAATAGCCTTGTGGGCGGGAATGTTAACGGAGCTGATGATTTTCAAATCGACGGGCACTTCACCGGACGCCCCGACACGCCGGATTTTTTTCTCCTGCAGCACCCGCAGCAGTTTGGCCTGAAGGGCAATGGGCATCGAATTGATCTCATCCAAGAAAAGCGTTCCGCCGTTGGCCTGTTCAAAGAGACCCATCTTGTCTACCGCGCCGGTGAACGCCCCCTTTACCGTTCCGAACAGCAGACCTTCTAACAGCGTGTCCGGAATCGCCGCGCAATTAATTCCCACAAACGGGTTGTCCCTGCGGGGACTGTAATTGTGAATGCTCTGGGCAAACATCTCTTTGCCCGATCCGGTTTCACCGAAAAGCATCACCGGTGAACTGCTTTCCGCAGCCAGACGGGCCATGGTCAGAGCGTGGAGTATGCTTTTTTCCACACCCATGATATCGGAAAATTGGTATCGGGTGCCGTTGGTCCATTCCGGGGGGGTGTTCGGCGACCAGGTGGAATAACCGGACATGACCTTTTCCAGTAAATTGTAGTTTTTTACAAAACAGATGGCACCCGCCAGACTACCGTTGAGGTGCAGTGGTAAGACGCTGTGAATCGTATTGGCCAGCTTTCCTTTGCAGGTCCGGTAAAAAAACAGCTTGCCGATAATGGGTGTTTCGGCCTCCAGGCATCTGAAGATCAGGCTGTCATGCCAATCCAACCGATAGATGTCCCCCACCCGCTTGCCGATCACGTTTCCGGGACGCAGATCGTCAATACCCGCCTGGGCTTCGTTGTAATAGAGAATGCGGCCGCCGGTGTCGGTGATGATGATGCCTTCATCGAAGGCATCGAACACCGGCACGAAATCGAGATTGTCAAAATCGGGCAAAATAGATCGATTCGACGGTTGATCAGACAAGGTCAGCCTCCATCGCTGGTTATTTACGGTTTGTTTTCCACATGGGTTGATTATATGTAAAAAAAACAATCAATGAAAACATTTTTTCTCTTTATTGTGTAAATTATTTTGTCGGTTTTCATATTCAATCGATCAGTTTTCAGACCAAAAACCACTCCATCCCTGGGCGCCTTTATGCTACATGACTTAAAATAATAAATTTTTCAGGATGTTTTGCATGTCTTTTCTCGCCCGATGCGAAAAGTCTGGGGTGTCGGCCATCATTTTTGCAAACTAGTCCGTCATGGCATGCAACCTGCTTTATAAGCCTCGCAATACCCATTGGTTGGAAAGCCTTTCCAACGACAGCACCGCAAAAGTCTCTCCCGCGCCTATCGAATTGTCGCCATTAACCGCAACAAGGAGGATCGATCATGTACGACCGCATGCAAACCTTCACCCCGGAGCAGATGACCCAGGTTCACGATGCATCCATGGAGCTGCTTTCCAGCGTCGGTGTGGCCTTCAATGAACCCGAAGCGATAGAAATCTTCTCATCCAAGGGGTTCAAGGTGAGTGGAAAAACGGTTTTCATGACCGAGGCTCAGGTACAGAAAGCGCTCGAGACCGCGCCTTCACGGTTCACGGTGACTGCACGGAACCCGCAAAAAAACGTCGCCGTGGGAGAGGACGATTTCGTTTTTGCACCTGGCTACGGTGCACCCTTCATCGCCCTGCCGGACGGCAGCCAGCGGGAAGCCACCATGGCGGACTACGACAACTTCTGCAAACTGATCCAGACATCCAAAACCATCGACATGAACGGGTTCATGATGGTGGAGCCGGGCGATGTGGCGCCTGAGACCGCTCACCTGGACATGATCTTCTCCAGTATCGTTTTGTGTGATAAACCCTTTATGGGCAGTCCGGTATCCAAACAGGGCGCCCGGGACTGCATTGAGATGGCATCCATCATCTGGGGGGGCAAAGACAAGCTAACGGCCACGGGACCGGTATCGGTATCCCTAATCAATTCACTGTCGCCGCTTCAGTTTTCCGACGAGATGGCCGGGTCTCTGATTGAACTGGCTAAGGCCAACCAGGCTTGCGTGATTGCCTCGCTGATCATGGCGGGTTCGTCCGGACCGGTGACCCTTTCCGGCGTATTGTCCCTGCAGAATGCCGAGATCTTGGCGGGTATCACCCTGGCACAACTGGTCAATCCCGGTGCACCGGTGGTCTATGGATCCACATCCTCGGCAATGGATATGCGTACAGGCGGGTTGGCCATCGGCTGCCCAGAACTGTCCATGGTGGTTTCGGCCACTGCGCAGATGGCTCGTTTTTACAAGCTCCCCAGCCGCAGCGGGGGCGGTCTAACCGATGCCCATTTCCCTGACGGGCAGGCGGCGGCGGAATCCATGCTGGCCTTGTCTACCGCAGCCCGCAGCGGCATCAACTTCATTCTGCATTCGGCCGGAATACTGGGCTCCTATATCGCCATGAGCTTTGAAAAATTCATGATGGACGAGGAAATGTGCGGAATCATTCGCCAGCTGATCAAACCCATCGACGTCTCCCCTGAGGCCATCGATGTAGAGATGATCAAAAGCGTGGGTATCGGCGGCCAATACCTGACCCAGCCCAAAACATTCAAACTGTGCCGCACGGAATTCTACATGACCGACTTTTTAAACCGGCAGAATTATGCCGGCTGGAAAGCCGCCGGTTCCAAGCGTATCGACCAGGTCGCCGCCGAGGGCCTAAGCCGCCGCCTGGCCGCGTATGAAAAACCCCCCATCGACCCGGATGTGGAAATGGCCTTGGCTGCTTACGTCGCCAATCGCAAGGATAAATCTTGACCGTATTCACCAGTTGTCCTATGCGTATGCCTTAATTAAAAGTTTCAATTTTTCCAGTTGAAATATCATCAGTCGACCAAGAGACAGCAGTGTCATCGCAAAAAACCTATCACTCACAATCAGGAGGTTCATTTATGACCACCCAGGACATCTTCAACGCAGTACTGGCATTTGACGAGGAGACGGTAAAGGCCAAGACCCAGGCCGAGCTGGACGGCGGCACGGACATCGGCGCCATCTTGAACGACGGGCTGATCAGTGCCATGGACGAGGTGGGTGAG
>NZ_JBFELV010000245.1:0-7526 GCF_041551955.1 Desulfosarcina sp.
CCAACGCGACGGATCAGGGATAAGCGAGGCCTTTTTCCCCCTTGTTTTCAATTTGGACTGGGGAGGAGAAGGAGACACGGTCTCTCTGCTCCAGTCCCCATCCGACTTGGCGCAAGCCCTGTCAATGGCCGAGCGTTATGAGCGGTCTGGTCAGCGGGGATTCGTCCTGCAGACCTGCCTCAACGACTCGAATCGCACGCTGCGGGTCGCCGTGATCGGGCAAACCCAGAGGGCCTACTGGAGAATTCAGGACAACCCGGGTGTTTTTGGCACCGACCTGGCCAGGGGCGCGCGTATCGATACTGAATCTGACCCGAATCTTCGTCAGAAGGCCCTGGCCCTGACTCGCCGCTTCTGCCGGCAGTCGCGAATCAACCTGGCCGGATTCGATTTTATTTTCGAGCGATCCGGGGCCGCCAAAGACGATCTGCACCCGCTTTTTCTGGAGATCAACTACTTCTTCGGCAGAACCGGTCTGGGGGGCTCTGCCCGTTTCTATACGATGTTGCAGGCTGAGATTGACAAGTGGCTGGTCGGTTTAGGGCTGGCGGTTGACCGGTCATCCAAGGCCAAGGAGAAGCAATGAAGCCTTATGCCTATGATCTGGATGAGCAGGATCTCAAGCGAGAGCGACAAAAAGCACGCGCATTGCGGCAGTCCCCGTGGTGGAAACGTAAATGTGCCAAAGGCCGTTGCTATTATTGCGGCAGTCGGACACCGGCAGCCGAGTTGACCATGGATCACATCGTCCCCGTGGCCAGAGGAGGAAAGAGCACCAAGGGAAATGTGGTTCCGGCATGCAAGCCCTGCAACAACAAGAAAAAACAATTGCTTCCCATGGAGTGGGAGGCATACCTTCAGAGGCATCAATCCTTGCCGTAATGCACGACTGCCGAATCCATGACGCGATGGGCGGCGAATTACCCCGGCCAGGACGCTGCCGACCCAGCTAGGAATTGTCAGCGCTTTTCGCTGCATCGCTGTTGACAACATCACGAAACTGTCTTTTAATCGCTCGACCATGAGTGGTTCCGGAACGTCAACCCCGGGGAGGTCTAATGCGCACCGAAAAAGAGCGGAACCTGCTGCTCAGGGCGCTGGATGCGTTCAAACGAAAGATTGTCGTTATCTCCAGAGATTTTCACATTCTGGCCTCGGCCGGTGTTGACGCTCTCATTGACGGGGAATCGCCATCGGGAAAATGTTGCCACGAGGTGTTTTACAGCCGCCCCGAACCCTGCGACAACTGCCCGGTCAAAAAAGTCATGGTTACGGGAAAGCCGTCTCTGCGGGACCTTTCTTCAAGTTCGTTGAGCAAACAAAAACGGTCCTGCTTGTATGCCTACCCCATCACCGACGAGGATGGGCAGGATGCGATGACGATTTTCAACTTTGAACTTCCGGCGCTGGAGGGACTTGAGGAAGAGCTTCGGCGGGCCAACAGTTTTTTATATAATCTGCTCCAAAGCGCATGCGACGGGGTGATCGCCGCCGACATGACCGGCAAGATCATCATCTTCAATGACGCCGCCGCCGAGGTGACCGGCCATAGTGTGGAAGCGGCCCTCGATCATCTGAACATCAAAGCGATTTACGAGGGGGACGGCGCCAAAACGGTGATGCGGCACCTAAGAAGTGAACAGTATGGCGGCAAGGGAAAGCTGAAAAAATATCGCATCAATGCGGTTGGTAAAAACGGCGAGAAAATTCCCATCAGCCTCTACGCTTCGATCATCTACGATGAAAATGGTAAAGAAGCCGGTTCGATTGGTTTCTTCCATGACCTGAGAGAGCGTATCCACATTCAGCAGAAACTGGAAAAAACCCAGCTCCAGTTGATTCAGTCCGAAAAAATGGCTTCCCTGGGAAAATTGTCCGCCGGGGTGGCGCACCAGCTTAACAACCCGCTGGGCGGGATCACGCTATACACCAAACTGATGCTGGAAGACTATGATCTGGAGGACTCTGCCAAAGAGGATCTGTATCGGATTTTAAAAGACGCCCAGCGATGCCGTGACACCGTCAAGGAACTGCTTGAGTTTGCCCGGCAGACACGCCAGTTCATGAAGCCATTGAACATAAACAACGCGATTGATCGGACCCTTTTTCTTATCGAGAACCAGACCCTTTTTCATAACATTACCGTGAAAAAGAAAATGGCCCCCTTCGTCCCCCTGGTGTTGGCGGACACCCAGCAGCTGGGCCATGTGTTCATGAACATCATCATCAATGCGGCCCAAGCCATGGACGGCAACGGCACGATTACCATCAGCACCCGGGAATCAGCCACCAAGGATCGGGTGATAATCGAATTTTCCGACACCGGTCCTGGAATATCCGCTGAGGACTTGGAACATATCTTCGAGCCTTTTTTTACCACCAAAGAAGAGGGCAAGGGAACCGGATTGGGACTGAGCGTCGTATACGGGATCGTTGAAAATCACGGCGGCAGCATTACCGCCCGAAGCATTCCCGGCCGCGGCAGCACCTTTATCATCGAACTTCCCACCACCCGTGAAACCGAAAAAGGAGCTGAATATGCAGAGCACGCCTGATCCCGAAACCGTTCTGGTGATCGATGATGAAAAGGGCATCCGGGACGGATCGGAGCGGATCATCAGCCGCATGGGGTGCAATGCACTGACGGCCCAAAACGGTCAAGAAGGGCTGGACGTTATCGAGCGGACCGATGTGGCCATCGTCTTGCTGGATCTGAAAATGCCCGGCATTGACGGGATGGAGGTTCTCAAGCGTATACAGGCCATGGGCCGGGACATACTGGTCATTGTCATCACCGGCTTTGCCACCATCGAAACCGCAATCGAGGCCATGAAGCGGGGTGCCTACGATTTTGTTCCCAAACCCTTCGAGCCGGATCAGCTGAGAATCGTGGTTAACCGGGCTCGGGAAAAGATCCGGCTTCAAAGGGACACGGTGAAGCTGGAAGCCGAGCGGCAGAGAACGCTGGCGGACCTGGGAACGGAAAAAAGCAGGATCCACACCATCGTCGATTCGATTCCCAACGGGATCGTGGTGACCAATACCGACGGTCAGGTGGTGCTGATGAATCCGGCCTTTTGCCGGCTGTTGGATCTGGCCGACGACACGGCTACTGGCGGTCAGATTTCAAGCTACATTCCTGACGAGGGGTTGTGCCGGTTGATTGTGGAAATATCCAGCGGGCGGCATGTGGATTTTGACGATATTCCCACCTACGAATTTTCCTTCGGCGGCGAGCGGTTTCTCATGGCCCGCGGTCGTCCGGTAATTGGCGAGCGCAAAGCGTGCCTGGGGGCGGTGGTCACCGTCATCGACATTACCAATATGAAGGTGCTGGACCGGCTCAAGTCTGAGTTTGTGGCCAAGGTTTCCCATGAGCTTAGAAGCCCACTGTCCACTATCCACGAGCAGCTGGCACTGGTGCTTAACGATCTGATGGGGCAGCTCAGTGAATCGGAGGAGCACTTGCTCTCCCGGGCCAAGGAAAAAACCCAGGGCTTGATTTCCACCATCGGCGACTTGCTGGATCTTTCACGGATTGAATCTGGAACCACCTGCCAGGAACCCAAACCGGTTCAGCTGGAAGATCTGCTCGGCAATATCGTTGATTTTCTCGGCACCCGCGCCAAGACCAAGGCGCAGGCGCTCATCATGGACCGGCCGGCCGATCTGCTGCCGACCATCAAAGCCGACCCGTTGGCCTTGGAGAGCATCTTCGGCAACCTGATCACCAACGCCATCAACTACACCCAAAACGGTGGTGAAATTAAAGTCAAGGTGGACATGACCGGCATCAACCTGCGGGTCCGGGTGATTGACAATGGATTCGGTATCGAAGCGCGCTACCTGGATAAAATTTTCGAACGGTTTTTCCGGGTGAAGAACGACAAGACCCGCTTCATCACCGGCACCGGGTTGGGCCTGCCCATCGTCAAAGGGTTGGTGGAGGCGTTAAAAGGCCGGATCAGCGTTGAGAGCGTTCCGGACAAGGGAACCACCTTTACGGTGCTGCTGCCGGTTGACTAAGCATTCCTTTTCTTAAATCGGAACGATATTGGGTGTCGGGTGTAATTTTACTTGACCGCGCCGGCCACATTAGCTACTGAGAGGGAAAAAACATTGATACGCGCCCGCCTACTTGGGCGCCATATTAAATGAGTTATGCAACAGGCATCAGCCACCCAGGCTCAAACGGGGTGGCTGTTTTTATTTCGCGGGGAGGCAATGATGGCCAGGCTGCTTGTCATCGACAACTACGATTCTTTCACCTACAACCTGGTGCAGATGTTCATGCACTACGACCTGGATATCAAAGTTCACCGCAGCGACCGAATTACCCTGGCCCAGGCGGCCGCTGCCCGGCCCGACTATGTGTTGATCAGTCCGGGGCCCAAGGACCCCGTCCACGCCGGCATCTCTAAGCCGCTGATCCAGGCGTTTTATCAAACGACCCCCATTTTGGGTATTTGCCTGGGTATGCAGTGCATCAATGAGGTGTTCGGCGGCCGCACCGTCCGATCTCCGGCTCCCATGCACGGTAAAACCAGCCTGGTTTATCACCATCAGGAAGCCATTTTTTCACAAATGCCCACCCCGTTGAAGGCCGCCCGATATCACTCGTTGGCGGTGCAATTATCGGAAGCAGCCCTCGAGCGGCAACTCGCGGTTACCGCACGCACCGCGGATGCGACGATCATGGGGTTGTCCCATCGGCGTTTTCCGCTTCACGGCGTACAGTTTCACCCGGAAAGCTTTTTAACCGAACATGGATTCATCCTGGTCGAGAACTTCCTTCGGCTGGGCCCGCTGAAAGGCGAGCTGGCACTGGCAAAGGTAGGACCTGGGGCACCCAACCCCGCGGTCGTTCGCGGGTTCAACAGTTCCGTGTGCAAAGAAAACTTCAGCCACATTAGCCATTAACGGTAAACGATGATTCGATAAGTGGTGACGTGTCGGAGTTATTCGCGTAGCGATTGGCGAAGGCATCGATCGTGTGGTGGTCCACCAACAAGGTACACGAATGAAAACAAAACCCAGCACGTTCAACCCTGAACCTGCGAACGCCTGCGGTCTGTTGAAACCCTTGAGCACCCATTTGCCCCGCATTTCCGGGGTTCGGACAGAAACGGTTTGTCTGGAAGAGCCCTTTGCGGACATGGCGGCCCGTTTCGCCAACGAACCCGGAACGGTGGTGCTGCTCAGTGGCGGGGACCTGGACTGCGCCCGTTACCACATCCTGGGCATCCATCCCTGGCTTTCGCTCACCGGACGGTCCGGAGAAACGACGGTCGTCATTGACGGGACGTCCCATGTGGCGACACAAGCACCGCTGGATAGTCTTGAAACGGTTCTGGCCTGCTGCCGTCTGAACATTGGCGAGACATTCGCTCCCGTTGCCGCCGGCCTCTTCGGATATCTGGCCTACGACCTGAAAGACGGCCTGGAAGCCCTGCCCCGAACCACCCTCGACGACCTTGGCCTCCCCCAGCTTTGTTTTTTTGCCCCGACACTGATTGTGGTGCACGATAAGGCCAGCGGCGCGACCCAGATTCATGCACCCGTTCGCCAAGGCCAGGATGATAAAGCGGTAAACGCGGCCATAGAAGGATTTATGCACGCGTTGAAGTCACCGCCGACGTCTCCCGGAGCGTTCGCAGGAACCGGGCAGTCATTGAAGTCCAATTTCACCCGTTCCGATTACACCTCCTCGGTAAAGCGGATCAGGGAATACATTGCTGCCGGTGACCTCTATCAGGTCAATCTGTCCCAACGCTTTGAAATGGGCTTCAGTGGCGACAGCTACACGCTTTTCAAAGCCCTATTCCAGATGAACCCAGCCCCGTTTTTCGCCTACGTCAATGCCGGCGATCACCAGATCGTCTCCACTTCTCCGGAACGGTTTCTGCTTCGCAACGGCAGTCGGATTGAAACCCGTCCCATCAAAGGTACCCGTCCACGGGGGAAGACCCCGGAAGAAGACCGGGAAATGAAGTCCGCGCTGGCCCGCAGTCCCAAAGATGATGCCGAGCTTTCCATGATCGTGGACTTGCTGCGCAACGACCTCGGCAAGGTGTGCGCCGGAGGTTCGGTGGTCTTGGCTCAGCACAAACGCCTGGAAGCCTACCAGAACGTCTACCACCTGGTTTCCGTCGTGGAGGGAACGCTTGCCGAGGGAAATGATTCCGTGGACTTGATCCGGGCCACCTTTCCCGGAGGCTCGATCACCGGATGCCCCAAGATCCGCTCCATGGAGATCATCGACGAGCTGGAAACCGTTCGCCGCCACGTCTACACCGGATCCATCGGGTATATCAGCTTTCACGACACCATGGACCTGTCCATCGCCATCCGTACGGCGACCATCATCGGCGACCGCCTTGTTTTTTCCGTGGGGGGCGGCATTGTCCATGACTCCGACCCTGAGGACGAGTATGAAGAAACCCTTCATAAGGGACGGACGCTGATGTCGGTGTTCGAGCAAGCGGGCAATGGCTCGCAGACGGACACCGGCGCAGATCTCTGGGTGTGGCAGGGCGGCCGGTTGATGCACCAGGAGCGGGCGGCTGTGCCTGTATCCGACCTGGGGCTTCAGTACGGGTTCGGTTTTTTCGAGACGATCCGCGTGGAAAAAGGATTTCCCTGCCGCTTGCAGGCCCACCTGGATAGGTTCAACCGGACCTGGACAGCCTTGTTGGGCGTTGCCCCGCCCGACCTGACCTGGGCGTCGATCATCGCCCAGGTCGTCGAGGTAAACGGTCTGAACCAGGCATCGGCGGCGCTCAAGATCCTGGCTACGCGAGGTGATGCGAGCCGCTCCCCACATCTGGGAGCCCTGTTGGTGACCGCCCGGCCCTACATTCACCGCTTGACGGTTCTGGGGGCACCCGGGCTGAAGCTGGCAACCTACCCACACCGACGGCTGTCACCGCTGGCGGATTTCAAGACGCTGAACTATTTATACTACCATCAGGCCGGTGCGTGGGCCCGGGAGCAGGGTGCGGACGAGGCGGTTGTCCTGAACCCGGACGGCACGCTTTCCGAAACCCATACGGCCAATATTCTGGTGGTGTCGGGAAAGACGGTAACCCGCCCCCGGTCTTCCCACGTGCTGCCCGGCGTGATGCAGGCGGTGGTTTCCCGGCGCTTGCAGGCTTTGGGATTCTCAATGGATGATCGCACCCTCCTGCCCGATGCGGTCTGGGATGCCGACATGGTTCTACTCACCAATTCCCTCATGGGTGCGGTGCCGGCCTTGAGCCTGGACAACCGGCCTCTAAATTATGACAAATCCCTTGCCAAAGCCCTTAACAAGGGGCTATTCGATACACGGGAGGGCGGCGATGGCCTACGATGAGAAGTTGGAAGCGCGCATCCTGTCGACCATCGACGGGTGGAAAAAGGTTTCAACCATAAAGATGTTCGGTGGGGTTTGTCATCTGATCCATGGCAACATGTTCTGCGGGGTCTACAAGAACTTTTTGATTCTTCGCCTGGGTGAAGCCTCAGCGGCCGAGGCCCTGTCCAAC
>NZ_JBFELV010000246.1:0-7525 GCF_041551955.1 Desulfosarcina sp.
ACAATCCGACGATCCGGGAGAGCACACCGGGTTCATTGTCCACCAGCATGGTCAGTATGTGTTTTTCTACTGTCAATTCCTTTTTCTCCTGATCCTGATCAACCTATAAAGGGCTGTGCCGGTCCGATGGCTTTGTCTAACGGTCGAGATCAAGGCTTGCAAGTCCCGAGGAACGAGGCGTACTTTTCGTACGTCGCAGTGACGATGGATGAAGCGTAACGCAGATATCGGGCGTTGGACGAAGCCGTATCCTAAACCAGCAGCATCTCCGTGATGGGCGCCCCGGCCGGCACCATCGGATAGACGCACTCTTCCTTGGCGACCCTGAAATCCATGATCACTGGACCGGGCGTTTCCAGGCCCTGGCGCAGGACGTTTTCCACCTCCTCCGGCTGGGTGGCCCGCAATCCCACGGCTCCAAAGGCCTCGGCCAGTTTGACGAAATCAGGTGCATGATCCATGCACGTGGCGGCGTAGCGCTTGTCGTAAAACAATTCCTGCCACTGGCGGACCATGCCCAGGTAGCCATTGTTTAGGATGACCACCTTGACCGGCAGGTTGTACTGAACGGCGGTCGCCATTTCCTGGATGTTCATTTGAATGCTGCC
The DNA here is from genome assembly GCF_041551955.1 of Desulfosarcina sp. Classification (GTDB taxonomy): domain Bacteria; phylum Desulfobacterota; class Desulfobacteria; order Desulfobacterales; family Desulfosarcinaceae; genus Desulfosarcina. Next base: position 609 of record NZ_JBFELV010000246.1, read on the forward strand.
GTCTCCGGCCACATCCACCACCAGGGCATCGGGAAAGGCCACCTGGGCGCCGATGGCCGCCGGGAGGCCGAAACCCATGGTGCCCAATCCGCCGGACGTGACAAAATGGCCCGGGCGGTCGAATTGATAGTACTGGGCCGCCCACATCTGGTTCTGACCCACTTCCGTGGTAATGATGGCCTCGCCCCGGGTCAACTCATGAAGTTTTTCCACCACGTACTGGGGTTTGATTTCGGCTTCCTGGACATAGGACAGTTTGAATCTCTGTTTCCACGCCTCGATCTGATCCAGCCAGGGGCCGCGACTGGCTGTCAGCGGGTCCAGGTCCTCCTCCGCCAAGTAGCTGTTGATAATCTCCAGTGTGGTTTTGCAGTCTCCCACCACCGGGATGCTCACCGGCACGTTCTTGCGAATGGAGGTGGGGTCGATGTCGATGTGAACGATTTCGGCCTGGGCGGCAAAGCAGTCGGTCTTGCCCGTCACCCGGTCGTCGAAGCGTACCCCGATGCCGATGAGCAGATCGCATTCGCCGGTGCTCATGTTTGCCCGGTAAGTACCGTGCATGCCGATCATCCCCAGCGAGAGTGGATCCGAGCCGGGAAAGGAACCCAATCCCATGAGGGACGTGGTCACCGGGATCCGGGCACTGCGGGCCAGGCGGGTCAGCGCCTCGGCCCCTTTGGAGAGGATGACCCCGCCGCCGGCGAAAATCACCGGACGCTTGGCCGCCATGATCAGGTCCACCACCTTGCGCAGCTGCTTCGAATTGGGTTTGTAGGTGGGGTTGTAGGACTTGAGCTTGACCTTTTGTTTGGGTTTGAAATTGGTCGTTGCCTGCTGCACATTCTTGGGAATGTCCACCAACACCGGTCCCGGGCGGCCGGATCGGGCAATATGAAAGGCTTCCTTGAGAATCCGGGGCAGTGCTTCCACCGAGGGCACCAGGTAGTTGTGCTTGGTGCAGGGTCGGGTGATGCCGACGATATCCACTTCCTGGAATGCATCATTGCCGATGAGGTGGGTGGGTACCTGGCCGCTGATGATCACTACGGGAATAGAGTCCATATAGGCGGTGGCCACGCCGGTGACGGCATTGGTCGCGCCCGGTCCGGATGTGACCAGACAGACACCGACATCGCCGGTGACGCGGGCGTAACCGTCGGCCGCATGCACCGCAGCTTGCTCATGACGAACCAGGTAGTGGCGGATATCGGTTCTTTCCAGACGGTCATGAATATCGATGGTGGCCCCGCCGGGAAACCCGAAAATGGAATTCACGCCCTCTTCTTTGAGGACTTCCATCAAAATCTGCGCTCCGGTGAGTTTCATTTGCTTGTGCTCCTTTGTTAGTGGACCCGAGGCCCGAGGACTGAGATCTGAAGCCTGAGGTCAGAGGCCCGATGTCAGCGGTCAGACTTCCGTCTTCTGTCCTCCGTCCTCGTCTTTTATCTTACCACCGCCCCTTGGCTGGCCGAAGAGACCTGCCGGGCGTAGCGGGCCATGTATCCATGTCGGATTTTCGGTTCGGGTGCCTGCCAGCCGGCCAGGCGCCGGTCGATCTCGTCATCGGACACCTTCAGTGTGACGGTTTTTGCAGGGATATCGATGGCGATGCGATCGCCTTCGTTGACGATGGCGATGGGGCCGCCCTGGGCCGCTTCCGGTGAGATGTGACCGATGGCAGCCCCCCGCGATCCGCCGGAAAAACGGCCGTCGGTAATCAGGGCCACGTGCGCATCCAATCCCATGCCGGCGATGGCCGACGTGGGGGTGAGCATTTCGCGCATGCCCGGTCCGCCCATGGGGCCCTCGTAACGCACGATGATGACATCCCCCTTGCTGATGCGACCCTGCATGATGGCTTCCGTTGCCGTCTCCTCAGAGTCAAATACCCTGGCCGGTCCTTCATGGCGCAGCATCCCATCCAGAACCGCCGATTGTTTGACCACGCATCCCTCCGGTGCCAGGTTGCCGTAGAGCACGGCCAGGCCCCCCTGCGGATGGTAGGGATGGTCCAGCGGGCGTATCACCTCGGGGTCAAGGGTGAAGACCCCGGCGGTATTCTCGGCGATGGTGTTGCCGGTGACGGTCAGGCTGTCTGCATGGATCAGTCCCGCAGCCGACAGTGCACCCAGGACGGCGCTGATGCCGCCGGCCCGATTCAGGTCCTGGATATGGTGCGCACCGCCGGGGCTTAGTGAGCAGATGTGGGGCGTCCGCTCACTGATGGCGTTGATCATGTTCAGATCCAGAGCAACGCCGGCTTCTGCGGCAATCGCCGGCAGGTGCAATACGGTGTTGGTGGAGCATCCCAAGGCCATATCGACGGTCAGGGCATTGTGAAAGGCTTCGGGGGTCATGATTTTTCTGGCGCTGAGTTTTTTTTCCCACAGGTCCAGGATTTGAATGCCGGCCTGCTTGGCCAGGCGCACCCGGGCGGAGAAGACGGCGGGGATGGTGCCGTTTCCGGGCAGGCCCATGCCGATCACTTCGGTCAGGCAGTTCATCGAGTTGGCGGTGAACATGCCGGCGCAGGAGCCGCAGGTTGGGCACGCGGCGTCTTCGATGGCAGCCAGCTGGTCGGCGTTCATCTTGCCGGCTTTTACGGTGCCGACGGCTTCAAAAACGGTTATCAGGTCGATTTTCCGGCCGGGTATTTCCGGGTGTTCACCGGCCAGCATGGGACCGCCGCTGATGAAAATGGTGGGCAGATCCAATCGTGCGGCGGCCATGAGCATGCCCGGTACGATTTTGTCGCAGTTGGGAATCATGACCATGGCGTCCAGGGCATGGCCGATGGCCATGACTTCGATGGAATCGACGATGAGTTCACGGCTGGCCAGCGAGTAGTTCATGCCGGTGTGATTCATGGCGATGCCGTCGCAGACACCGATGGTGCCGAATTCCACCGGCGTGCCACCGGCCATGTAGATTCCGGCCTTTACCGCCTGGGCGAGGGTGTCCAGGTGAACATGGCCGGGGATGGCGGTATTGACCGCATTGGCGATGCCGATCAGCGGCCGCCTGATCTCCTCATCCGTGTATCCAATGGCTTTGAAAAGGGCCCGGTGGGGCGCCCGTTCGATACCTTTCTTGGCGTCATCACTCTTCATCCCGGTGCTGTCCTTTCTGAAAAAGTACAAAAAAAAATCCGCTATCGCCTCTGGGGTGATAACGGATTACATGATTTCCGGTGTTGGCTGTTTTAGACCATTATCGCCCCTGTTTCCTCGCTGTGGATGAGGACACCCACGACGAGGATAAGAATAAGACTAATGATGCTGATAAGGGCGAAGCGGCTGCTCATATTTCGCGTTCCTAAGTTTATAACGATCCTCACCTAACAGTCCGTTTCCGGCAAGTCAAGCTTTTTCTTGCCTTTGGGGCGGCTCCCCGTTAAGGTGGGCGAGACATGCACACCCAAGGGAGACTTTCACCATGGACCAGACACGGCAATCCTTGAAGGGGCAGTTTCTGATGGCCATGCCCGGGCTGGCCGACCCCAACTTCTACCAATCCGTCACCTGCCTGTCCGAGCACAATCCAAAAGGGGCCATGGGGATCGTGCTCACACGGGTCCACCCGACAGTCAACGGCAAGATGATCTTTGATGAATTGGAGATCCCAACTGCCGCGGGCGCGGAAAAAATTCCGGTTCATATCGGCGGTCCGGTCCATATGAATGAAATCTTCGTTCTCCACGGCGCACCCTTTACCTGGGAGGGCAGCATGATGATAACCGGAGAGCTGGCCTTGAGCAATTCGCGCGATATCCTTGAAGCCATCGCCGGAGCAGGCGGCCCGCGTTCGTTCATCATTGCGCTGGGTTGTGCCGGTTGGGGGCCCGGGCAGCTGGAAAGTGAAATTCGCAGCAACGTCTGGATCAACGGGCCCTATTCGGAATCCATCGCCTTTCAAATGGAAGTGGAAAGACGCTGGGAAGCGGCCCTGAAAGCAATCGGCATTGACCCGGCCTTGCTATCCGATACGGCGGGTCATGCCTGACAGCTGGGTTAAAAAAAAGTAAGGTTGAAAAGAGTGACGGGCTATGCTTTCGAGGGATTTGCACGAAAGGCGGGATGCAGGGGTGGCAAGGGGCCATGATGTGCCCCTTGCTTTATTCGGTATCGTCCTTTTTGGGTTTCTGCTTGGGTTTCTTCTTTTTCAGACAATCCTTGTCCTTCCTGACGAACGCACAGAGTTTGGGATTGTAGTACTCCTTGCAGTTCAGCGGATTGTATAATGGGCATTCCGGATGTTTTTCTGACATGTGTATGGCGTTCCTTATGCTGGGTTTAGCGTCGTTGAGCCGCCCAACTCATCTCTTTCCGGTCCGCTGTATATCATTAAATCATAAGATTTACAAGCCATTGTGTTCTTTTGCAGGATGCCTGCACCGCCTGGCCACCTGCTGGGAAACCTTTGACAATCGTTCGATTAAATGTAAAAATCCACTGCCGGTGTGCGGATCATTTCCGCGGGCAGATTCCGGCCTTTCAGCATCCGCATCCACTGGTTTCAAAACCATCACCAAACGAATACCATACCCTGGAACAGACCCGAGAAAAGAAAGACATGCCTGCATACGAGACACTCAAGCGCCAGATTACCCGTATCAGCGATGACACCGCGCAACTGATTGACGAGGCTGAGAAGATTACCGAACGGGTGGATGAGGGGTTTTCCCAGTGGAAGACCACCTGCCAAATTATATCCGAACAGATATCCGAAGAGATCATGCGCGTGGCCGTCGTGGGTGCCATCAAATCGGGGAAGAGTACCTTCGTGAACACCCTTTTTGGGGGTGATTACCTCAAGCGGGGGGCCGGGGTCGTCACTTCCATCGTTACCCGGGTGAGAACCGGCAGCCGCTTGCGAGCCACCCTCTACCTCAAGAACTGGGATGAGGTGAACCAGGACATCGATCAGGCGGCGATGCTCCTGCCCGCCCGCAACCGTTCCGGCGAGCCCCATCCTGCTGACATCCGCCGGGAAAAGGATCGCCAGATGCTCCACCGAGCGCTGGCCGACCTGGCGGCCGACCAACTGATTTCCAACGACACGCGCAGCGCCGGCAGCGTGCTGTTGGCCTCCTATCTCAACGGTTATGACCGCGTACTACAGGTCGTTCAGGCAGATAATGCCACCGTCGTCTTCGGAAACGACCGGTTCCCGCTACACCGGGATTTCGTCGGCGACGATGCCATGGCCGCATACCTGAATGATGTGTTGCTGGAAATTGACACCCCGGGCCTCGGCGAAGGGGTCGAGATCGCTGACTGCCAAGGCAGCGACTCACCCAACCCGCTGCATCTGGCCATGATTCAGGACTACCTGATGATGGCCCATCTCACGGTTTACGTGGTCAGCAGCCGCACGGGGCTTCGCCAGGCAGACATCCGGTTTTTATCCATGATTCGGAATATGGGAATTCTGGAAACGGTTGTTTTTGTGGTGAACTGCGATCTCAGCGAGCACGAATCCCTCGACGATCTTACCGAGGGGCTTCGAAAAATAGAAGCAGATCTTGGCCTTATCAGTCCCGAGCCCCAGACATTCGCCTTCTCCGCCTTGTTTCTGCTCATGTCGCAGATGGAATCCAACCTGTCCCCAAGAGATCGTGACCGGCTGGCCCATTGGCGGCGGGAGTCGGCGATGGTCGATTTCGCGTTGGCAGAGCATCGCCGCTTCGAGCGATTTATAGAACAAAAGATCCGCCGGGAACGCACCTCCCTGTTGCTGAAAAACCACCTGGAGCGGCTGGAAATAGTTGCCGGCGGCATTGGCCGTTGGATCGATTTCAACCGTGACCTGCTGGCCCGGGACGCCGATGGCGCAAAGGCGTTGGCCGACCGGGTCCACCGTCAGCGGGGCCGATTGGATCGTATGAAGCTGACGGTGAAAAATACGCTGGATGGTGCCGTCAATCAGGTCAAACGCGATTTGAAAACCGCCATCGACCGTTTTTTCGACGAACATGTCGACGGTGTCGTGTCCGGGGTTATCCGTTTTGTCCGCAACTATCAGGTGGAGATGCACCGTTATGATGAAAGCTTGATGAGGGCGGGATTTGCCCAAACGCTGTATATGGTCTTTCAGGAGTTCAAACAGGCCGTGGATGCACACATGGCCGAAACGGTGAATCCCCAGGTAATCCGGTTTGTCAAGTCGCAGGAAAAAAAACTCATGGGGTATCTGGATGAGATTGCCGGGCCCTATGGTGCCATGATCGATGAAGCCCTGGCGCAATACGCCAACGCCATGGATGAGGAAAATGGGTACAAGTCTAAGAAATCAATACCGATTAACTTTGTGTCGGATCTGGAATCCATTCGCCAGGTGGCCGGACTGTCGCTGCCGCCGGCTGCAACGACCATGCATTATTCCGCCCAGATCAAAACGGAAGCGGTCATGCGCTTCGGATTCTACAAGATCATCAACCTGGTCAAGAAAGCCTTGAGAAGATCGGCAGACAAGGTCCATCAGGAACAGTTTTTGGCGCTCGCATCGGGGGTCAAGCGCATGAAGCGTGAAACGGAGCGGTCCGTTTTGTTTCATCTGAAGGACTATAAGGAAAACATCAAGTTCCAGTATATGCTGAAACTGGCCGATGCCGCCGCCGCAACCCTTTACGGGCAGATGCTGGAGCGGTTCCAGCACCATGGGGCCGACCTCTCCAGGCTGGTGGATCTCATCAGCGGACAGCGGCTGGACAAAGCGAACGTGTCGGCGTCGCTGGACCGGATGAGGGACGCGTCCCGGTCCCTCCAGGAGAAGATCGTCGACCTTAAATCGGATCTGGGGCAGTTGAACGGATAGGGAGACAACGCTAACGGAAGGGGAGACAATATGGCCAAAAAGAAAACCAGAACGATCGCGGTGGCAAACGAGAAAGGTGGCGTGGGCAAGACAGTGAC
>NZ_JBFELV010000247.1:0-7432 GCF_041551955.1 Desulfosarcina sp.
TCCCGCTCGGGGATCGCGCCGATGCAAAGTCCGTCGGGAATGTCGGCGGGCATGTCCTTCATGCTGTGCACGGCCAGGTCGATGCGCCCGTCCAGCAGCGCCTCTTCAATCTCCTTGACGAACAATCCTTTTCCGCCCACCTTGGCCAGCGGAACATCGAGGATTTTGTCTCCCTTGGTTTTGATGATGACCAGTTCGACGGAGAGACCTGGATGGTGGCGGCTGATGGACCTTTTTACCCAGTTGGCCTGCCACAGGGCCAATTGACTGCCACGGGTGCCGATGGCGATGGTGCCGCCGGCCATCAGTGACCACACCCGGAACAGCTGGAAGCGCTGCAACCGGTGCATGACGATGATGAGGCGGATGTGCTCACGGTTTGGCCACCGCTGCCTTTGCTGACAAACCCGCAGGTGGACATGAGTCGGCAGACCGAATCGGCCTTGCAAGCCGGGCATTGATCCGGTTCGCTGCCGCCCAACACCAGATATTCGAAATCTTCACCGCATCCCTTGCAGTGGTACTCATAGATGGGCATGGAACGGTTACTCCTTGTTCATGACTGACATTAAACGATTATGGTTCAAGCGATTCCGCTGCCAGTCATGGTCGACAGGAATTGCGCTTGCCGTTATGGGTCCATTGACCCGGTGGACATGATAAATTAAGCACGAAAGTGCCCTTAACAACCTCCAGCGTTCATGTTTGGTCAAACCATCAGGCGTCCCGACGAAGTGGTGCTTTGCGGATCCTTTCAACAGGCCCTGGATGCCGTCATACGGTCCTGCGTCTCTTCGATCTGCAGCTGGCTGTCATGGCCCATGGCCGCGGCCAGTTCAAACTCGGCCAGGGCATGGTTCAACTTTCCCTGATTCAGGAATACATGACCCAGGCGGTGCCTGAAGAGGCCGTTGTCCGGGGCCAGTCGAACACTCTGTTCGCACAGTACCGACGCCACATCCAGGCTTTCCCCCCGCTCGGTGTAGAGCCGGCCTAAAAGCGATAGAGATTCCGCATCACCGGGGTTGATCTTCACCACGCTCTTGTAGGCCTGGATGGCCTCCTTGGTTAAACCCAGGTTGTCCAAACAGGCGCCGAGGCTTTTAAATGCCGGACCGGACCGGTTGTTGGCAAGCGTAGCGGCTTCCAGGTAAGGTCGGGCTTTTTCGTTTGCGCCCATCTCAACGAGTGTTTGGCCGATGTGAAAAATCACCTCAAAAACGTTTGGCTCGCAGGTATCGGCCTTCAGGAAGCATTCCAGCGCCTGTTCCAGGTTTCCTTGGAGCAAGAGGATATAACCCTTGTTATAGATGGCCATCACCTCTCGCGGGGATAGCCATATCGCATTTTCAAAGGCGCTCAGGGCATTGTCGAAATCCTTTCGCACCCCGTGGCACACCCCCAGGCTATTATGCAGGTTCGCATCTGCAGGATCGAGCAGCAACCCTTTCTTGTATTCAGCGATGGCACTGTCAATATCACCTGCCTGGTAGTAGCGGTCCCCGCTGATGTTCAGGCTTACCGCATCGAAATCGGTAATCGTACCGGGACCGAAAAAAGAGGCATGTTCGAGCGCTTTCTCTGCATTCTCGATAAGTTGCGAGCGAACGTAGTTGATGGTCGGGTAGGCCGCGACGCCAGCGGTAAGCGGCGGATGGTCCGCATCTGGGAATGTGTTTAAGAGATGTTGGGCCAGCGCGTGTCCGTCGACTGCGGCAAGATGAGGAAACACGCAGGCAAATCGATCAGGACCGATCCGCGCCCAGTGTCCTCGATGCGCGCGGCAGAGCGTGGCAATGGCAACGACCGCATCTTCCGGAATGCCCGATTCTTCCGCGCCTTCGATTTTGACTGCGATCGCACACAGCGCAGAGGAGGAGGCCATGTGGGAGTCGATGGCGTTGACCAGCCCCTCGCGGTCCTGCATGTCGGAAAAACGGGGGTCGGGGGAGGCGGCCGCGGCGTTTTTCCGGCGGGTCACCGCCTGTGCAGGACCGTGATCAAGGATGTCATCGGAATGGGAAAAGAGGAATTCCTGTGTCGTGCTGCGATGTTTAAACAGATTCGAACTGTGTCCTGCCATTCATTCACCTTCCATGGGTGCCGACGGCCAGCATGTCTGCAAAGGCCTTTTCAATAATATCCAGCTCTTCTTCCTGCAGGGTTCGAGGGTCCACGATGAACTGGTCGTTTTCGATTCTGCCGATGATGGGCGGATTGCTGCTGCGCATCCACCGTTCAACGGCATTGACTGACGTTCCGTCTACCGTAACGCCCAGGCAGCGGCTGGGCAGATCCAGCATCGGCAGTGAGCCGCCTCCGGCCTTTGAGGAAATGTCCAGCAATTCCACTTTTAGCCGCGCGCCGGGAATCCGCTCGAGACGGGATTTCAATTCAGCAGCCCGCCCCTGGATTACGGGCAGCGGCAACGTAAGCATTCTCAAGGTGGGAATCTGTTGCATCGCCTGAGGTTCGTCCCGGTAAAGCTGCAAGGTGGCTTCAAGGGCCGCCAGGGTCATTTTATCGATACGCAGGGCCCGGGTCAGCGAATTGGCCTTTATCCGGTCGATGTGTCGCCGGCCCCCCAAAATAATGCCGGCCTGGGGGCCGCCCAGCAGCTTATCGCCGCTGAAGGTGACCACATCAACACCGGCGGCCAGGGACTCCTGGACGGTGGGTTCCTTGATCAGGCCGTATTTGGAGAAATCCACAAGGGTGCCACTGCCCAGGTCCTCCATGACAGGAAGGCCGTGCCGCCGGCCGATAGACACCAAATCGGGCAGGGAAACAGCGGCCGTGAAGCCAACGATGCTGTAGTTGCTGGTGTGGACCTTGAGCAGCAGTCCGGTCCGTTCACCGATGGCATTTTCGTAGTCACGGGGATGGGTTCGGTTGGTGGTCCCTACCTCTTTTAAAATTGCGCCGCTTTTAGCCATCACATCCGGAATCCGGTAGGACCCGCCGATTTCCACCAGTTCACCGCGTGAGACAATCACCTCCTGGCCTGTGGCCAGGGTGTCCAGACAGAGCAGTGTGGCTGCGGCGTTGTTGTTCACGATCATGGCGGCTTGAGCCCCGCTCAATTCGCACAGGATGCCTTCCACGGCGCTGTAGCGGGATCCGCGACGCCCTGCTTTAAGATCAAACTCCAAATTGGAATAGCGGCTGGAGATGGCCGCCAGGTTTCCCATCACCACCGGGGAGAGCAGGGAGCGGCCTAAGTTGGTGTGAACCACGACGCCGGTGGCGTTGACGGTGCGTCTAAGCTTCAAGGCCATGGTTTGTCCGGCCTGTTTTTTAACTTCCGCAACCAGGGTGATGCGGGAGAAGCAACTGCTGTCCGGCGGGACGTCCGATTCTATAATTTGGGCCCTGAGGGCATCGATGGCACTTCGGATAGCTGGAATCAGCACCGATTTGGGAATGTGGTCAAAGTGCCCTTCGTCCGCACCAAACTCCAGGATGCGGTCCACCCCGGGCAGCTGTTTCAGCTGGGCCTGTCTGTTCTCATCCATGGGCGGGGTTTCCTGTCGTTTCTGTGGCCGGTTTAAAGACTTTTCCCGGAATCAGGTCCACGAGGTCGCCTAGCTGCCCGGAGGACAAGTTGAGCCGTGACAGGTGATCGGCGAGGTGGTCCGTGCCCATGCGCTCCAGTTCGAGACCGGTGTGGAATCTGGACATGAGCAGGTCCGCCAGGTAGACGATGGTGGTCAGGGGATCGCCGTTTCTTTTCTCCTCCGGCCGGTGGTGGTATCGGATGGCATTGGCGAGCGAGGCGGGCAGGGACCAATTTTTTGCCAGAATTTCTCCCACCCGGGTGTGATCCATACCCAGGACCCGGGTTTCCACATCGATAATTTCTGACTGGCGCCCCTGAAATTCGCGATAGAGCATTGGATAGGCGCCGGTGATATACTGATCCAGGACCACCTTGCCAATATCGTGCAGCAGCCCGGCCGTGTAGGCAACGCCGGGCAGGGCTTTTTCGGTCCTGCCGGCGATTTTTTCGGCGATCATGGCCGTGCCGACAGCATGGTGGTAAAGGCCGCCCTTGCACAGGCTGTATCCATTGCCGCTCTGGCTGTAATAGCTTAGCACGGCTGCCGAGATAACCAGCTTGATGAACAGTTCCTGGCCGAGGAACACCAGTGCGTGATCCAAGGACACCACGTCGTGACGTTTGGTGAACATGGCCGAATTGCACAGCTGGATGGTTCTGGCGCTGATGACCTGGTCCTTTTTCACCTCTTCGGCCACTTTTTCGATATCGTAAGTGCCGTCTTCGATGATGCGCAGCACTTTCAGGGCCACCTGGGGGATGGGCCGGATGGTTTCGATGGCCTGTTGGACGTCATCGGAGACGGGTTTTATTGAACCCGGGTTATTCAAGGAGACGTCAAAACCGGACGGTCTGATCTCGCATGTCCACCGCTGCATGTCTAATTCGAGGCAGCATGTGAAAAAACCGCCCGTTTCTGCGCGCTTGACCGCAATACCCTCGGAGTGGAGAGCGATATACGCTTTTTCAGCGGTTCTGCCGCCGATGTCCAGGCTCATGTCCTGGGGGGTCAACGGGCCCACCAATGCGCCCCCGGCCACGACCGCTTGCATACTTTCGCGGGTTGCACCCAGATCCAATAACTGCCTCAAAAACAAGGGCACCCCTGTGGCGGCATACTTTTCGGGCTGGTCCATGCTCCACCGGTTGCCCGGCTCCGGCAGCAAGAGGTGGATGATTCCCCCGACGCCGGCAGCCGCATCGAACACGGCCACACCCACGCAGGTGCCTAAAAAAGCCTGAAGCATGCGGGGTTGCGTAGCGCCGACCTCAAGAGACCCGGAGGCCACATGATATTTTCTTAAGATCCCCATCCAGGTTTGCCTTCCGTTTACGGGAATTACTAACCGTAAGCCATACCACTATCATCCTGTCGTTTTCAACCACAGGATGACCTTTTTCAATATGCATTGACAGGGCCGGGGATTTAACCTACAAGCGGAGACATAGGTGCGTTTCGCTTAATAGGGAATCCCGTGAAAACCGGGAGCGGTCCCGCCGCTGTAACCCTCTTTCCTTTCATTTGGATGGAAGGATTCCGCTGAGCCATATGCCACTGTCCCGGGATACCGGTGTGGGAAGGCGCACAACGGATTGGGGGAAGCCAGAAGACCTGCCTTGCATGTGTGCCGGAGAGCCCTTCTTGGAAAAGGGTTGTCGGCCATCTATATATCGAGGGCCAAGTAAAATGGGTGCAACCCTTCAAACCGACGGACAGGTTTGAAGGGTTTTTGTTTTGGGGCTCGATGGGAACGCCCGGTTGCCGGCAGACCGGTGATGGGAAATAAAGGGCTGCTAAAGCAGTTCATGGTGATGCCGGAGCTCCAATACCTGGGTGCAATGGGTACCCTTGCGGACATCTTCGTGTTCCACACCTATACAGGATGCGGCGCATGACCCCGGCATCGCTATGAAAGCATACCACGGACATTAAACGACCATCCCGTTGCGGTATGGAAGCCTGGCGCAGGGGGAAAGAACCGGAAAAACCAAAACGACCATGGTTAATGCCTTGTCCAACAAGCCCCTCCATCGCGCCCAGAACCACGGCCTCCTCATAGCCGGCCTGTTGGCTCTGGTCCTGGTGATGGCCATCAGTCTGTCGGCTGGTATGGGGTACATGAAGATTGCCTGGGTGGATGTGCTTCGGGTGGTGGTCGGCAGCCTGACGGGAAACGAAGGGATCGGCGCCGGCGTGGACGAGCTGACACGGGTCATCGTCATGGAGGTCCGCCTGCCGCGCATTCTCACCGCTGCCGCCGTAGGGGGCGGGCTGGCCCTGTGCGGCGTGGTTTTTCAGGGCATCCTGCTCAACCCCCTGGCCGATCCATATACCTTGGGGGTCTCTGCCGGCGCCGCCTTTGGCGCCGCCCTGGCCCTGCTGCTGAACCTGACCGTGGCCGGCATCTACAGTGTGCCGGCCTGCGCTTTCATCGGTGCCACCGCCACGTTGGTCCTGGTCGTCTACCTCTCATCGTCTGCCGGTGGCGCCAATGCCAACAATCTGATCCTTTCGGGTATCATTGTCGCCGCTATCCTTTCCGCCGGGATCAGTTTCCTGAAATTCGTGGCCGATGAGCAGGTGTCGGTGATCATCTTCTGGCTCATGGGCAGTTTCGCGTCGAAAACCTGGATCGACGTGGGCCTGTCCAGCACCTTCCTGCTCGTCGGGCTGATGGTCTTCGTCTTTTACGCCCGCGATCTGAACCTGTTGTGTCTGGGGCGGCGGGCAGCTGCCTCGCTGGGCGTGGACGCCCGTCGGGTCCCCTGGATCCTGCTCGTTACGGCCTCGCTGGTGGCGGCAGCCTGCGTGTCCGTCTCGGGCATCATCGGTTTCGTCGGTCTGTTGGTACCCCACATGATGCGTGCCCTGGTCGGGCCGGACAACCGTCGCCTGCTGCCCCTGTCCCTTTTCGGCGGGGCGATCCTGCTCTTGTGCGCCGATACGGTAACCCGGGCCGTTCTGCCCCATGAAATTCCCATCGGGGTGCTCACTGCGCTGATCGGAGGTCCCTTTTTCTGCTACCTGTTCCGCAAACGCCAGACCGGTGGGAGGGGATTCTAAACGTGGGTTTTTCACTGTGCGGCATCGGTTTCGCCCACCCGGGCAGGACCATTTTCGAAGGCCTGGACCTGGACCTGCCCACCGGCCGTTTTACCGGCATCATCGGTCCCAACGGCTGCGGCAAGACCACGCTGCTCGACCTGATCTGCCGGCACATTACACCCCATCAAGGCCAGATCCAATACGCCGGCAGACCCTTGGGCGATTACGGCAAGCGGGCGCTGGCCAGGCAGATTGCGCTGGTGCCCCAGGATTACGGGATCAATTTTCCTTTTACGGTCGAAGAGGTGGTTTTCATGGGGCGATACCCCCATACACCCCGATTCGGGGCGCCTTCCGCCGAAGATGTGGATCGGGTGGTCCGGACCATGGCCGACTGCGATGTATTGGCATTCAAAGATCGCCCCATCACGTCGCTGAGCGGGGGCGAGCGCCAGCGGGTGATCTTTGCACGGGCCCTGGCCCAGGACGCACCGGTGCTGGTTCTGGACGAGGCTACAGCCAACCTGGACGTCTGCCACACCTTGACGCTGCTGGACCGCGTGGCTGATCTGGTTCAGATGGAACGGCGCACGGTGATCGCTGTGTTTCAGGACCTGAATCTGGCATCGGCATACAGCCAAGAAATCGTCATGGTCAAAGCGGGCCGGGTGGTGGCTGCCGGCCCTACGGATAAGGTGTTCACCCCGCAGAACCTGAAACGGGTATTCGACGTTCAGGCTCGGGTGGCGGTCGACGATTTTACCGGACGGCTGCAGGTGAGATATAAAAGATTAAATCACAATGACCAAATGACAAATGACAAATAA
>NZ_JBFELV010000248.1:0-7395 GCF_041551955.1 Desulfosarcina sp.
TCCGGTGTTCCTTCAATTTCGCTTTCGCCATGAGTCTTCCCCTAACCTGTTAGCAACGCTCGGGCGCGGCCGGTCAACGGCCGCCTCAAAATCGTGCCCCTCTTAAAAGCTCAGCGGGGCCTTGTCAAGAAAAAGCGCGTGGAATGGATCGTGTTGCTTTTTCCGGCAGGATAGATATGGATGGTGTGTAATTGTCGAATACTATTTTTTTTGATTTCACGCAAGCTCCGGATTGCCTGGGTATTGACGCCGGATCCATCGCCTGACCAGCAGGCTGGCATTGGGGATCACCGCAATGGACCCCCTCTGCTGACTGACCCTTTGCATCACCGACGCAGGCTCGATTCGCGTGACGCCGATGACCCGGCATACTTCAGGTGACAGGTCGGTGACCAAAAAGATATTTATGCGCCGGTTTTTTTCCATCATGGCCAGGGCCGTACCGCCATTGCCCTGATACTGGTGTGAAAGTCGCGCGAAAGCGGCATGCCACCCGCCCATGTCGAACCAGGGCAAAAAAGTTGTCGACCCGATGCCGTTGCTGCACCGGGCGAAAACGATGAGCACGCCCCCATCCTTGACGAATGCGGCGGCATGGTGAATGGCCTTGTGGGCCTGGATAAGATTGATATCCTTGGGATAGCCGCCGCAGGAGGCCACCACCATATCGTAAATCTTGCCCGGATCTATTTCGCAGTGTCGCCCATGGTATTCACAGGCCTTCCGGAAGTGATCGACGCCGCATCCCACCATCAATCGGCAAACCGTGCCATGGCTATCCAGGATACCGTGAATGGCAAGGTCGGCCGGCCGATGGCCTTCAACCTCGGCCAGGTCTTCCGCCAGCGGGTTGCCGTCCAGCCGACCCGATCGGCACCCGGTGGAAAGGACCGATCGTTGCCCGTCCAGAAAAAGGCCGTGGTTGTGGTAGATGGCCGCCCGCTGCCCCAGCCCCGGGAATATCAGCTTGCGGCCCCCGCCGTAGCCGGCAAAGTAGTGGTGGGAGATGGCGCCAAAGGTGATCACGAGATCGGCATCCAGAATATCCTTACGGATGCGGACCGGCGTGCCTCGCCCGGTAGCGCCCATATCGGCAAAACACGCGTCATCGTTACAGTCGTGGTGGACGAACCGGTATTGAAAGAAAGGTTCGCCATAGACGGTCCGGCACTCGGCATCGCTTTGAAACGCATGGGTACCATAGGCGATGTACACGGAAATGGTCTCTTTCGACGCCCCCCTTCGTTCGAGGAGATCCAGGAGGACTGGCAAATACTGATCATACCCACACAACCGGGTTTTGTCCGCCACCACCACGGCCACCCGCCGCCCTTGCAGCGGTCCGGCAGGCAGGGCAGCCTTTAGGTCTGCCGCAAAGCCTTGCCGGGTGACTCGCTTGGGCGGCTCACGGATCATCAAGATATCCGCCCTGTCCGGCAGCGGCAGGTCAAAACGATCGTCGCCGATTTTCAGTTGAATCGATTTTTCCATAGGGTGTCCCGACCCACCATACGTGGCCAGCCTCAATGCAAAGCTCCCTGAAACACTTTCAGTATCTCAATATACGTGCTTTGGAAGAGGATGTGAACCGCTAAATCAGATGACAAGGGCGAGCCAAACCGCCGATCACTGCCGAACCGGTGTTGACAGGAATGGCGGCTTCCGCTTTAACAAGGCTTCAAAAAGGGGTGTGGATCCTAAAATACGTTCAATTTTTTCTCGACATCGACCAACCGCACAGCTAGCCACCGGCAGACCACTGGAGCCCAATCATGCATTTGAAAAACGCAAGCATTGCCCACGACCGGTTCCCGACAACCGATGCCTATCCCTTCAACCTGCCGGTCATACAGCACACCAAGGCCATTGATTTTCCCTCGCCGGTGACTGTTTTCACCGGCGAGAACGG
Organism: Desulfosarcina sp.; assembly: GCF_041551955.1. Lineage (GTDB taxonomy): Bacteria > Desulfobacterota > Desulfobacteria > Desulfobacterales > Desulfosarcinaceae > Desulfosarcina. Next base: position 1,910 of record NZ_JBFELV010000248.1, read on the forward strand.
CACCGGCAAATCGACCTTGCTCAAGGCATTGTGCCGGCGATGCAACATCCACATCTGGGAAGGCATGCACCGGACGAGATACACGGCCAACCGATATGAGAACATGCTGCACCTGTCCATGGACGTCCAGTGGACCGACGGAGCGGTGCCTGGATCCTTTTTTTCTCCCGAACTTTTTCGGAATTTTTCCCAATTGGTGGATGAATGGGCGACCGGCAACCCGGGCCTGCTTGACTACTTCGGCGGCCAATCTTTGGTCACCCAATCCCACGGGCAGTCCTGCATGGCATATTTTCAGTCCATCTACCAGGTCAAGGGACTGCACTTCCTGGATGAACCCGAGGCCGCCTTGTCGCCTGAAACCCAATTACGCCTGCTGGAGGTACTGTCGGCAATGGGCGCCGCCGGCCACGCCCAGTTCATCATCTCCACCCATTCGCCCCTTCTGATGTCCTGCCCGGGTGCATCGGTCTATGACTTCAATCAAACGACCATCGCCCCCACAACTTACGAAAAAACCCGGCACTATCGAATCTACAAGGAGTTTTTCAGCCATGGCGTCTGATCCAACCGTTTCGGTCACAAGGGGTTACCTTCCGGGAGCCATCGGCCGGGTCACCGAACTGCATGGCTCCTACTATGCCGACCATTGGGGATTCGGCCTTTTTTTCGAAGCCAAGGTGGCCTCCGAGCTGTCGACGTTTCTCAGGGCCTACGATGCGGACCGGGACGCCCTGTGGCTGGCCACCGTCGCTGGCCGGATCGAAGGCGCCATCGCCATCGACGGCACGCATGCTGCTGAAAGCGGTGCCCATCTGAGATGGTTCATCCTCTCCGATGGTCTGCGCGGAAATGGGATGGGGCGGCAGTTGATCAACCGTGCAGTCGACTTCTGCGTGAAAAAAGCCTACCGCAGAATCTTTCTCTGGACCTTCGAGGGGCTCGACGCCGCCAGGCACCTGTATGAGAGCGTCGGATTCAGCCTGGCCTGTCAGCAAAAAGGCGCCGGGTGGGGCACTGAAGTCAACGAACAAATGTTCGAATGCAAACCGCTGGACCAATGATACCGGGCTGACCCTCCTTTTTTAATGATAGGATGCGGCAGCGGGTCAGAAAAACAACCTTTACCGAACCATTCCACATTCGAACCGTCAACATTGATGGTTCCGTAAAAAGTCACAAGCGGTGTCACTCCCGCGAAGGCGGGGCACGTAGTGAAGCTTTTTCAGCGCTGTCCATAACTGTCGAAAACTTATAGATCCCCGCCTTCGCGGGGATGACAAAAAAGAGGACATCTCGACTTTTTACGGGTTCATCAACCTTGCATGATCAATCTCAATCGCTCCCGTTGATCTCGTGCTTAGCGCCCTGCCAACTCACTCGCGCGCAACACCTTAGGCCGTGCGTCCCGCTGTTTCGTCCCGGAATCCCAGGAAAAAACACGCCGCATTCCCGCTGCCGGTGCCTCACTCGCCCGCCCTGGCCATTCAAAGTTGCATCCTGCCTGAAAGGCGATGCGCACCTACCGCCTGGCTACCCCATCCTAATGGCTTCCGGGGATGATGGGAAAAAGCTAACTTTTTTCTATATTAATTATATTAACTAAAATACCTATACTTATTTCAGCTTATTTGGTTCAGTTTTTATTGTTATTATGTTTTTTATATTATTTTATTGACAACCCCCGGCGACCGTGTTTTAGATAACCATAAGGCCGGTAATAGACATCGATTTTCAGTCGCTTGCCCCAAAATAGCTTCAACCGCAGACCTGACATCCAGGTGCACGGCCGACGCACCACCGGCTCACGATCATCGTGTCCAAAGCGACCATCCATCCCGGGTCGGACGCACGCACGCCGGTCGCTTGAAAACTGGGCACCCCGTCAACGCCCAAGTAGGTCCATGTCGTATGAAACATACACTCGATTGAAGGAGGGATTGGAAAATGGAGGACACACTAACCGTCTTCAAGGCCAGCAAGTTCTGTAATGTTTCCTCAAAAACCATCATCAACTGGATCGAGGCCGGACACATCAAGGCCTATAAGACTGTTGGTGGGCATCGGCGCATCAAACGCCACGACATGGAGACGTTCATGCGCGGCCAGGGCATCCCTATCCCGGATACAGAGATCGAGGATGAACGCAAGCGCATCCTCGTGGTGGATGACGACCCCATCATCGTGGAGACCATCGTGCAGGCATTGGAGGAAGACGAATTCGACTATGAGGTGATCAGCGCTTCGGACGGATTCGAGGCCGGGCTGCAGGTCAACCACTTCCACCCTCACTTGATGATCCTGGACATCATGATGCCGGACATCAAGGGCAACGAAGTGTGTCGCAAGATCAAATCCAACGAGACGACCAAGGAAACCAAGATCATCGTCCTGTCTGCCTACCTGGACGAGGAGAAATTCAAGGAGATGAAGGGCCACGGTGCCGACATCTGCTTTTCCAAGCCGCTTCCCCTGCCCCAACTCAAGGAGGAAGTTGCCCGACTGCTGGACCTTAAATAGGGATTCGAGTCGCGTTGCGGCCATCAATTAAGGAGGCGTAGCATGAAACTCAAGGAAGCGCTGGAAAAAAAGAAATTTGTGGTCACCTCGGAAGTCCAGGCCCCCATGGGCGACGACGATCCCGAAGCGCTGGTGGACAATCTGAAACGGATCCGGGGCCGCATGGACGGCGTTTCGATTGCCGAGGTGGAACTGGAGGGTGTCGTGGGCGACAGCATCCGCACCTGTGAACTGCTCAACCAAAACCGCTTCGACGCCATCTACCAGACCACCACCCGGGACAAGAACCGCATCCAGCTGCAGAAAGACCTGACCCAGGCGCACGAGTCCGGTGTGGAGAACCTGCTCGTGTTCACCGAGGACTATCGCATCTCCGGTGAGAGCCTGCAGGAAACCATGTTCTTCCATGTGGATTCGGGCAAGCTGGCATCGGTCCTGGAACACTTGAAGGACGGGCGAACGGTGGACGGCAAACAGTTGGAACAAAAGGTCGAGTTCATCATGGGCTCCGGCGTTGAATCCCTCTGGGGCAAGAATGTACCCAAACAAGGCATGCAGGAGATGGAGACCATGCGCGGGCTTGGCACCGGCTATTTTCTGACCACGCCGATCTTCGACCTGGATCAGTTTCAACGGTTCCTCCGGCAGGTCAAGACCTTCGGTATTCCGGTAATCGCCGAGGTGATGCTGCTGAGAAATGCCGCCATGGCCCGCTTCATCAACCGGCACTTCAAGGCCGGTCTGATTCCGGACTGGGTCATCCAAAAGCTGGACAAGGCGCCCAACAAACAGAAGGCCAGCATCGAGCTGTTCGCCGATACCATCAAAGGGCTGCGCGACATCTGCGACGGTGTCCACATCATCACCCTGGGCGGCATCGACAAGATTCAGCCGTACTTAGACGCGGCAAAAATCAGGTAGGGTCCATCCAGAAATAGCATCTTTTGGCCCAGGACGGCGTTCTCCCGCCCTTGATATCCTCGACGTAGCGCTGCTACGCCTGCGGTTTTAAGGGCGCTGCGGCCTTGCCCTGAACCAAAATCTACCATTTCTGGATGGACCCTATGTCCAAAGTATCTGCGTTAATAACACTGAGTGCAAAACAATTGACCACTTGGCATTTCCGTTTTTCAACTTCATCTAACCAGCAAAGCTGGTGTTGCTTTGATTTCCCGGGGGAACCGCCGTTGTCCGGGAATGTTTGCACCCTATCCTACGGGACAAAATGAAAAAAGCTGGATTTACCGGTCGACATCTTCAATCCCACCCATGGGCAGCATTGACCGGTGAACCTTCTCCAAGCCGACGCTCACTCGCTGATTCGTGCCAACGGCAACCCATCATGCAATGCCGCGCCTGCATGGCCGGCTGAAGAAAAAGCAAATTAATGATTTGGACCCAAGGCTGCCGGTTACTTGTTAAAACCGTTGGCATCCGCGCCTTCAGCCTTCCACCTTCAACCTAACCACCGGCGTGGTCGAGGAGGTTTTCATCATGACGTCACCCATCGAACTGGATGATCTGGAGTGTGAATTCAAGGAAGAGGTGTTGGAAAAAGTGCCCGACGCCCTGCTGGACCGGTGCATGACCTGCGGCACCTGCACGGGCGGGTGCCCGGCATCGGGCCTGATGGACATGGATCCGCGGAAACTGCTGCGGATGGTCAATTTCGGGATGGACGAGGAGGTCAAAAAATCCAAGTGGGCCTGGGTGTGCACCATGTGCGCCCGTTGCGTCAATGCCTGCCCGATGAAGATCAACATCCCTAAACTGATCTACAATATGCGCGGGTCCTGGCCGCGCGACAAACGCCCCAAGGGCATCCGCGGATCCTGCGACCAGCACATTCGCGCCGGCAACGCCATGGGCGTGCCCACCGATGATTTCATCTGGACCGTGGAGGACGTGGCCGACGAGATCCGCGAGGACCAGCCCGACTTCAAGGACATGCAGGTCACTGTGGATCGGGTGGGGGCCTATATGGCCATCAATCAGAATTCCCGGGAACCGGTCACCGAACCCGATGAAATGGGGCCCTTGTGGAAGATTCTGCACCTGGTGGGCGCAGACTGGACCTACCCCTCGGTGATGTGGGCCGGTGAAAATTACTGCCTGTTTCTGGCCGACGAGGAGGGCTGGCGCTACATCATGGAGGAGTTCGTCGATCACATCGACAACAACCTGGGCTGCAAGATGGTGGTCAACACCGAGTGAGGGCACTCCTACTTTGCGATCCTGGAAGGATTGCGCAAATTCAACATCCCCCACAAATTTGAATTCACCAGCATCATCCAGCTCTATGCCAATTGGATCAGAGAGGGCAAGCTCAAGGTCAATTCAGACTGGAACCGGGACCTCAAAATCAAGTTCACGGTTCAGGACCCCTGCAACATCGTACGCAAGACCCTGCGCGAGGAGATGGCCGACGAGCTGCGCTTCGTCGTCAAAACTGTGGTCGGTGAAGAGAACTTCGTGGACATGGTCCCCTGCGGCGTCAACAACTACTGCTGCGGCGGAGGCGGCGGCGCCCTGCAGGGCGGTTTTACCGAAGAGCGGCGGGCCTACGGCAAAGTCAAGTACGACCAGGTCATGGCCACCGGGGCCAAGTATGTCATCGCACCGTGCCATAACTGCCACAGCCAGATCGAGGATATGGGCAGCCACTATGGCGGCAGCTACCACGTGCTGCACCTCTGGACCATCATGTGTCTGGCCATGGGTATCCTCGGCGAAAACGAACGCAGCTACCTGGGACCCGATCTGGCGAATTACGGGCTCTAGACCGAGGACGGAGATCGGAGGTCGGAAGACGGATGTCTGAAGACCGAGGTCGGACAACAGAAAACAGAAGACAGAATTCGGACATCCGACTTCAGAATTTCGAATTGAGGAATTTTGGAATTGGGGAATTGGGGAATTGGAAGATCAACAGGGGTTGGTCACAAATGGTAGATTTCGTTTCAGGA
>NZ_JBFELV010000249.1:0-7356 GCF_041551955.1 Desulfosarcina sp.
CAGTGTCCATACATAAATGATCCATTCGCCTGTTGATGGATGGACGCGATGCTAATTATCGAGATTAATCGGAAGGCATGTCGATGTCCGGTTTTATCGCTGTTCGTTTGACCCAGTTCGTAAAACAATACCTGCGCAACCATAAAGAAGCAGACGCCAATGAGGTCCGTGCCGCCGTCGAAGACGCTCTCGCCGCGCGGAGTCAGGGTGTCCGTTGTGCGTGCGGCAAGCCCCTTTGGGTCGCGGGGTCTGCCGTCGCCGGGTACGGCTGCTTTACCTGCATCACCGGATCGCCCGAACCGGATGGCGACCCTGAGATCGATGCGGCTTGCGATGGTTTGTTTTTTGATGCAGATGACCCCGAAATCCACATCGCTCAGGTGAGCGAGATCATGAAAAACCACCCGCAGGACTATCGGGAGCGACTGGAGGAGGCCGGGTTTGCCTGGCAGAATGAGGAAACCGATCTGCTGTATGAACAAGAGGCTGAGGAAGAGGGTGCAGCTGTGCCTGAAACCGACATTCAACGGCGCTTGGTTCACTTTCTGAACACCGGCGGGATCGTTACTCAACAGGTCCTCGGCGCCTACCAGGAAGAGCGCTATTCCGCAACGCCCAATCTTCCGCTGATCCGCAAATACTTTAAACAGGCCAATCCCAATTTGAAAGCGATCCTGTTGAAAGGCTTGGCCGCCAATCCCACCGACCCGGACCTTCTTGACGACCTGGCTTATTTCAGCGAATTCGACGGCATGCTGGGTGAGCTGATCAACTATTACACCGATGCCTGTCTCCAAGAGACGGATATTGAGCGGTTTTCCCTGCTGGCCCAGGATTTTCACATGAACACCTGTGAGCAGGGATATGATGCGCTGCACGAGCTGGTTGCCCTTTTTCAATCGGGCACAAAGGGCGCGGTGGTCAAGCAGCTTTTCGAAACCATCGATGATGTTGAAGGGGTGGAGGACATTCCCATTTAGAAACGGCATCTTGCGGCCCAGATCGGCGTTCTCGCATGTTGGTTCACCGCTGGCCTATCCATCCTATCCGGTCCATGAATCCTTATTTTTCAGTTTCGCTACTGCTGGATGAAAAAGCGAAGTTGGTCGTTGGTCTGCTGAAGCAGCCTACGGTCGCGGGTGGACATATACCATGTGGCCGCTCCGTTTAACGTGATGACGATGAAATTGGATAATTCCCGGTATTCCAGATCCGGTCACCCTTGACGGACATGGCTTGCTCCTTTTAACCATACCAGCCGGTCTTTTGTTGTTTGGCTGATTAGAAAAAGACAACCATCGAATGTCCGAGAGAAATAGCGGATACGTATTGATGGGCTTTACAGGCGTGTGGCAGCCTGATGGTGGTACAGCGGCGGGTGGGCAATGGGTGGCAGGCAACCCTGCTCGCAGCGGTGTTAATTTAAACTGCGGGTTCGTTCCTGACACCGATGAATGGCAATGATGCTTTAACCGGCTGTTAAATCGTGCGCTTGAATTGAAGGCAGATTGTTTTTATTACGCTGCTATGCAGTTTGCCCCTTGTAGTCGATGGTTTTACTAAAAACCAGGCTTCGATAAGCGAGGGTCGCCAAGTGAATCATACCGCTGATCAATCCCAGGGTAACAAAAGAGAGGATGAATAGTGCCACAAAGGCGAGGAGTCCGGCGCTCAGTCCGGCAAGAATGAAATCAGTCATGGTGTATTTCCTTTATGATGGCGCTTTGGGTAGATGATTGTGGGCATGAATATCCCCAAAAGCAAAATCACTGCCAAGCGCCTATTTTTTTTAAAATTTGATAATCATCAAAATTTAGAATGGTTAGGCGTCATTGGTTCAGAAAGCAATTAGGCCGCAGGGTGAAAAAATGAGGATTTATGAATCGAAAATGGGAAAAAAAGGTATGAGTTGATATTTTCCTCCGAGACCCGCTGGCAGAATCATCGATTGACGCACTGGGTTGGGTGGTGGTATTCCGCTGCCCATAATCACCGGCATCCTTTGAAGGGGAGGGCACTTCAATGGAGGAGGCATACAACGATTTCCGGGCGGCGGTGGGCAGCCTTGCCAGCCAATGGTTAGCGAACGGGTTGCCTTCGCGGCAGGGCCTTGACGAGACGGCAGACAACCTGGAAAGCCTGCGCCAGCGTCTGAAGGTTAACGGTATCTGGGATCAGCCACCGTCTATGGTAACCGCGACCTTGGATGATGGTTTGGGTCAGGGACTGGCGATTATCGAAAAATATGCCGCTGTCGTCGGTATTCGCCTGATCTCGCTGGGCCTGATGCAAACGCCCGAGGTGGTTATTGATGCCTGTCACCGCCATCAGCCGGATTTTCTGGGATTGACCATTCTACAGTTCGATACCGAAGGCGACCTGAGATGCATCGCTAATCACCTGCACCGGAAAACCCGGATCGTGGCCGGGGGGCCTGTATTTTTCGGAGACCTCGATTTTGCCAAGCGGACCGGAACCCATTATGCGGCCAAAAACGTGGCCGATTTTCTGCGCTACATGCTGGATAGGCCCCATAACCTATAAATGTGAGTTGAAATGGCTTCACACAATGCGGAGATGACCCTGATACCCGGGGTATTCATCATCTTTCTCACCGTGATTTTCGGTGGTAATGCGGTGGCCATTAAATTGGCGCTGACCGGCATGGGGCCGCTGACCACGGCAGGCCTTCGTTTTGCATTGGCGGCAGTTGCCATCGCCTGCTGGGCCCACTTCACCGGCCGATGCTTTCGAATCCAGCCGGGCCAGGCGTTTCAGTTGCTGGTCGTCTCCATCGCCTTTACGATTCAGCTTTGCCTTTTTTATCTGGGGCTCGAGCGAACATATGCCTCCAGGGGGGCGCTGATTTCCAACCTGCTGCCTTTTTTCGTATTGTTCCTTTCGCACCGGTTCATTCCCGGTGAGCGCATCACTTGGAAAAAAATGGCGGGAATTGGTATGGGGTTCATCGGTGTGGCCTTCATGCTGACCGGCGCCCAGGGTTTTTCCGGATCGCTTCGCAGCGGCGATCTGATCGTTTTGGCGGCAGTGGTGGTCTGGTCATGCAACGTGGTTTACACCAAGCGCATTATCAATGATTATTCGCCGTTTCACCTGGTGCTTTATCCCATGATATTCTCTGTCCCGGTTTTCCTGTCAACCGGCTTTCTGTGGGATGGCCGAATGATTTTCGACATGAACCTGACGGTCGTCGGCGCTTACGTGTATCAGAGCCTGATCAGTGCCGCCTTCGGTTTTGTTGCCTGGAGCACCATGCTCAAACGATACGGGGCATCCACCTTGCATTCCTTTGTGTTCATCATGCCCATTGCCGGCGTGGTTTTCAGCGGGCTGGTGTTGAGCGAACCCATCACGCCCAATCTTATCGTCGCCATGGCTTTTATTGCCGCCGGCATTTTGACGATCCATATAAGCCCGAAAAGGCCTGCTTTTGCTTTCCTTCTGGGCCGGGGGTTATGATATGCATTTTGGTGCCATGAATTTTCCGGTAACACCGGTATTGGACGAGATCGAAACTTTTGCCCGGCTGGGGTTCGATTACCTGGAATTAGCCATGGATCCGCCCATGGCCCACCACAGCATTCTTTCCTCCTCCCGAACGGCCATCACCCGGGCCCTGGAGGTCAACGGCCTGGGCCTGGTCTGCCATCTGCCCACCTTTCTCTCCACGGCCGATCTGACAGAAAGCCTCCGGCGGGCTTCGCTGACGGAGATGCGCCGGTCCCTGGAGGTGGCTGCCGAGCTGGGGGCGAGAAAGGTCGTTCTGCACCCGAGCACGGCCGGCGGTATGGGCGCCTTTGTCATGGACACGGTCAAAAGATATGCTTTCGATTTTTTGTCTGAAATGGAGGACGCCGCCCGCCGCCTGGAGGTGACCATCTGTCTGGAAAACATGTTCGTCAGAAACCGGCTGGGTGTGGAGCCGGATGATTTTGATGAGATATTCAAGACCTTCCCTTCCCTGAAGCTGACTCTGGATACCGGTCACGCCAACATCCACGATCGTCGGGGACGCCGCCTGAAAGAACTGGTGAACCGGTTTGGCCAGCGCCTCGGTCACCTGCATGTCAGCGATAATCAGGGTACGCGGGATGACCACCTGGCCGTGGGGCAGGGGACCGTCAAGTTTGCGGATCTGGTCATGCGCCTCAAAGGCGCCGGTTATGATGACACGGTCACCCTGGAAGTCTTCGATGATAATCGCCAGATGCTGGTAGAAAGCCGGGAACGGATCAAATCCATGTTTTTTCATTCGGTTTGAGGATGCCCGATAAACGCAGTTCACACACCATTTTGCCCAGTGCTTCCATCTGCCGTTCCGAGGCGGCCAGGCGGCTCAGGTAGCCGCCGGAAATGAGCTGGGCCAGGCCATGAATGCCTGACCACGTGGTCACCGCCAGCTCCATGGTGTCGCGGTCGAGGAACACGCCCGCCCTTTTTCCGTTGTTGATGATGGTTTCCACCAACTGAAAAGCGGCCCAGGAGGCCTGTTTCAGGGCGCGTGGGGCGGTCCGCATGTTGATAACGCCGCCGAAAAGAAGATGGGCCATGCGGGGGTTCCTGACCCCAAAAAGTATGTACTGCACTGATGCGGCGACGAATTGTTTGCGCGGATCATCGTCATGCCGACGCGCCGCCTTGCCGGCTACATCGGTGAGCTGTTCGAACCCCACCTGAGCAATTGCCGCCAACAGATCGGCTTTGTCCTGGAAATGTCGGTAAGGCGCCGTGTGGCTGACGCCGGCAACCCGGGCGACCTCGCGCAGGCTCAATCCGGCCGGTCCTTTCTCCTCGATCATCTTCGATCCCGCCTGGATCAGAGATCGGCGCAAGTCACCGTGATGGTATGGTCGTTGGCCGTGAATGGGCAATTTTCTCTCCAAAATGGTTGCGGTTGACTCAGGCCTTCCTGCGTCAACATGCAAAATCACTTTACCGAAGATGATATCTGTCGGTTTGCCGATTTTTTCGGACGCGCCTGCCAGCGGCGGGAAGCGGGATCGTATGCGTGGCTCAGACGGGGATATTTTCTTGAAGGATGTGTACGATTCGCGCCAAATAGTCCGGTGTTTTATCCCGGGCGAAGCGGCAGGCCCCGGCACCGGGATGACCACCCCCTTCGAAGGCGGAGAGCATCTTGCCCACATTCACTTCACAGCCCCGGTTCAAGATACTGTGGCCTACCTTGATGCTGGCCAGACGGTCTTCATCGAAGACAATTTTGACATTCACCGTGCAGTCGGGAAACAGGGAATAGACCAGAAATCGGTTTCCGTTGGGTGCCGGATCAAGATCCCGAAAATCGGTAATAGAAACGTGGTCCACCAGGGTGGTATGCTCCCTGAGGGCCTTTTCGTAGGCGATGTTGGCCTCCACCACCCGCCGGCTTTGACGCTTCACCACCGGATCGTCCATCACCCGGACCATTGAACGGGTCCGCAGCAGGTTCACCAGATAATTCCAGTAGCGTTCTTCGGACGGATCGTGGTTGGTGATCGTCATCGACAGCAGGACGTAGGGGTAGTTTTCCGGATGGAGGATTTCGTCCAATGTCAAATCAGCCGAGTCGATGCGGTCAGTCTGGCGAACCAGTTCGGTGTAGTCTCGATCCAGCCGTTCCCGGTAGTACTCATAGACAATTCCAGCGGCGGAGGGTGCGATTTTAAACACCCCGTCCACGGGGGTCTTGGGTTGATTGGAAAAGTGATGATCGAACCACAGGCTGCAGTCTTCGTGGAAAGGCAGGTTCGCGATGACATCGCCGGTTTGAATATCCACCCGTCCGTGCTGCATATCGCTGGGCTGGACCCATCGTGCCGGTGGGTCGATGCCAAGCGCATCCATCAGCAAGACGGCACATACGACGCCGTCGAAATCAGGTCTGGTAACCACTCTCATTGGGTTTGATCCTCTTCCTGTTGAGGGCGCCATTGCCGTCACTCCTGGTAAAAAACAGGCGGTCCATCGCGTTAGCTAATACCCCAATTGATGATAAGGGCCCTTCGATCCAAGGCCCGTGCGCTGGACCGAGACCATACCTGTATCAACAATCCTGTACAACCGCAATAGCCGGTGATTGGTGCGGCGAGGCTGTGATGCCGATCCGCTGCGGGCCGCAAATTGGGCTTGAAGTTTAAGTCGAACCATGGCAGACAGATACCCCGTGGGCGAGCTTCAGGGTGAATCGATCCGTCTCCGCACGCGGCATTCAACGGACTGGCGTGGTGGCACCATCGATCCAAAGGATATTAAACGGTCGACAACAGGAGGAACGATCCAGGAATGGATGATATCCAGCTGGCGAATCTGGTAAAAATGGAATCCCCGCAAGCGGTTTTGGACGAGGCGATAACTGTGGTTGCCTGCTTTTCTCCGGATACGGATCCGTTAACCATCCGGTCTGCATTTGACAAAACCGTTTCGCTTTACCAGGGCGAATGGGATCACACCAAAGCATGCAACACCGATTACCACGACCTGAAGCATGTCACCGATTGTTTTCTGGCCATGGTCCGGCTCTTTCATGGTGCGGGGCAGACCGGGATCTCTTTTTCGCCCCGGCAGGTTCACCAGGGCCTGGTGGCTGCCCTGCTGCACGATGCGGGATATTTGCAAAACAAGGATGACAATCAAGGCACCGGTGCCAAATATACCCGCTGTCACGTGCGGCGGAGTATGGATTTTTTGCAACGGCATTTCGCGGCTTTCGGCCTGCAGGAGAGTGAAATTCACGCCAGTATGGCCATGATTCACTGCACCGATCTCAACTGTGATCTGGCGTCTGTTCCGTTTCCGGACAAACCCACTGAGCAGATTGGCAAGATGTTGGCCACGGCGGATATCCTGGCTCAAATGGCCGATCGCACCTATTTGGAAAAGCTGCTTTTTTTATTCTACGAACTGGACGAGGCCCGTATCCAGGACTATCGGGATGATTTGGATCTGATGCATCAGTCCAAAGATTTTTACATCCGCATGGCCAATCGTTTTGAAAACCAATTGTCATCCTCGAACCGGTTGATGGTTCATCACTTCAAGGCGCGATGGAAAATCGATGCAGACCTCTATCAACGGGCCATTGACAACCAGCGTGTTTATCTATCGACGATCCTCACGGCACCCGGCGATGACCCCCGGGACCAGCTGCGTCGCAGCAGCATCGTCGAAGCGGTGAAGAATAAGCATAGGCCTGGGGCATAAGATGCCCTGCCGGGGTGGATAGGTGCTATACGACACCTTTGGGCATGGGCGCGACCGGCTCACCGCCCAGCGGGTAGCCGCCATCCAGTCGCATCACGCTGCCGGTCATGAACGGAGCGTCTTCCAATAGAAACC
>NZ_JBFELV010000250.1:0-7350 GCF_041551955.1 Desulfosarcina sp.
AGTTTGAACCCAGAACCCAGAACGCTGAACCCGGAACCCAGAACCCGAAAACGGAGCACCCATTGCACATCATCGTCTGCATCAAATCCGTGGTCATCGAGGCCCCCCGGGGAAAGATTGTCCGTACAGCCGACAAATGCGCCCTCAATCCCTTTGACCGGCCGGCACTGGAAGTGGCCCTTCAATTGAAGGAAAAGCACGGGGGGTCGGTAACCGTCCTGAGCATGGGACCGCCCACCGCCGAGACGACCCTGCGGGAAGCGCTGGCCGCCGGGGCCGATCGCGCCGTTCTGCTATGTGATCCAGTATTGGCCGGATCAGACACCCTGGCCACATCAACCGCGTTGTGTGCCGGTGTACATAGCTTGGCGCCTTTCGACCTGCTGCTGTTCGGCACACGGACCTCAGACAGCGACACCGGCCAGGTTGGCCCCCAGACCGCCGTGCTGCTGGATCTCCCCACGGTAACCGGCGCCGTAAAAATCGATGGTGACCTTGACTGTCTCGCCGTGGAACGCAAGGTGGACGGGTTCCTGGAAATATACGAAGTGAGCCTACCCGCGGCACTCACCATCCACCCGACCGCTGCTGCACAACGGGATCCGGCACTGGGCGACCTTGCCGTTGCTTTCGATGAAATGCCAGTGGAGACCGTTTCCATCAGGCAGGTGGGGATCGATCCATCGCTGGTGGGCGAGGCCGGCTCACCCACGCGAGTGCTGTCCATGAAACCGATACAAAAGAACAGAGCCTGCCGATGGATCGAGGGGCCGCCGGCGGCGCAGGCCGATGCCCTGGTCCGAGAACTAGTGGATGCGGGGCTGATCGGATAAATAGACTGTTTCCCCATGGATCTATATACGGAGAATGTACGAGCGAGAACCATGAACCACACGACAACCAACGAGATCTGGGTATTTGGCGACCTTCGGACCCGCCAGCTGCTGGACTGGAGCCTCAAGGTGCTGGTCAAGGCGGCGGACCTGGCCGGAAAAACAGGAGACCGGGTTGTCATGTTCTCGCTGCCTTCGGGGAAAACCCATCTGCAGGCAGTCTCACAAGACGACGCGTGCGCCATCCAGGGAACCGTTGAAGATGAAGCCATCGCCTGGGGCGCGGATAAGGTTTGTCTGTTCGAGAACGATCGTTTTTCCTCGCCAACCCCTCATATTTTTGCTGACGCCCTGACGCCGGTGTTCAAGGAACGATCTCCCCGGCTGGTGTTATTTCCCCTCACCGACTTCGGCCGGGACTTGGCCGCCCGAACCGCAGCAGCTGCACGGGCCGGACTGATGGCGGATTGCGTGGAACTCAGGCCGGGGAAAGATGGATCAGTTGTGGGCCTTTGTCCAGCCTGGGGCGGGGAGATCATGGCCGAAATCACCTATGCCCCAGGCCATGGAACCGGTTTTGCCACCGTGCAGCCCCACGGCGCAACCGGTAAAAAGGATACGACACGAATGGGCCGGGTCGAACGGGCGGCACTGCCGGACATCCCCGAATCAAAAGGGATCCGGCTGGTTTCCAGCCGGCCGGCGCCCCAAAGCGACAACGATATCGAAAACGCCCGCACCGTGGTAGTGGGTGGTGCCGGGCTAGGCAGCATGGAAAACTTCGGGCAGGTGCGTCAACTGGCCGCCGCCGTTGCCGGACAAGTCGCCGCTACACGGCCTCCGGTGTTGAGCCACTGGGTCGCCGAGGAAAGACTCATCGGTCAGACGGGAAAAACCGTAATGCCCAACCTGCTGATTTCCGTGGGCACCTCGGGTGCCGTGCAGTACACCGCCGGCATCATGGCCTCGGGAACGATCGTGGCCATCAACCGGGATCCCTCCGCTCCCATTTTCAGGATAGCGGACATCGGCGTGGTTGCCGATGCTGTGACATTTCTGCCTTTGCTGACCTCACGGACCAGGCAAGCAGTCATGCGCCGATTGGCCGATGACATCTGCACGGACCTACCGGAGCAATTGGGAAAAATCGGTTTTGGAGAAAAAATCAGGGCGCTTCGCGAAACCCAGGGCTGGTCCAAGGAACACCTGGCCGAGGTCACCGGCCAGACGCCGGAGTTCATTGCCGATGTGGAATCCGGTGAAATCGCTCCACCGGTGGCATTTATTCTTCGGCTTTCCTGCGCCTACGGCGTGGATCCAGGCACCTTCCTGCGAGATGAGGAAAAAGAACGTATTCGGGATCAGCGGACCCAGGCGTACGTCAACCGCACCCGCAACTATTCCTATGAAACGCTGACATCCGGGGCCGAGAACGACCACCTGCGGGCCTTCATGGTCACCATCGAACCCCACCACGATCACAAGCCGGTGGCCTACAAGCATGATGGTGAAGAATTCATCTTCGTCATGGAAGGCAAATTGGAATTTACCCTGGGCAGCAAGGTGCATATTTTGAAGAAAGGCGAATCCATCCATTTCCACTCCAATACCCCTCACAAGCTTAAGAGCCTGTCCGCCGAGGTGACCCGGTGCCTGGTGATTCTTTACACAATATGAAAGAAGCAAATCACAATGGCCAAAAAACAAATAACAAACCTCAAAGCCAAAATTCCAAACTTTTGTTGGTAGTTGACCTTGTTTGAGATTTAGAAATTGGAATTTGTTTGGAAATTGAGATTTTGAGTTTGCGATTTTTCTGGGTTTGAACGCTGAACCCTAAACGCAGAACCCGGAACCCAGAACCCAACTTTTGTTGGTTTTTGACCTTGTTTGAAATTTAAAAGTTGGAATTTGGAATTTGTTTGGAAATTGTGATTTGAAGTTTTTTATTTTTCTGAGTTTGAACCCAGAACCGGAACCCAGAACCCAAAACGCTGAACCCAGAACCCCTGAACCCATGAACCCAGAAATTAGACCCTACATCGGAGTTGCCGTCATCGTTATCCGGGATGGACGGGTGCTCCTGGGAAAGCGAAGGAATGCCCACGGTGCGGGCACCTGGCAGTTTCCCGGCGGCCACCTCGAATTCGGCGAATCCATCGAAGCCTGCGCCCGGCGCGAACTGTTTGAAGAGACCGGGCTGTCCATCATCGATCTGCGCATGGGTCCCTTCACCAACGATGTCTTCGAAGACGAGAATAAGCATTATGTCACGCTTTTCGTGGTTGCCGACCAGACGAGCGGCGACGCCCGGGTAAAAGAACCGGACAAGTGCGAACGCTGGGGCTGGTACCGATGGTCGGAAATGCCGCAACCCCATTTCCTCCCCATCGCCAACCTGCTCAGGCAAGGTTTCAACATTGCCGGCGGTGACCCCGAACCATGCTGCGACTAGCCATCCAGCGGTTTTCCGATACGCGCCGCCGGGTGTTTATCAACGAAATTTTTTTGTTAGTGTCCGTTCAGAAATGGTAGGTTGTGGTTCAGATCAAGGCCGCCGGGTTATTAAAACCGCGGGCATAGCTGGGACTACGTCGAGGATTTAAATATCGCGAGAACGCAGAACTGGGCCACAAAATGCCATTTCTGGATGGACGCTGTTATCGGACAGATGCACAACAAAAAGGAGCAATTGAATGAACGTCCCACCACCGGTCTCAGTTCACGGGGGCCACAGCGGCCAGTTCTGCGGCCACGCCAAGGACACCCTCGAGGAGATTGTTCTGGCTTACATCGATCATCGGTATCCCTGGGTGGGCATCACCGAGCACATGCCACCGGTATCGGATGCCTTTGTCTACCCTGAAGAGAAAACCGCCGGATTTGACGCCGGAACGCTCAAGGAGCGATTTACCGGCTACATGACCACCTGCCGGCGCCTTCAGGCAAAATATGCGGCTGACATCCGGATCTATGTCGGGTTCGAAACGGAAGACTGCGGCGGCAGCCTCGACTTTGCCAAAGCCTTGATCGACAGCTTTTCACCCGATTATGTAGTGGGCTCCGTCCACCATGTCAAAGACATCCCCTTTGACTACAGCAAAGCCCGCTACCAGGAGGCGGCCGATCGCTGCGGCGGGCTGGATGGATTGTACGCCGCCTATTTCGACCAGCAGTACGAAATGATTCGGACGCTCGTACCCCGCGTGGTAGGTCACCTGGATATCGTTCGGATATTTGATCCTGATTACCGCGCTCGATTGATCAAACCAATGATCTGGGAGAAAATCCTCAGGAATCTGAAACTGATCAAGCAGTTGAACCTGATCCTGGACTTTAACCTGCGTCCACTGTCAAGGGGTGAGGAGGAGCCCTACCTGTCGGCACCCGTTTTGAAAAAAGCCGCTGAATGGGGCATCGACATCGTTCCAGGCGATGATTCCCACGGGGTGGACACCATCGGTACCCACATGCAGAGCGCCATCACCATGTTGACGGAAGCCGGGGTGCGCATGGACTGGCAAAAACCCGTCGACGAACCGCATTCGCCTATGTTCGTCAGCAGATGAGGGATTGTAAAGTCATTCGTCGTCCGAGGTGATCCTTTTAAAAACGGCGTCCTGAGGCTCAGAACTCCCTTCCTCGTCGAATGGCAGGGCCAGGAGCTTCGCCTCCGGCTGTCCGGCCGGTATATTGATTTCGGGAAAGAGCTCACTGTTTTCCTCCACCCCGGTCGACTCAAAGGGGTCTAAAAAAGATCGATTCCTGATCGTCCGTCTGTCCGCGCGGCGCCGTCGTTCCGGCTGATGGTTCTCAGCGGGTATCCAGCGCCGGTCGAGTCCGGTTCTGCGGGTCGTTGGGTTGATGGGCTTATTTTTTTTCATCATCGGTCCTGATGCATGCTTGACAAGTCGCATTTCCGACGGGTTCGTGTGCGCCTCGCCCGGACCGTTGCAATAGTTACGATTAACTGAACACGGCTCGCCGGCTCCCGGATCCGGGTGAGGGTTGAATATTTGATCCAATTATCGGCTGAATCGGCCGGAACTTTATTTTTCGTGCACGGATCAGACCCCATATATTGCCAGGCGCGGACCATCTGTATTCGCTGTAACCCCCTTGACAGCCAGACTATTTTTCCTTAATGTTTTCTAAGCAATTTTTCCCAACGACCGAATAAGCTTTATATGTGCCAACCATCACGGTACCGTTTTGCGCTGGACAAGATTGGCGCCATCACGACCCGCTAACCGGCGAGAAACGGACTATATATAGATTTCAAGGAATATTGATGATGAACGACATCTCATCTTACACCACTGACCGAAGAACCTTTTTGAAAGTGGGGGCATCGGCGATCATGACCACCGTCTTCGCACACCCGGTATTGGCTGCGCTCGATCCCACAAACCATGAACCCCACATATTGTCTTTCTATAATATTCACACCGGGGAGACCCTCAAGACCTGCTACCGGTCGCGGGGGAAGCTGATCCATCGTGCAGTGAACCGGATCAGTCATATCATGAGGGATCACCGCACCGGAGAGATCAAACCGGTTGATCCGAAGCTTTTGGATTTGCTTCATCGCATCGTAATGGAGGAAAAGCCGCGCTCCCCGCTCAGCATCATCTCCGGTTACCGCTCCCCGAGCACGAATGAGGCGTTGAGAAAAGTCACGGCAGGCGTCGCTCCGAAAAGCCTGCACATGGAGGGCCGTGCCATCGACATCCGAATCCCCGGCTGTCAGACTGCCGCACTTCGAAAAATAGCTTTAAACCTCCGGTGCGGTGGTGTCGGCTACTATCCCGACTCGGATTTCATTCATCTGGACACCGGACCGATTAAGGCCTGGTAGTACCGATTTCCTGCCTGCCAACGTGTGACGTGTGTGATCTTTTCGCTGTAACGGACTGTCGTTCTCTTAACACAATACAGAGGAACCATTGCTTAACAGATCATTTTTCAGTGATATTCTGGGAGCTTGACATTTTTCCAACGATCCACTATGCTCATCTCATTATGCGTTTCAGCGCCTGCACCTCCTATTCTCAGGAGACTTTCAGGCAGCTTTATATTACCTGCGGTTATTCAAGGTCCGCATCGACCACATCGACTGAGGATTGACCGATATTAAGCAGGCTATCGAGTAATGAAAAATCAACCGAGTTGCTGCTCACCTGCGTCTTCAAGCCGTTGATCGGCCGGGCAGCGTCTCGACCTTTCCTAAATATATCACGTAAGAAGAACGCAATTGCACATCCCATCAAATGGAGGACTCCGGTTATGAAAAAAATTACCAAAGATCTAAAAACCGTCGCCCGGCAGTTAAATACCCTGGCCAAGAAAACCGAAGCCATGGCAAACGCGTTTGAAAACAAATCACCCGCAGCGGCCCCGAAGAAAAAAGCGGTACCTGCTGCCAAAAAAAAGGCCTCACCGAAGGGAAAAACCCTCACCCCCACGGATCAAGTGCTCACTATCATGAAACGATTTAAAAAAGGAATCTCCGTGGAGGCCTTGAGAGGAAAGTCGGGCTTTACCGAAAAGCAGATCAGCAATATCGTTCATCGCGCCTGCAAAAAAGGCAAAATGAAACGAGCAGGACGCGGCATTTACTCTGTATACGGTTTGTAGTGAAAAGATGCCGGGTATGAAGGGCGGTCCAATCGGACCGGTTGCAATAGGTCTACAACAGCCTTTGAGACCTGGCATATGCTTCAACGATATGGCGCGTTGTGAACCAAGGCGATCGTTATCTTCTCTTTAATCGATCTGTTATCGTAGGTTCCATCAATCGTGTGACGACCGGTTTGCCGGTCGGATGGTCTTGCACATGGGAGGTGCGCACCGCTACCCAGGTGATGAAAAATGTCATGCGCGCAGGCAAGACAGGTCAACATTGGCGGAAAAATGCATGTAAAGCATGACAACCGAGTATGATAGCCGACGGACCGTGCGGTCCTCTAAACGCAATGATTTTTCAACACCCAGGTAAACGGCGGCAGCCAACATTCAAGACCGATATGTTTACTATTTTTTAAGGAGGCTGCAGAAATGGCAAACGGTGTTGTAAAATGGTTCAGTGACAAAAAGGGGTTTGGTTTCATCGAACAGGAAGATGGTCAGGGTGACATTTTCGTTCATTTTTCCTCCATTCAGGCGGAGGGATTCAAAACCCTTGCGGAAGGAGATCGGGTGACCTTCGAAGTCGAGAAAACCGACCGTGGCCCCGCTGCCGCCAATGTGGTAAGAGTTTAGCCAACCGGTATAAGCATGAATAAAAAACGGCATCCTTTACCATCGGATGCCGTTTTTTTTCGATCCCCTCTTTGAAAGGCGGCATTTACTCCTAACCGACAAAAGCCATCATACCACGCCCTGGTCGATCATGGCATCCACCACCTTGACGAAACCGGCGATGTTGGCCCCGTTCATGTAATTGCCCGGCGTGCCGTACTGCTCGGCCGCATTCAAACAGGTCTGGTGGATGCTCTTCATGATCATCTGCAGCCGG
>NZ_JBFELV010000251.1:0-7349 GCF_041551955.1 Desulfosarcina sp.
AAATCAGATATCGCATAGAATTGGCCGAAAAATGGGTTTAGACGGTCAGTTTTCAGGTCAAAAAAGCGGCTTATCCCCATTGTCCCCGCCGTAAACCCATAAAAATATATAATTGCATTGATTTTGCATAACGTTCAATGATTTACAGATTGACAGCGGACAATGGCGGTTGAAACGCGGACTGCATGCAAGGCATTGCAAATGAACATACGGTAAGTGGCGCCTTCTGTATACAGCCCCACCTTCCCGCCACTATCCAGAACGAATGCGGCATATGTTGAAAAAGATTCTCACATCGCCCTTCATCCAGATCCTTCTGCTGACCGGGGTCGTCCTGGCCTGCATGGTGTCGCCATTGGATCCGTGGGCCTATTTTGAAAACAGGAATTATGACTACTGGGTTGGGCGCGTTCACCATACGCAGGAACAACCCATTGCCATTGTGGCCATCGATGAACGCAGTATCCGGCAGTTCGGCGACTGGCCCTGGCCCCGCTCGCGGATTGCCGACCTGGTGCGGTTGATATCGGACCACGGCGCCGAAACCCTGGGTGTCTGCATCCTTTACACCCAACCGGACCAAAACCCCGGTTTGCTTGAAATCAGGCAGCTTAAAGCCCAACTCGGCGACGCGCAAAGGAAAGGGGCCGGGTCATCCACCGACCGGTTTGATGGCCTGCTCAGCCATGCCGAATCAAGATTGAACCAGGATGACCGCCTGATCGCCGCCATCCGACGCGGCAGGAACGTGGTGCTGCCCATACACGGCGCCATGCAACATCAGACCGGAAACGACATCGCCGACCCGTCGGGAATGGTGATCATCAACTCCCTCAGCGCCACCGTGCTGCCCACCGGTGGCACCGGTACACCTCTCGCGTTGATCAGGTCCCTCGGCACCGGATCGCAGGGCCCCCCGGCCGTTTTTGGGCTGTTTGAACCGTTCGAGGCCCTGGCGGGCAAGGCCGGGGCGATGGGGCACACGAATCTGCAGGCGGATCCCGACGGCAGGGTCCGGCATCTACCTTTGTTCGTGGATTATTACGGGCGATTGATTCCCGCGCTGCCCTTCCAGTTGGCGCTCAAGCACGTGGGCGGCCGGTTGAAGGACCTCTCGGTGGAAGCGGATTTCTTCGGACAGCCGCACCTTCTCATCAGTCACCTCGACCTGCCCACCGATGGCGCCTACCGGATGCTGGTAAATCACGACCGCAGATGGACGCGCCAACGATGGTTCTCCTGTTCCGAGATATTCAATGGGGATGTCGATCCGGTTGTATTCAAGGACCAAATCGTATTGATCGGGGTAACCGCCGAAACGGCGGCCCCCACTTTTCCGGTAGGATTGCGCGACCGGGCGTCGGCTGTCGAAATCATGGCCAATGCGCTGTCGGGAATACTGGCCAGCCACCGGCTTTCACGGCCGTCATGGGCTAAGGCGCTGGAGTTCGGGGTCGTTCTCTACTTCGCTTTTTTTCTGGTCGTCGTGATTCCCCGTGTGAGTCCCCGGGTCGGGGCCATCATTCTTATGTCCTTTATGGTGACGTGGTACGCCGCGACCGTCGGCATGTTGCTGGGGTATGGCTACAGGATCGAGGTGCTGGGGCCGATGGTTCTGGCTGCGGGAGGATTTCTCGTGCTCCAGACGACGCTTGCTTCGCGACGGCTGCAGGCAGACAAACTGGACGCCTGCAAAACCCTGGGGCTGTCGTACCAAGGGCAGGGGATGTTTGACATGGCCTATGAGCAGTTTGTGCAGTGCCCGGTACAGGATCGCACGGTTAAAAACCTGCTGTACAATCTGGCGTTGGATTTCGAACGCAAACGCATGTTCAACAAGGCGCTGGACATCTACCGGCACCTCCGAACGGCTGGTGCCTTCAAGGATGTCGACAAGCGCAGTCGCCGGCTCAGCGAGCTGGACCGTACGATCGTCGCCGGCGTCAGGGGCGACGTGCCGCTGAGGATGGGGGACGGCAGCGCCAAACCGACGTTCGGGCGGTATGAAATCCTCAGAGAACTCGGCCGGGGTGCCATGGGGGCGGTCTATCTGGCCCGTGATCCCAAAATCAACCGCAATGTGGCCATCAAAACGCTGGCCTATGCGGAGGTCGAACCGGCGGAACTGGTCGACGTCAAGATGCGCTTCTCCCGGGAAGCCGAGGCGGCCGGCAAGTTGTCTCATCCCACCATCGTTTCTATTTACGATGTCGGTGAAGAGCATGATATGGCCTATATCGCCATGGAACTGCTCAGCGGCGAAACCCTGACCCGCTATTGCCAAAAGGATAACCTGCTGCCGATTTCTCGGGTATTGGCCGTCATCGCTGACGTCTCGGCCGCTTTGGACTACGCCCACAACCAGGGCGTCGTGCACCGCGATATCAAGCCGGCCAACATCATGCTGCTGGCAGACGGCCGCGTCAAAGTCACCGACTTCAGCATCGCCCAGGTCGTCGATGCATCCCAGACGCGAACCGGGGTGATATTGGGAACACCGAATTACATGTCACCGGAGCAGGTGAACGGAAAGCGCATAGATGGCCGCTCCGATCTTTTTTCCCTGGGAATCGTTTTCTACGAACTGCTCACCGGAACCAGACCCTTCAAGGGCGATTCGATGTCCACCATCTTATACGCGATTTCCCACCATGCCCACACGCCGCTGGCCCGAGTGGCTTCAGACATTCCGGCCTGCGTGAAGTCGATCGTCAACCGGCTGCTGGCCAAACGAACGACCAAACGGTTTGCATCGGCTGAAAAGGTGGTAGAGGAGATAAACGCTTGCCTGCGAAGGCTGAAATAATCAATAAGGAGAAGAGAAATGGCGATGCTCGTTCTTACCCACGAAGGCTTGACCATCAAGCGAATACCCCTTGACCAGGCTGAGCTGCGGATTGGTCGGAAAACCGATTCCGATGTATTCATCGACGACATGCTGGCCAGCCAGAGCCATGCAAAAATAGAAAAGGTCGAATACATGGAAGACGCCGGCCGGGCGGGTTATTTCATCGAAGACCTAAACAGCACGAACCACACCTACATCAACGGTGCTCCCATCGACCGCAAGAAACTGGTGCACAACGATGTCATCCGCATCGGTAAACATACGTTCAAATTCCTCGAGGACGCCGCCGAATCGGCGGACAAAACGACAAAACTGCGCAAAAGCTGGATCCCCGGTGTCTACTATACGGCGGAATGAAGGGCCGTCCCTGCTTTCGGTCAGCGTTGTCATGCCCGCTTGGAGAAAAGGAGCTGTGAATGAACTTGGTCAGGCGCTTTCGATTCAGAAATACGATGATCATCGCCAACGTGATCTCCAACATTATCGGCGTGACGGTTGTCTTCTACCTGTTTAGCCGTACGGGTACGCTGCATAGCGATATGCGAAGCAATCTGTTTGCGACCATCGATCTTATATTTATTCCGCTGAGCTTTATCGTACCCATTGCCATCACGCTGATCTACGAACGTCCCATCCGGCGCTATCTGAAGCGTCGCCGCGACGGCCTCGCAACCTCCGACGTCCTCACTGACAAAGCCCACCAGAGATTGCTCAACGAGCCGTTTTTTTTAATGGCCTTGAATGCGCTGGTTTGGATCTCGGCTGGCGTCACTTATGCCCTTTACTTTTGGAAATTGGGACTGGACCGGAAGGCTATTGTTGGCGCCTTCTCACTGAACGTTCAGGTTGGGTTGGTCTCCGTCACCGTGGCTTTTTTCGTGATCGAATTTTTCATGCAGCGGCGGATGATTCCTTATTTTTTCCCCCATGGGGGCATGTCCGCCGTCTCGAATACCATCCGCATCCGCATTCGGACTCGCCTGATTGCCTTTTTAACCGCGACCAACCTGATTCCCTTGTCTACCCTGGCGCGGGACAGTTGGGGCATTTCCCAAACGTTTGCCGATACTGGCCAGGCGCTGTCGGCGATGCAGTCCATGATTTTCAGCCACGCCGCCATTTTTGCCGGGGTGGGCGTCTGGCTCACCTTTCTGGTCAGCAGCAATCTGACGCGACCACTGGCGGACATGACATCCATGCTGAAACGAATACGAAACGGGCATTTCGACGGCCGGGTCAGCGTGTCTTCCAACGATGAACTGGGGTACGTAGGCGATGCGGTCAACGAAATGGCCACCGGCCTCAAAGAAAGGGAGTTCATCAAGGAAACCTTCGGGAAGTATGTTTCCAAAGCGGTCAGGGACGAAGTGCTTTCGCGTAAGATCCCTCTGGATGGCGAAGTCCGTGAGGTGTCGGTGCTGTTCGCCGACCTGCGCAATTTTACGCCCCTTGTCGAAAGGACAACGCCCCAGCAGGTGGTGCGGATCATCAACCGGTATTTCGAGGAGATGGAGACCGCCATTAGCGATCAGGGCGGATTGGTCCTGCAGTTCATCGGTGACGAAATCGAAGCGGTGTTCGGAGCACCGGTCCCCCTCGCGGATCATGCCACCCAAGCCATGAGCGCGGCAATGAACATGAACGATGGGCTGGCGGCGGTGAACCGGATTTTTGCCGACCGCGGGCACTCACCGCTCCAACACGGTATCGGGATTCACTCGGGAAACGTGGTGGCGGCCAACATCGGCAGCCCTTCCCGTCTGTCCTACGCACTGGTCGGGGACACGGTCAACGTCGCCTCGCGGCTCCAGGAGGCCAACAAACAGCATGGCACCAGCATCATCGTCAGCGCAGACACCCGGCGGCGCTTCTCCCGGGAATTCCCTTTGCACAGCCTGCCGACAACCGCGCTCAAAGGCAAAATCGAGCCGGTGGAGGTATACGGTCTGTAGCCGTTTTTTATTTGACAGCAACCCGGGTCCCATTTAGCATTGAATAATGAGCCACCCTCGTTGGCTTGTTCTGGCCGCCGCTGCTGATGCGGACGTTTACGGTTTTCTGTTGGATCTTCCGTAACTGCCATTTCTCCGTTCTTAATTGACCTCGTCTATCTATGCTTTGCCTGCGCCTGTTTCATCTGCCCGATACCGCTGTCGGTGTGCGGCCGACCCATAACCCTTTTCAACAGGAAAGGAGGGCGCCATGGCAACGTTTCATATTCTGCTGCCCTACAATTATTCCCCCAACGATCAAAAGGCGATCCGGTTTGCCATCGATGCATTTGCCGGGCGAAGGGAGACCCGCGTCACGCTCTTTCATGCGTATACGCCGCTGCCGACCATCGATGTGTCCGCCAGTCCGGAGAATCTGAAGATGAGGAGCGGCATGACCTATCTGGCAGTGGAGCTCAAGGAAAAGGAAGAGGCCTTGAAGGAGGTGGGGGAGATGCTGGTGAAGAGCGGGTTCGACCGCGACGCCGTCACCTGCGTGTTCGAAAAACGGATTAAAAGCGCCGCAGAAGCGATTGTGGACAGGGTCGCCGGCTGCAACGTGCTGGTGCTGAGCAGGGGCGCGGGCAAAGTGACCCATTTTTTTACCCGGAGCATTTACGCCCGCGTGGTGACCGCCCTGCGCGGCGTCACCATCTGCGTTGCCACCTGAAAGGAGGATGACATGGCATTTGAAAACAGGATCAACATCGACATCTTCAAGGCCGTGACACGGTCGATCGCCTACAGCGAGGACCTGGACGTGATGACCAACCACCTGGCCCAACTGCTCACCGCCAGCCTCGACATCAAGGGGTGCGCCATTTTCGTGCTCAATGCGGTCACCGAGGAACTGGAGATTCTGGCCAGCTTCGGCCTCTCCGCCAAGTACCTGACCAAGGGGCCGTTGAACACGCCCAAGAGCATCAACGAAACCTTTCAGGGCAACCCGGTGGTGATTTCTGACATCAGCAAAAAGAACAAGAGCCTGCAATACCCGGATGAAGCACGCAAAGAGGGTATCGCCGCCATCGTGTCCCTGCCCATCGTTCATCTTGGCGAGGTGGTGGGTGTGCTTCGGTTGTACCATTACGAACCGTGGAAAGTGTCGGAGCAGGATCTGGAGTCGTTGCAGATCCTGGCGGGCATCATCGGTCTGGCGATGACCTATGCGCGTTTCCACAACACGGTCCATGCCATCGCCGAGGTGCTGGGACACACCTTTCAGGTGGAGCTGACGCCTAAGTTGGGAAAGTGCTGATGACCGAGGACTGAGGACGGAAGTCCGATGGTCGATTTCCGACCTCTGTCATCAGTCTTCAGGCTTCTGTATCAAAGCTTCCCCAGCCCCTTGAGCACCTTTTCCGGTGTGATGGGCAGGTCCGTGCACCGGTACCCGGTGGCGTGAAAAACCGCCTCGGCAATGGCCGGTGCCGTCGGGGAGGCCAACCCTTCGCCGGCCTCCTTGGCGCCCATGGGCCCTTCGGGTTCGAAGGTGTCGATGCACACCGACTCGCCCGGGGGCATGTCCGCGGCGTTGGGCATTTTATAGTCCAGGAAGGTCGTATTCAAGGTTTTCCCACCGTCCATGACGAACTGCTCGGAGAGGGCGTAACCCAGCCCCATCTGCACGGATCCCTCCAATTGACCCTCCACGGCCATGGGGTTGAGCACCGTGCCGCAGTCGTGGGCGGTCCACATCTTCTCCACCTGGATCTGGCCGGTGTCGGTGTCCACGGTGACCTCGGCCACCTGGGCGCCGAAGCTGAAGGCCGGGCTGACCAGCCCCTTGCCCCGGGGGGTGTAGGACCCCCGGGCCACCAGCGGTTCACCCCGCTGGGTCTTCTGGACAAAGGCCACCGCCTCGCCGAAGGTCATGCCCCGGTCCGGCTTGCCCGCTGCAAACACCCGGCCGTCGGCAAATTCGATGTCGAAGATCACGTTGAGGTTAAACCGGGCCGAAACGGCCCCGGACAACCGTTCTTTGATCTTCTTGGCTGCGTCCAGCACCGCGTTGCCGGCCATGAGGGTCACCCGGCTGCCCCAGGTGCCCAGATCGGCCTGGGGCGTCATGGCCGTGTCGGCGGCGGTGAGCCGGATGTCCTCCATCTTCAGCCCCAGGCTTTCGGCGAGAATTTGTTTGAGCACCGTGTCCGATCCCTGGCCGATGTCCGAGGCCATGGTCAGCAGATGGACGGTGCCGTCATCGAAGGCGCGCACTTCGGCGGCCGAAAAGGGATACTGGGTGTTGAACCAGTTGAAGACACCGCCGGAGATGAAGCTGTAGCAGCCGATGCCCACCCCCCGGCCGGTTTTCAGACGTTTGCGCTTGCGGGACCATCCGCTGATGCGGCGCACCGCCTTCAGCGATTCCACGAATCCGCAGGAGCTGATCGTGGCCACGCCGGGCAGTTCGTCGCCGGAAACCATGGCGTTTTTCAGACGGATCTGGATGGGGTCGATACCGAGTTCCTCGGCAGCGATGTTCATCTGGGTTTCGGCGGCAAACAAGG
>NZ_JBFELV010000252.1:0-7329 GCF_041551955.1 Desulfosarcina sp.
CAGGATCGCGTCGTAGCCGTAGTTGTGGAAGGACTGATGGTCGCTGCCCCAGCCGTCGCCGGGGTAGATGTAGACGCTCAGACCGGCATAGGTGATCGCGTGCTGGGCCACCAGGTCCACCAGCCACATCGGTGCCCAGCCGGAAAGCACGGCCGTCACCGGCCCAAAACCGGCCAATATGAGAAACAGGCAGGCCACCACGGCCAGAATGAAGCTGACCACCTGGCTGCGAGTGAGAGCCGAGGTCATGCTGCCCACACTCAAAAAAGTGCCGGCCATGAGAAATGAGCCCAGATAGGCACAAAAGATCACTCCCAAATCCGGATTGCCCAGATACATGGTGGTCAGCACCAGCGGAAAGGTCAGGGCCAGCGCGATGCCGATAAAACACCAGGCGGCCAGGAATTTCCCCAGAACCACGTCGGTGACGGTCACCGGCAGGGTCAGGAGCAGTTCGATCGTCCCCAAACGGCGCTCCTCGGCCCACAGGCGCATGGCAACGGCCGGCACCAGAAACATGAACAGCCACGGGTGCCACTGGAAGAAGCCTTTCAAGTCGGCCTGCCCCGCCTCGAAAAAGTTGCTGAGGTAAAAAGTGAAAAAACCGGTCAGCAGAAGAAAAATCACGATGAAAACGTAGGCCACCGGGGAACCGAAGTATCCGGCAAATTCGCGCTTCATGATGATCCATATGTTTCTTAAAAAATTACCGCTTTGCATGGGTCACTCCATTGGATGTAAGGGTCTTATACCGGTGGTGATTTCACGAAACACATCGTCCAACCGCCCCTGTTCGACAAACACAGAAGCGATGCGCACCCCTTCATGGTTCGCCAAAGCGATCACCCGATCGGCAACAGGCACCGCCGGATCGACGGGAAAAATGCGTAAGGTCCTCCGCTCGCCATCGGACTCCACAACCGACACCGATGCCACCTCGTCCAATGCCTCAATTCGTTTCTGCATACCATCTGCCGCCGCGCCCGCAACCGTCAAGACGACGGATCCATGGGAAATAGACCGCCGCCTGAGACCGTCGGGTGTATCGTCGGCCACCACCTTTCCGTCGGCAATGATGATGGCCCGGCTGCAGACCGAATCGACCTCGTCGAGTATATGGGTGGAAAAGATGATCGCCTTGGTGGCGCTCATCTCCCGGATCATCAAGCGCACTTCGTGCTTCTGGTTGGGGTCCAGACCGTCGGTAGGTTCGTCGAGGATCAGGTATTCGGGGTCGTGCAGAATACTCTGGGCAAAGCAGACCCGCTGTTTGTAGCCCTTGGAGAGGGTGTTTACCGCCTGATGACGAACACCGGCCAGAAAACATCGCTCTATGGTCTCGCCCACCCGCTGCTTTTTGCCGGCTCCCCCGAATCCGCGAATCTCGGCACAAAAATCCAGATAGCGGCTGACGGTCATGTCCGGGTAAACCGGTGCGTTCTCAGGCAGGTAACCCATCTTTTTGCGGGCGGCGAGGGATTGGGTCAAAATATCACTGCCGCCGACGACCACCGTCCCGCTGGTAGGCGGGAAGAACCCGGTGATCATGCGCATGGTAGTGGACTTTCCCGCGCCGTTGGGCCCCAAGAAACCCAGGATTTCCCCTTTTTCCGCGCTAAAGGAGATGTTGTCTACGGCCGGATGTTTGCCGAACTGCTTGGTCAGATGCCTTACTTCAATCATGGATGTGCGGTCTCCTTGGCCTTCGAATTGACGGGTTCAAAAAGGCGACACCCTGTACACACCGTCGCCCCCGTCGTCGCAGCGAAACGGTGGCGGTCGAGCGAAAAGGTGGCGGGTGGAGCGTTGTCGGGTTATGGCAGACTTGATGGCATCAGCCATACTCACCTGGCTGGCCAAAAAGCGTCCTGCAAAAACAGGGAGAAAATAATGTTAAAGGCGCACATGTCAAGTCCGTTCTTAGCGCATCCCCCCACCCCTATCGCACGGCACCGGCATGCCCCCCGGTGATTCCAGGACAAGCCGATCACGTGGCGCATACCCAGGGAAAATCGACACGTCGCCCCGGTTTGCAATTGGCCAGCGGAGTTCGGTCAACGGCCTGTTTTCAAGGATTTTTTCTTGACAAAACGACCGACTGCCGATAGAAAGTCGCAAGCTTCACCTCCCGTGTTTTTTACACCCGAAGGCGGGATTGCATCCCTCCTGAACTATATGGACATGAAATCATCGGCGTCGAAGCCGGCGCGTTCGAAAATAGAACGCTATCGGGCGACGCGGCGGCCGGCACCGGGGTTTCAGGAATGGTTGGTTTCACAGCAGAAATCATCACACAGCGGTTGACGGAGATTCCATGAGCACCTTAGACGAAAATGCCAGAGCGGGGAATGATGATCATACGGCACATGGCAGCGGCGGCAAGGAGAGTGGTGCCGGCGGTTTTATCATCCTATTTTTCATCATCGGTTTTGCGGCCAGCATGGTGTTGGGGTGGGTCGTCTTTCCCAAACTCCTCTACTCCCAAAAACAGCAGCCCTTAAACTTCAACCACGCCCTGCATGTCGAAGAGGTGGGCGAAGGCTGCGAAGGATGCCATTACTTCAGAGAAGACGGCAGCTTTTCAGGCATTCCCAAACTTGCCCAATGCATCGATTGTCATGAAGAGCCCATGGGTGACACCGAAGACGAAGCCATCTTCGTCGAGCAATATGTGGCCAAGGAACGAGAAGTGCCCTGGCTATCCTATTCCCGCCAACCGGACTGCGTGTTCTTTTCACATGCCGCCCACGTGATCGGCGCAAACATGGACTGCGTGGTCTGCCATGGTCATATCGGTGAATCGGAGGTATCCCGCCCCTATGAATACAACCGGCTTACCGGCTACAGCCGGGACATCTGGGGTAAAAACATCGCCGGACTCAAGAAAAACAGCTGGGACCGCATGAAGATGGATGACTGTGCCCAATGCCACAAAGAGGCGGGCATGATTCACACCTCCAGCGTCCAGACCGAGCGCGATGCCTGTTTTGTCTGTCACAAATAACGAAAGCATGCCCCAGATAATGATTTCAGCTTCAGATTGGGATAAGGTGAGGGATAATCGATGAAAGTTGACCGAAGAAGTTTCTTGTCGTTTGTGATCGGCGGCGCAGCGGGCACCGCTTTGTCGCCGTTGCCGTGGAAACTGATGGATGACTCCTCCATCTGGTCGCAGATGTGGCCCTGGACGCCGGTCCCGCCCGACGGAGAGGTGGTCTACGAAGACTCAACCTGCTCCTTGTGCCCGGGTGGGTGTGGGATCTCCGTTCGCAAAGTCGACAACCGCGCCGTTAAAATCGAAGGACAGCCGGGTCACCCCCTCAACGACGGCAGCATATGCATCCTGGGGCTTTCCGGCCTTCAGATGCTCTACGGACCCACCCGAATCAAATCGCCCATGAAGCGCATCGGCGAACGGGGCGAAGGCAAATGGCAGAAAATTTCCTGGGATGAGGCCATCGCCATCCTGACGGAAAAACTGAGCGACATCCGTGACAAGGGTGAAGCCCATACCGTGGCCGCCATCGCCGGGTCGGACAGCGGCACGGTGCCGGCGTTGATCCGGCGGTTCCTGACGGCCTATGGATCCCCCAATTTCATGCGTACACCGTCCCAACGGGATGTTGATGAGTTCGCCGTCAAGGCCCTGTTCGGCGGTAACGGCAGAACCGGTTTCGATGTGGAGAATGCCGATCACATTCTCAGCTTCGGCAGCGGCTTCGTAGACGGCTGGGGATCTCCGGTGCGCATGTTCAAGGCCGCCAGTCTCTGGAAAGAAAAAGACATCACCGTCGTCCAGGTGGAGCCGCGCCTGTCCAACAGTGCGGCCAAGGCCACCCGATGGGTCCCGGTCAACCCGGGCACCGAAGCCGACCTGGCGCTGGGAATTGCCGCCGTTTTGGTCGATGGCAACATGCTGAACACTCGCGCGATCTCCGGGTTAGGCAGTTGGAAAAGCGATCTACTGGCCACGTACACAACGGAACATGTATCGCAGACGACCGGCGTGGATGCCGAGGTCATCGTCGAGCTGGCCACGGGTTTTGCCGATGCCAATCGGCCGTTGGCGCTATTCGGCCGCGGCAAGGGTCAGGTGTCAGGAAGCCTGCGGGAAACCGCCGCCGTTTGCATCCTCAACGCCCTGGCGGGAAACATCAACCAGGAAGGCGGCATGTGGGCGATCCCGGAAGCGGACTATATCCAGTGGCCCGATGTGACCATCGACAACCTGGCCGCCGCCAGCCTGGCCCAAGTCCGCCTCGACGGCGCGGGTGCCGGCAAATACACCGATGCCCGATACCTGACCAACCGACTGGCCGACAGTGTCAACGGCGGCGGACCATACCCCATGCAGGTCCT
This sequence comes from Desulfosarcina sp., assembly GCF_041551955.1. Taxonomy (GTDB): domain Bacteria; phylum Desulfobacterota; class Desulfobacteria; order Desulfobacterales; family Desulfosarcinaceae; genus Desulfosarcina. The sequence goes on from NZ_JBFELV010000252.1 coordinate 4,360, forward strand.
GCTGGTGGCCGGCGCCAACCCCTGTCACGATCTGCCTGACACCCAAAGCGTAAAGGCGGCATTCTCCCGCATCCCGTTGATTGTCAGTTTTTCGTCATTTCAGGACGAGACGGCTGCCATGGCCGATCTGCTGCTGCCCGATCACGTCTACCTGGAACGTTACCAGGACGTTCCGGTGGAGGCCGGCCTCGCCCGGCAAATGATTGGATTGAGCAAACCGGTGGTGTCTCCACAGTTCAACACGCGCCACCTTGGCGAAGTCCTGATCGCAACAGCCAGGGCCATGGGCGGCTCCATGGCCGAGGCGTTTCCCTGGAGTGACTACGAAACCTGTCTGGAAGAGACGCTGGCGGAAAAATGGGACGCGCTTATGGAAACGGGTGTCTGGGTGCAGGCCGATACCGACCCGGTTGCCGACACGCTTCAACTGGCCGGGATGGATGCACCGGCCGTTCAGGCCGAAGGCGATGTAAACAGCTTCCCGCTGCTGCTGCTGCCCTATGACTCCATTAAACTCACCAGCGGATACGTCGGCGAGGCCCCTTTCATGATCAAGGCCGTCGCCGACACCGTCATCAAAGGTACGGATGGTTTCATCGAAATCAATCCACAAACCGCCGGTGCAGTCGGCGTCCGAGAGGGTGAACGCGCCACCCTGACCACCCCCCGGGGTGAAGCCCAGGTACGCGTCCACCTGTTCGAAGGCATAAAACCCGGCGTGTTGGCCATGGCCAGGGGGCTGGGACATACTGCCTATGACGGCTACCTGGCAGGCAAGGGAGTCAACGTCAACGAACTCATCGGCCCAGTGGAGGACCCGTCCACCGGTTTCGATGCAGCCTGGGGAATCCGGGCGAAGCTGGTAAAAGCCTAACTCACCTGACACGAGGTTCTGATGAAACACGCGCAGAAACACGGCACGCCAATGAGATACGGAATGGCGATCGATCTTGACAAATGCACCGGTTGCGGCGCCTGCATGGTCGCCTGCATGTCCGAGAACAACATACCGTTTAAAGAAGATGAGTCAGATAAACTGCTCAGCATCACCTGGATGCGAATTTTCAAACTGAACAACGGCAAATCGTTTCCGGATACGGACGTCTGTTATCTGCCTCGGCCGTGCCAGCACTGTGAAGGCCACGGGGGCCACAGCCCGTGCGTGTCGGTCTGCCCGGCGACCGCAACCGACTACAGCCGTGAAACGGGCATCGTCAGCCAAATCGTGACCCGCTGCTTCGGCTGCAGGTACTGCATGGGTGCCTGCCCTTACCATGCCCGGTATTTCAACTGGTGGGATCCGGTCTGGCCGGACGGCATGGAAAAATACCTGAGCCCCAATGTGTCCCCGCGCATGCGCGGTGTCGTTGAAAAATGCAGTTTCTGCTTCCACCGCTACCAGCTGGCCAAGAACAAAGCCTATCTCGAAGGAGAACGCCGGGTTGCCGAAGAAGCCTACCAGACCGCCTGCACACAGGCTTGTCCGGCCGGTGCCATCGTCTTCGGCGATCTGAACAATCCGGAGCACCAGGTCCACCAGATCGTTAAACCGGACCCCGACAACGGCAACCGCTCCAGGAACCCAAAGGCATTCCGGCTCCTGGAGCGAACCGGCACCAATACCAAAGTCTATTATCTGTCCAGCAGGGAATGGGTCCGACGGGCAGGAGACAACTACCTCGCCCACGAAAAAACAGGGCAATTGGCCAAACTGCACCATTGAGATCACCTTGGCGGCAAGACCTATTCGTCAAGAACGGCAAAACTGACAGATCAAGGAGTACTTAACCTATGGATTCTGCGTTAATACCCAAAGGCGTCAAGCGTTGCCCCATGTGGCAGTTCCTCCTGGGACTGGGCATTGTGGGCGCTGTCCTTGCGTGGGGCGTTTATGCCATGCTGCTGTGCTGGTTCAAGGGCCTGAACCAGACCAACATGAACGACTACTATGGCTTCGCCCTGTGGATCTGGGCGGACCTGGCCGTCATCGCCCTGGGCGGCGGCGCCTTCTTCAGCGGTCTGCTCAAATACATTGTCGGCAAGGATGAGCTCAAGAATATCATCAACTATGCGGTGCTCATCGGTTTCATCTGCTACAGTTCGGCGCTCTTAATCCTGGCCATCGACATCGGCCAGCCCCTGCGCGGGTGGTTTATCTTCTGGCACGCCAACGTGCACTCCATGCTCACCGAGGTGGCCTTTTGCCTGTCCTGCTACTTCGCCGTACTGACCATCGAGTACATTCCCCTGATCCTGGAGAACCGCCAGCTGGACAAAGTGCCTTTTTTTCACAACCTGAGCCACAACATGCATGAAACCATGGCGGTCTTCGCCGCCACCGGCGCGTTTCTCTCCTTTTTCCATCAAGGTTCGTTGGGTGGCGTGGCCGGTGTGCTTTTCGGGCGGCCATTCGCCTTTCGTGAAGGCCTGCTCATCTGGCCCTGGACTTTTTTTCTCTTCACTTGGTCCGCCGCCGCCTATGGTCCCTGCTTTACCCTGTTGATCACCTGGATCACCGAAAAGGTGGCCCGCAAAAAACTGGTCAAGGACAACGTGATCGAACTGCTGGCCAAGATTTCCGGCTGGATGATCTTCACCTACACCATCGCCAAGATTTGCGATACGACCCGCTGGGCCAACATCACGGCGCCGGGACTGGGGCAGACCCTGGCCGATTTTTATACCGGAAACGCCTTTTATGGCTACTGGATCCTTTTTGCCGAGATTATCCTGGGCGGGGTGGTGCCTGCCATCATCCTGATCAGCGCACCGTTGAGAAAGAACCCCACCTGGCGCGTCACCGCCTTCTTCTTAGGGGTTATGGGTGTTTCCCTGAACCGCTGGGTCATGGTGCTGCAGGTCATGGCCGTGCCGGTCATGCCCTTTGACAACTGGGTGCTGTATATCCCCAGCTGGCAGGAGGTGGCGACTACGATTCTGCCGGTGGCTTACGGCGTATTGCTGATCATG
>NZ_JBFELV010000253.1:0-7328 GCF_041551955.1 Desulfosarcina sp.
CCCCGGTCCGGGTACATGACCAGGATTGGACAGGTCACCTGCGAAATGGCCGGTCGCAGATCGAAAAAGCCGGTTTGACCATAGCACCCGCCCCCTTTGGCGCAGATATCGTAAAACACGCTGCCCCGGTCGGCACCGTGCCAGCGAATGTATTTTTTTTGAAGCGACGGAGCCAGGTCGTCGAAGGTTGCCGGCAACTTCTGACGGTTGAAGGCCTGAATGGAAATGATACTGTGGCACAGGGTGCTGGCAGTCACGAGAGATTTGACCTGAACCGGGAAACGAACCGCATAGTCTACCCCCACGACCCCCCCTTCACACTGACCGACGATATGAAAGCGGTCGATCCCCAGCAGGGCCATTAATTCGGCCATCGCCGACACGCTGTGTTCGCGGAAATGCGCATCCACATAGTAGTCGGCGAAGTCAGCACCGCCATCCGATCGACCGAACCCACGCCGGTCATATAACAACACCTGAAAACCAGCCGCGGCGAGCATCGGGTGGATCTCTTCCCACATCATGCCGCAGGAGAATCCGTTGTGCAGCAACACGATGGTCTCCCCTTCCCCGTGGATCTCGTAGTAGGTATCCAGACCGTCTATTTTCACAATCGACATTGGTAATTCCTCACCCGCGCATTGGACGGTAGTGTCAGCGTCCGCATCAGCCGGGTCGACGACAAGCCATGCAGAAGTTAATGTTTAGCCTTCATATTTCCAGAAAACAATCTGTTTTTGTTTATATTTTTAGGATCAAACCCACCGGGCAATGATCCGACCCAAAAATGTCGTTGTCGATGAACGCGTCCTTTACCCATCCTTGCCGAATGATGTCATCTGAAACGAAAAAATAATCGATGCGCCAACCGGCGTTGTTTTTACGGGCATTGAAGCGGTAGGACCACCATGAGTATTTCACCGTGTCGGGATAGAGATGACGAAACGTGTCCACGTAGCCCATCTCGACGATGTGGTCGAGCCACTCACGCTCGATGGGCAAAAAACCGGATCGCTTGGCATTGGGCCCGGGGTGCTTCAGGTCGATCTCGTTGTGGGCCGTGTTGAAATCACCGGTGATGATCAGGCTTTTTCCCTGCTTACGCAACCCCTCGGCGTAATCGAAAAAGGCTTGGTAGAAATCCAGTTTGTATCGGAGACGCGCATCGCTAGCCTGGCCGTTGGGAAAATAGACATTAAAAAGCGTAAATGCGTCGAATTCCAGTTCCACAATGCGGCCTTCCTCATCCAACCGGGGCTTGCCGATGCCGTGGCGCACCGCCCTGGGAGTCAGGCGTGAATATACGGCCACCCCGCTGTACCCTTTTTTGACCGTCGAAAAGCTAAACGAAGCCTCATACCCGTCGATGGCCTTCATGGTTCGGGTCAACTGGTCTTCCTGGAGCTTGGTTTCCTGGAGACCCACGATGTCCGCATCCAGGCTGCCGATGGATGTCAGGAACGTTTTCTTCATGACGGCCCGGTAGCCGTTGACGTTCCAGGAGATCAGCTTGATGGTTTGCTTGGGCATGGTTGCCTCCGAATATAGGCGTTAAGACGATCAATTTGGCAAGGCTAGAAGGAGGAAGCCGTATTTGGTATACTGCGACGACCGATAACGCCGTCCAAATTGATCGTCTTAACGCCTCGTATCAGCGGTGGCGGTCCACCCCGATCCTCGGGCACATGTCGGCCACCGGGCACCGGCTGCAAAACGGTGAAATGGGTCGGCACAGCATCTGGCCGAAGGCCACCAGCAGTTCGTTGTAGCGGACCCAGTGCCGCCTGGGCAGTTTCTTTCTCAGGGCCAGTTCGGTCTTGTCCGGCGTCTTCGTCTTGACGTAGCCGATGCGGTTGCTGATCCGGTGCACGTGGGTGTCCACGCAGATGGCCGGAATTTTGAACCCCTCCACGAGGACCAGATTGGCGGTCTTGCGGCCCACACCGGGCAAAGCGGTCAGCTCCTCCAAGGTATCCGGCACCTTCCCGCCGTGGCGGTCCAGCAATATCCGGCTGATGGACAGCAGCCGCTTGGCTTTGGTGGGATAAAATCCCACTGGGTAGATCAGCGTTTCGATTTCCCGCGCCGGCAGCTTCACCATCGTTTCCGGGGTCCGGGCGACAGCCAGCAACCGTTGGGCAGCCACACCGGTCACTTCGTCCTTGGTGCGCAGAGAGAGCAGGGTGGAGACCAGCACCTCGAACGGAGTGGCGCCGCGATTGGCGATGAAGGTGATGATAGGCGGGTTCCACTGGCGGTAATTGGATTCGATGACGGCTACAAATCGGTCGATATCAAAGGCACGCTGTCGGGTCATCACATTCGGTTCTTTCCGGATCCATGGGAGCGATGGGGCTGCATCGGCATCAACTTGCATCCATACACCGGCCGACCGTTCAGGTAAAGTCCCAAGTCCGGAATCTGTTTTTTGTAAATCAATATATATACAATTAACTTTACATTGACATTTACATTTTATTTTTTATAATGGGAACAGCTGAGTCAATCACTGTAGAGAGGCAAAATGGGACCCGAACTGACAGCGGGACAGAGACGGCTTTTCGATTACCTAAAAAAAATCATCCAACGCACCGGAAAGGCGCCCAGCCTCCGCCAGGCGGCCCAGGACCTGGGTGTGAGCCACGCGGCCATCTCCCAGGGCCTGAAATTGCTGGAGCAAAAAGGGGTGGTGAAGCGCCAAGGCCGCTACAGTCGGACCCTTCACCTGATCAACCCCACCGGCGAAACGGCGGCGGCCCAGCGGTGGCGGGAAGTGCCGGTGGTGGGTCGGGTAAACGCCGGCCTGCCCCTGTATGCGCAGCAGGAATGGGAGGGCGGCCTAGTGCTGGACCGTACCCTGTACCGCGGTCACCATCTTTTCGCCCTTCGGGTGCAAGGGGACTCCATGAAAGGGGCGGGCATCCTGGACGGGGACATGGCCGTGTGCGCACCGCGCCAGTATGCCGACAACGGAGAGATAGTCGTGGCCCTGATCCATGGCGAAGAGGCCACGGTAAAACGATTCTTTCTCCGCCGGGACCACGTCGAACTGCGGCCGGAAAACCCCGACTATCCGGTCATGCACTACGGGTTTGACGAGGTGTTGATCCAGGGCCGGGTGATCGGGATACAGCGGGGGGTGGCGGGCATCCGCTGAACGTTCGCAAAAAGTCAAAAAACAAATTTATTATAGGGTGTTAAGATTTAAGTATTAAGTGGCTAAGTTAAGGATTTCTATCGATTAGAGAAAAACAAAGAACGCCTACTTTTTCTAAAAACGTTTGTAAAATCGCTCCCCATCCTTTTTTTAACACTTAAACCTTAACACTTGGTTCTAGTGCAAATAGTTATGGACGGATCAGAAAACAGTGACCCCAACAAACAAAAATAACAATCTCCCTCCCATTCTGGTGGGAACCAGCGGATACGCCTACAGTGAGTGGGTGGATGCCGGCTTCTACCCCCCGGGCACCGGCGCGGCCCGGATGTTGGCGTACTACGCCCGCGTCTTCCCGGTCACCGAGATTAACTATACCTGGTACCAGATGCCCAAGGCGCCGGCCGTGGACCGCATGCGCCGCAAGGCACCAGAGGGCTTTCGCTTTGCCGTCAAACTCACCCGCACCCTGACCCACGAGGTGGACGCCGACGGCTGGCCGGCCCAGGCGGCCCTGTATCGGGAGGGCATCGCCCCGCTGGTGCAGTCGGGTCAGCTTTTGGCCGTGCTGGTGCAGCTGCCGCCCTTTTTTCGGCGCAATCCGGACAACCGCCGCTATCTGGCCCGGCTGCTGGACGCCCTTTCCGGCCTGCCCCTGGTCGTCGAGTTTCGCCACGCCTCCTGGGCCACCGACCGGGTGTTCGCTTCCCTGAGAGAACGCCGGGTAACCTTGGCATGCGTGGACGCCCCGGAATTGAAGGACCTGTTCCCGCCGCTGCCCATAATCACGAATCCGGACCTGTTCTACATCCGCTTTCACGGCCGCAATACCAAAGGCTGGCGGTCGGGCAGCATGCAAAAGCAGTTCGACTACGATTACAGCAACGACGAACTGGCCCAGTGGTCCCGGTCACGCATTCCCGGAATGGCCCGGCAGGCAAAGACCGGCCTCATTTTTTTCAACAACCACGTCCGCGGCCAAGCACCGAAGAATGCCCGGATGCTGATGGACCAGTTGACGGGGGTCTGAAGACGGAGGACAGATGACAGGGAACAGAGGCCCGAAGTCGGATCACCGAGAACCGAAGCCTAAACATGTAAAACGGGATTCCGAATTATGGGATTGAGGGATTGGAAAATTGGTGGAGCGTCTTCCAGCCGCAATCGGTTTTCTGATTTCCGTCCTCAGACCTCAGTCTTCCGACCTCAGACATCCGACCGCTGAATATGGAACGATCGATCATTCACATCAACGTCGCCGACTTCGCCGTTGCCGTGGAGCGGGTGCTGGATCGCCAGCTCGATGGTCGGCCGGTGATCGTCGCACCCGAGGGGGCCGCCCGGGCCACGGTTTACGACATGAGCGAAGAGGCCTTTCAGGCCGGGGTGAGAAAGCACATGCCCCTGAGCCGGGCCCTTCGCCGCTGCCGGGACGCCCGGGTGCTGCCGCCCCGCCCGGATCGCTACATCCAGGCCATGGCCCGCATGCTGAACGCCGCCCTGCCCTGTTCGCCCCTCATCGAGCCGGGTGAGGGGGACGGGCATCTGTTTGTGGATGCCACCGGCAGCAGCCGCCTGCTGGGACCACCGGTGGATGTGGCCTGGCGGCTGGGCCGCCGGATCCGGCAAGATCTGGGTCTGATGCCCATCTGGTCGGTGGCCACCAGCAAGCTGGTCGCCAAAACCGCCACCCGACTGGTCAAGCCCCTGGGCGAGTACATCGTGGAAGCCGGCGACGAAGCAGCCTTTCTGGCCCCCCTGCCCCTCTTTCTGGTACCCGGCATCGAATCCAGCGACCTGGAACGATTGAATGATTTCAACATGATCCGAGTGTTTCAAGCCGCCAGGCTCAGCGTCGATGAGATGCAGACCCTCTTCGGCCATCGGGGGCGCTTTATCCATGACCGGCTTCACGGCATCGATCCGTCTCCCGTTCGCCCCGTGGATCAGCCACCGCCGAGGGTCATCGAATGCCGGGAGTTCGGCGAAGACACCAATGATCACTTGCAGGTGGACCGCAGCCTGTACCGGCTGGTGGAACAGGCCGGGCGACAGCTGCGGCGCCAGGCCCTGGCCGCCCGGCAGATCGCCTTGGTTCTGGAACACACCGATGGGGTCCGGCGAATCCGCCAGACCACGGCCAAACCGGCTACGAACAACGATTTCGCCCTCTTCGCCCATGCCCGGCGGGTGCTGGATCTGGCCTGGACCCGCCGGGTCCGGCTGCGGCGCATGACTCTGGTCTGCGACCGCTTGACCTATCCGCCGGCCCAGCGTTTGTTGTTCGAACCGGAACGTCGAATGGCGGAAAGACAGGATCGGCTGGTGGCGGCCATGGACCGGATCCGCCGGCGCTTCGGCACCGATGCATTGGCCATGGGACGGACGCTGGCGGCGTAAGACGAAATTCCGAATTGTGGAATTGAAGCATTTGGGAATTAACTGAACAGATGACTGAGGTGAGATGCCAGAGAACCGATCGCGGCTGGAAGCCGCTCCACCAATTCCCAATCCCCTAATCCCTTAATTCGGAATTCCAATCATGATCCCTCTTACCGTCCGATCCCACTACTCCCTCATGTGGGGCACCGATTCGCCGGCAGCCATCTGCCGGGCGGCCCGGCGCTTGGGATACAACCGTCTGGCCCTCACCGACACGGACAACCTTTACGGCATGTTGAAATTTGTCAACGCCTGCCATGAGGAAGGACTCAGCCCCATCGTGGGGGCGGAAATCACCGATCCGAACAAGAAACACCGCGCCGTCTGCCTGGTCAAAGATACGGCCGGCTATGCCAACCTGTGCCAATTGATCACCCGGCGCCACCGGGATCCAGCATTCGAACTGTCCACCACCCTGCCCCATCTGGCCGGCGGCCTGCTGGTGCTGGTCAGCCACGCCGGCCTGCTGACGGCCTGGCACCGGGCCGGGGTCCACACGGCAGCGGCCCTGCCGCGGCGCCCCCCATCCCCATTTCATCCTCTGGTGCAGACGGCCCGACGCCTGGACGTCCCGCTGGTTGCCACACCGGGCAGCTTCTTTCTGAAACCGGAGGGATTCGCCGTCCACCGTCTGCTGCGGGCCATCGCCGGCAACACCGCCCTCTCCCGACTCGGCCCGACCGACATGGCCCCGCAAGCGGCCTGGCTGGCTCCGGCCGAGGAATATCACCGACGGTTCATGCATTGCCCGGAAGCCTTGGACAGCACCTGCAAACTTGCCGAAGAACTGACCTTCACCGGCCCATCCTTCGGCTTGGTCATGCCGCCGTGGAACGACAACCGAGGGCGCAACGCCGATGATTGCCTGCGCCGGGCCGCTTATGCCGGTGCCCGGAATCGATACGGCAAGGAACTGGGCGAGGCCGTGGTGGAGAGACTGGAACACGAGTTGGCCGTCATCGCCCGCATGGATTTTTCGGCCTACTTCCTGGTCGTACAAAAAATCGTATCGCAAAGTCCGCGCACCTGCGGCCGGGGATCGGCCGCCGCCTCCCTGGTGGCCTATTGCCTGATGATCACCAACGTCTGCCCGGTGAAGCACAACCTCTACTTCGGCCGATTCCTCAACCCCGGACGAACGGACCCGCCGGACATCGACGTGGATTTTGCCTGGGACGAACGGGACACGGTCATCGACGGCGTGCTCGACCGCTTCGCCGGCCAGGCGGCGATGGTTGCCAGCCATATTCTATTCCAACCCCGCATGGCCCTGCGCGAGACAGCCAACGTTTTCGGCATGCCCGATGCCGAGATCGGCAAAATCACCCGACGTCTGCCCTGGTTCTGGCAGCGGGACGAACTGAATGCGGGGCTGCTCAAAAACCTGCGACAGCGCCCGGAAACCCGCAACCTGGATTTCGTTCACCCCTGGCCGTCGATCATGACCCTGGCTCAGCGGATCATCGGCATCCCGCGCCACCTTTCCGTCCATCCCGGCGGCGTCGTGATTACCCCGGGTTCCATCCACAGCTATGTCCCCATCGAAAACGCCCCCAAAGGGGTCCCCATCATCCAGTGGGACAAGGACGGTGCAGAGGACGCCGGCCTGGTGAAAATCGACCTTCTGGGCAACCGGAGCCTGGGAGTGATCCGGGATGCGTTGGCCAACGTAAGATCCAACGGCGCCGTCGTCGACGAAAACCGCTGGGTACCCGAGGACGATCCGGCC
>NZ_JBFELV010000254.1:0-7313 GCF_041551955.1 Desulfosarcina sp.
CCCATTGCCCAAAATTCCCCACTGCTGCCTCCCGTAGGAGTCTGGGCCGTGTCTCAGTCCCAATGTGGCCGTTCACCCTCTCAGGCCGGCTACCGATCGTTGCCTTGGTAGGCCATTACCCCACCAACAAGCTAATGGTACGCGGGCTCATCTTCAAACAGTAGCTTACATGTAGAGGCCACCCTTGATCCAAAAATCCGAAGATAAATGGATGTTATTCGGTATTAGCGTCGCTTTCGCAACGTTATCCCCAATTCGAAGGTAGATTACCCACGCGTTACTCACCCGTGCGCCACTTTACTTACCCTAGCAAGCTAGGGTGTTCTCGTACGACTTGCATGTGTTAAGCACGCCGCCAGCGTTCATTCTGAGCCAGGATCAAACTCTCCAATTAAACTATTTAACGTTACTTGCGTAACAAATTGACTTAAAGAGACCCAACTCTTAAAACCTGTCACTATTTAGTTTTCAAAGATCAAAAATGTCACCTTTCGTCTGATGACGAAAAGCTTAAATATACCATCCAAACGCCGACTGTCAATACCAAAAAAAATTAATTTAGAGTTGGCGGGTCACATTTTTGAAGCTGTCCAAGAAAGCCCCCATGAAGCCCGCAAAAGATGCTGCAGGAGCCTGTTCAAACGACATGATTTAAAAGATCACAATGGATGGTTCTGCCCTACACCATTCTTGAAAAACGAAGCGCTATCTACACGGCCCTGATGCTGTTGTCAACGCTTATTTTAACTTATAATTCGAATCTTGAAAAAATGTTTTTTACCCGCCCGCAGCAATATTTGCATGTCATTGATATCCTTGCTGGTTACCATTTCATCGAAACGCTCAAGGCGCCGGCCATTCACATAGCCACCACCTTGTTGGATCAACCGCCTGGCCGCCCCGGAAGAGTCGGCCAGACCAACACGGTGGAACAACTTGAAACACGGTATACCATCCTTAAACGCCTCCGGGCGCATCTCGATTTGGGGAACCGTTTCGTCAGCCGGCGAATCATACGTCCTCGGGATCTGACTTGACGGCAGCAGACCATCCGGCAGCCGCCGCGAACCAAACATGGAAGCGGCGGATTGGTAGGCTTTCAGGGCTTCTTCGTCGCCATGCGCCAACCGTGTCGCCTCAAAGGCGAGGGTCGATTTAGCCGCATTCAGGTCTGCCCCCTCGAGGGTGGCAACCGATTGAATCTCATCCAAGGGAAGAAAGGTGAAAAGGGCCAAGAAGCGCGTTACATCACGATCGTCCGTATTCACCCAGAATTGGAAATAATCGTAAGGGGAGGTACGCTCGGGATCGAGCCAGACGGCACCGGCTGCGGTCTTGCCCATCTTGGCGCCACCGGCGGCGGTGATCAATGGAAAGGTGATGCCAAAGGCGCTTTTGCCTTCTACGCGTCGAATCAGGTCAATCCCAGCCACGATGTTTCCCCACTGATCGCTTCCCCCCATCTGAAGGCAGCAGTCATAGCGCTTGCGCAGTTCAAGGAAATCGTAAGCCTGTAGAACCATGTAGTTAAACTCGATAAAACTCAGCCCCTCCTCTGAATCCAGACGCATTTTATAGCTTTCCGCCTTGACCATCCGATTGACGGAAAAATGCCGGCCGATGTCTCTCAGGAAAGGGATGTATTCCAACTTGGTCAGCCAGTCTGCATTGTTGACCATAATGGCCTTCTTCTCTGAAAAATCGATAAACCGCGACAGTTGGTTTTTGAGGCCGATGACATTGGCTGCCACGTCTTCCGCGGTGAGAAGCTTTCGCATTTCCGTCTTTCCGCTGGGATCCCCGACGAGACCGGTTCCACCGCCCACCAAAGCGATGGGCCGATGTCCGCTCCGCTGCATATGGGCCAAAGACATGATAGGAACCAGACTGCCCACGTGAAGGCTGGAGGCCGTCGGGTCAAAACCGATATAGCAGGTCACCTGTTTAGAACCCAGGTAGTCGCGCAAGGCATCGTCATGCGTCGTCTGTTCGATAAACCCGCGGGTCGTAAGTGTGTCCAGAACGTTTTCCATTTCACATCAGCCTTTGAGATTGGCGTTTACAGGCACCACCGCCGTTTTATTTGTTGGCATATTCAACGGCGCGCGTCTCCCGGATCACCGTCACCTTGATTTGTCCGGGAAATGTGAGTGATTCTTCAATTTTCTTGGCGATATCGCGACTCAACAACACCGATTCTTCATCCGACACCTTATCGCTTTTCACGATCACACGAATTTCTCGACCCGCCTGGATCGCGTAGGTGTTCGCCACGCCCTGGAATCCGTTGGCAATGCCTTCGAGGTCCTCGATGCGTCTGATATAATTTTCGAGCAGCTCCTTTCTGGCCCCGGGCCGCGCTCCGGAAAGCCCATCTGCCGCCTGCACCAACAAGGCGTAGACAGATGAGGGGGGGATATCTTCGTGGTGGGCACCAATGGCATGCACGACACCGGGGGTTTCACCAAACTTTTTGGCCAACTTCGATCCGATCACCGCATGGGGGCCCTCAACTTCATGGTCAATCGCCTTGCCGATATCATGAAGCAGCCCCATGCGCCGGGCGACCTTCTCCTTAAGCCCCAGTTCAGCGGCCATAATGCCGCACATCACGCCCACCTCCACCGAGTGTTGAAGCACGTTCTGGGCATAGCTGGTCCGGTATTTCAACCGTCCCAGGTATTTTATCAATTCGGCATGGATGCCGTGGACACCCAAATCAAAAGCGGCCTGTTCACCGGCCTCCTTAATGGCGGTATCCACCTCCTGACCCGCTTTTTTGACGACATCCTCGATGCGGGCTGGATGGATCCGACCATCTGAAATCAGCTTGATCAGCGCCAGTCGGGCGATTTCACGACGGACCGGATTGAATCCGGAAAGGATAACCGCCTCCGGCGTATCGTCAATAATCAGATCAATGCCCGTGGCTGCTTCGATCGCTCGTATGTTCCTGCCCTCACGGCCGATGATCCGTCCTTTCATTTCATCACCGGGCAACTGGACCACCGACACCGTCCGTTCGGCAACGAAATCACCGGCATAGCGCTGGATAGCGGTGGCAATGATTTTTTTGGCCTTTTTATCCGCCTCCTCGTTGGCCTCGTTTTCGATGCGTTTGATCAGCTTGGCACCTTCGTAGCGGGCTTCATTTTCCATGGCACGGATCAGCAACTCTTTGGCCTGATCCGCGGTCAAGGTAGAGATCCTTTCCAATTGCGCTTTTTGTTCCGACAGCAGGGTGTTGTATTTTTCTTCTTTGTGGGCAAGGGTCTTATCGCGATCAGAAAGGAATTGTTCTTTTTCGACAATTTCCTTTTCACGCTGATCAACCAAATCGGTCTTGCGGTCGATATTTTCCTCTTTTTGAATTAAGCGATGCTCCGCCTTTTTCAATTCCGAACGGGTTTCCTTGGCTTCCGCTTCGAAATCGCTTTTCATCTTGAACAGAAGATCCTTGGCTTCAACGCCTGCTTCCTTGATCAAACTGTCCGCTTTGTTTTTGGCCGCTTTTAAGATTACGGCTGCTTCGTTTTCAGCGTTCTTGAGTTTCTTTGATCCCAGCACGCCTTTGAGCAAGAGTGCCACAACACAGCCGATACCAGCCGATCCCGCAGCAATGATGATGGTATATATGTCCATGTGAATCTCCGATTCCTAAACATGATATATATGCAGAGGTTTATCACCTGACAACCAGATGATAACCATGTTACTCACAAGGAATGAAAAAGGAAACAGCCAGGCGAGCTAAGCTTGCGCGGAAGCGAGGTAATTGTGGAAAAGCGGGAGTGGAACCCCCACCATTGTGCCGTGTTGGCCGGTCTTTGATCCAAAGGATCAGGTGGGCACCTTGTAGTTTCTTTAGGCTTTTCTGTACGTGCAGAACTTGCTCACCAAAACTAGTGAAGGTTCCCGATAAGTAAGTGTTGGGTCAAAGTTCACTATCCAATCACGAACACGGCAGGGGTTGAATCGATACGCCGTTTGTCAATCCAGATTACAGAAACCATGCTTAACGTCGGTGATCGCTTCGGCAGCAACACCAACCACTTTTAGAACCGTATTTGTTTCAGGACGTTAAGCTATCGCTTTTTCCAGTTCACTGAGAACCACTGCAGATTTTTTGGTCATACGGGTAAAAAATTGGTGATAACGTTCTTCGCGTTTAAACTGTTCGCTGGCAATATTCAGCCCCGTTAGGACCAAAATCGTTTCTCTATCGACATTAACCGGTTTGCCGTCAAATTGAGATTGAACCTTCTTAACGGCATCCTCGAAGTGTGCTGCCACCTTTTCTGCATCGGGCACACCGGATTCTGTCTGAAAAGTAAATTTGCGACCAAATATTTGCAGTGTAACCGTTTGTTCCAATTAGCGTCCGTTCCTAAAAATCCCGCAGGTCTGCTTTCTATTCCTCTGTAATCCCTTCCAGTCTTCCGATCAGGCTGTCAATTTTTGATCTGACGAGTGCCGTCAATTCCTCGTGTTTCTTTTCGGCCTCGGCTTTTTCCTGTATCAAGTTTTCCAGCTGTCCAATTCGATTGTTCAGATCTTCATTTTCTTGCTGAAGCTGCTTGCGGGCCTGAACAACGTGTTCTACTTTTTTTTCAATGAGTTCAAATTGTTGTAATATTGCATCTATATCCAGCATATTGGTTTATCCTTCACGGTTCAATATAACCAGCCAATGGTTTTTAAGTCAAGGGCTATTAATCAAGGTCTAGTCCAACGGGCAGCGACTAAACGGGACGATCACTTTGATGTTGGCGAAAATTAAACAATCCGAAATCCGGTTTTTTAAACCGACGGAAAAGGGGCAAACCGAGTCCGGTTTACCCCTTTGATTTTCACAGTGCCTTCCACCCATTTTCATCGCGTACCCGCCGGCGCAGCGGATTCGGGAAGCGATTTATCGTCAGCGTGTTTGGGCAAGCTGTATCCGGCTGATGGCGCGAAGCAGCGCTGCTTTGGCACGAATGTAATCGACATCCTTTCCGCCGGATTGAAGACGCTTTTCAGCACGTTCCACAGCGGACTGGGCCCGCTGTATATCTATATCCTTGCGTCGCTCCGCCGATTCGGCCAGAACCGTCACACGGTCAGGAAGGGCTTCGGCAAACCCGCTGCTGACAAAGACGAACCGCTCGCGACCACTTTCGTCCTTATATTTCAGGGCGCCGGTCTTCAGTGTGGTCAGAAAGGGGGTATGACCGCTAAGCACACCGAACTCACCCATTGAACCGGGGGCCATAACAATCTGGGCACTTTCACTGACAACAGACTTTTCGGGGGTAACCACTTCGAGTCTAATGCTTTCAGCCATTTATTACCTCTTTCTCTCCATTAAGCCTCGGCCATTTCCTTGGCCGCTTCAAGGACTTCCTCGATTCCGCCCTTCATGTAAAAGGCCTGCTCGGGAATACTGTCATGCACGCCTTCACAGATCTCTTTAAACGCACGGACCGTGTCTTCCACCTTGACGTATTTGCCGGCTTTGCCGGTAAAGGTTTCAGCGACGTGGAACGGCTGGGAGAGGAAACGCTGGATCTTACGGGCACGCTGTACGGTCAGTTTGTCTTCGTCGGAGAGCTCCTCCATACCAAGGATAGCAATGATGTCCTGCAGTTCCTTGTATTTTTGCAGCATGTTCTGAACTTGCCGGGAGACCAGGTAATGCTCTTCACCGATGACCATGGGGTCCAGGATCCGGGAAGTCGAGTCCAGGGGGTCCACCGCAGGATAAATGCCAAGCTCGGCGATCTGACGTGACAACACCACGGTTCCGTCAAGGTGGGCAAATGTGGTAGCCGGAGCCGGGTCGGTCAAGTCGTCAGCAGGCACGTAAACGCACTGTACGGCAGTGATAGAGCCCTTGTCCGTTGAGGTGATGCGTTCCTGGAGGCCACCGAGGTCGACGGCCAGCGTGGGTTGGTAACCCACCGCGGAAGGCATGCGGCCGAGAAGGGCTGACACTTCTGAGCCGGCCTGGGTGAAGCGGAAGATGTTGTCGATAAAAATCAGCACGTCCTGGCCTTCTTTGTCGCGAAAATATTCCGCGCAGGTCAGGGCGGAAAGTGCCACCCGTGCACGTGCTCCCGGCGGTTCGGTCATCTGACCGTATACCAGTGCGGCCTTGGGGAGAACACCGGATTCCTTCATTTCGTGGTACAGGTCGTTACCTTCGCGGGTACGCTCGCCCACACCGGCAAACACGGAGATCCCGCCATGCTGCATGGCGATGTTGTTGACCATCTCCATCATGATAACGGTTTTTCCAACGCCGGCGCCGCCGAACATCCCCATTTTTCCACCACGGGGAAAAGGAACCAGCAGGTCGATCACCTTAACGCCGGTTTCAAGCACGCGGACTTCCGTGTCCTGCTCGGTGAAAAGCGGCGCCGGACGGTGGATGGGCATCATCTTTTCCTGGCTGACCGGCCCTAAACCGTCCACCGGGCGTCCGACGACGTTGAGCACGCGACCCAGGCTGGCTTCGCCCACGGGCATCATTATAGGAGCACCCGTATCTTTTACCGCCATACCACGGACCAATCCATCGGTAACGTCCATGGCGATGGTACGCACCACATTGTCGCCGAGATGCTGGGCGACCTCAACCACCAGGTTGTCTTCTTCGTCATTGATGGTCGGGTTGGTGATCAACAGCGCAGTGAGGATATTCGGCAACTGCCCCTGTTCAAACTCAACGTCTACGACAGGTCCCATAACCTGTGTAATTTTGCCTATATTCTGTGCCATTTACAGCCTCCTAAAATGTGTTTTACCCCTTGAGTGCTTCGGCGCCGCCGACAATATCCATCAGATCCGCAGTAATGCTTGCCTGCCGGGCTTTGTTGTAAGCGAGGGTCAAATTGTCGATCATATCGTTGCACGCCTTGGTGGCGTTATCCATGGCGGTCATCCGGGCGGCGTGTTCGCTGGTGGATGTTTCCAGCAACGCCCGGAAAATTTGAACATATACGTTGCGAGGCAGTAGATCGCCAAGAAGTTCTTCCGGCGACGGTTCGCAGATGTGTTCGGCCTGGTATTCCGCAGACTTGTCTTCTTTGTCATCATCTTTTTCTATGGGCGGAATAGGCAGCAGCTTCTGAATCACCGGTAGTTGTTTGGCCATACTCACAAATTCAGAATAGATGATATAGACTTCGTCATATTGACCGTCCAGAAAACCGTCCACCAGTTTTTTACCGGCGGTCGAGGCAACGTTGAATCCAAATTTGCTGCCGACGATACCAAGATGCGCATCGACGATTTTATGGTCATTTTTCCGGCACCAATCCCGCCCCTTC
>NZ_JBFELV010000255.1:0-7295 GCF_041551955.1 Desulfosarcina sp.
CCCCGGGGACTGCCACTACATCAATGGCAACTACAAGGCCCGGCGCCGAGTGAAGCTACTCAAGGAGATCCTGCCCCAGTTCGGCATCGACAGCCGGCGGCTGCGGCTGACCTGGATCGGCGCCAGCGACGGCATCCAGTTCGCCGGCATCATGAAGGATCTGGTGGCCCAGACCCGGGAGCTGGGACCGACGCTTCCTGATCTGAAGATGGTGATCTAATTCCGGAGGATAATATGACAAAGGCCATTCTCATCGACACCGACAACCAAGACCGGCTCTCCGGCATTCGATCATTTTTGGCTACGGTCATGGACAAGGCGGGAATCGATGCCATGCTCGTCCCCACCCGGCTGGCCGTGAAGAACCGCATCATGCCTACGCTGGTGTCGGATCCGGCACGGCTGCAAGCAGCCGACCCGTTGTCGCCGGCCTTTCCGGTTAACGGCGCCCAACAGCTGGCCCGGCTCACCCGGCTGCCGACAGGCGGCAGGTTGGCCGCGGTCCTGCGCCCCTGTGAAATTCGCGCCTTCAATGAACTGGTCAAACTGAATCAGGGTAAGCGCGACGATGTGCTCATCATCGGCCTCGACTGTCCGGGCGCCCTTTCCAATGCCGATTTCAGAAGATTTGCCGACCGGCATGAAACAGCCGATGCTGCCACATCCGCGTTTTGCGTCGCGGCCTTCTCCGGCGATCCGATCGATGAAGCCATAACCCTTACGGCCGCCTGCCGGGCCTGCGACCATCCGGCTCCCGATGGCGCCGATATCGCCGTGGAACTGTTTGGCACCGATTCGACCCACGCCTTGACTGCCCGGGCACAAACAAAGATGGGTCAAACCGAACTCGCAGGCCTGGACCTTCCGCCGGCGGAGAAAGCGCCACCGCAGCGCAAAACGATCCTCGCCGGAACCTTGAAACAGCGCAAACAATACCGGGAACAGATGTTTACATCCGTGGCCGCCTCCACCGGTAGTATCCAGGGGTTGTCCACCTATCTGGCCGACTGTGTCAACTGCTATAACTGCCGCGCGGCCTGTCCGGTGTGCTACTGCACGGTCTGTGTCTTTACGACCGACACCTTTCGTCACGAACCGTTTCAATATCTGCAGTGGGCCCGTCGCAAGGGAGGCGTCAAGATGCCCACGGACACGCTTTTTTTCCACCTGACCCGCATGGCCCACATCAGCACCGCCTGCGTGGGTTGTGGCCAGTGTACCAATGCCTGTCCCAACGACATCCCCTTGTCCGACCTTTTCACCATGGTGGCCCAGCACACCCAGAAGGCCTTCGGTTACGGGGCCGGCCTGGACCTTTCCCAGCAGCCGCCCATGTGCGGTTTTAAGGAGGAGGAGTATGGCGAGGTGGTGGGGATGGGATAGTTCAGAGTTCTGGGTTCTGGGTTCTGGGTTCAGAGTTCGGGGTTCAGCGTTCGGGGTTCGGGGTTCAGCGTTCAGCGTTCTGGGTTCTGGGATAATCATAATGGAAACGTAAAAAGTCCCCAGACGTGTCATTCCCGCGTAGGCGGGAATCTACAACAGACTGATAACACTGGATTCCCGCCTGCGCGGAAATGACACATAAGAGCAATTATCGTCTTTTTACGAGACCATCAATCTTTGAACGTTCAGCCCTGAGCTTCGAGCGCTTCTGCTTTGAGCCTATCAACTCAGTTGAATGGGAGAAAAAGATGGATCGGAAAATCGGCAGCGCACTCGTGGTAGGCGCCGGGATCAGCGGCATTCGGGCGTCCATCGACCTGGCCCAGATGGGATACGGGGTGACCCTGGTCGACCAGGCGCCTCACATGGGTGGTATCCTGAGCCAGCTGGACTACCAGTTTCCCACGGACCGCTGCGGCATGTGTCGCATGCTGCCCATGCTGGACCGGGACGGCGGCATGCAGACCTGTTTGCGAAAAGGCCTTTTCCACGACAACATCGACCTCCTGCTGGGTACCACCTTGGACTCGGTGGCCGGCGAACCGGGCCGATTTGAGGTCACCTTGAATCAAGCCCCCCGCCCCGTCGATCCAGACCGCTGCATCGGGTGCGGCCGTTGCAGCGAGGTTTGCCCGGTAAGGGTCCCCGACGCCTTTAACGCCGGTCTGACGCAACACAAGGCGATCTATCTGCCGGTGCCCCACAACATCCCCAACACCTTTACCATCGACCCGGTGGCCTGCACCCGCTGCGGAGCCTGTGAGCCCGTCTGCCCCACCGGGGCCATCCACCTGTCGGCCATGGGTCGCCAGGCCTTTCGCATCCTGGTGGTGGACGATGAGGCCATCATTCGACAATCTCTGGAAGCCTGGCTGGGTGACGAAGAAGGCTACGGCGTTGAAATGGCGGCCTCGGGCCCCGAAGCCCTGGAAAAACTCGCTGCCGAGTCCTTTCATCTGATGCTCCTGGATATCAAGATGCCGGGCATGGATGGCGTAACGGTGCTTGAAAAAGCCATGATCATTCGACCGGCCCTGCAGACCTTGATGATGACTGCCTACGCCACCGTTGAGACCGCCGTGGATGCCATGAAATTCGGTGCTATGGACTACCTGATCAAGCCCTTCGAGCCAGAAGCCCTGATCCCCAAAGTGGCGGCCGTGCATGCCGCTTTTCAGGAAGCCGCCTACCGTAAACAAACCGTTGGCGCCATTGTTCTGGCCACCGGGACGACCGGTTTTGACCCGCTGGCCGGAAAAAACCCCATGGGATACGGTATCGTACCCAATGTGGTCACCAACCTGGCGTTCGAGCGCATGCTCAGCGGCACCGGGCCCGACGGTGGCCGCCTGCTGCGCCCGTCTGACAAACGACCGATAAAAAAGGCTGCTTGGATTCAATGTGTGGGCTCCCGGGATCTTCAATCCGGTGCCGATTTCTGCAGCACGGTATGCTGCATGGTTGCCCTCAAAGAGGCGGCCGTGGCCAAACGGGTGGCCGGCGACGATTTTCAAGCCACAATTATTTACATGGACATGCGCACCTTCGGCAAAACCTTTGATCGCTATGGAGAGGAAACCGAATCGCCCGGGGGCGTGCGGCTGGAACGAGGCCGGGTCCACTCCATCGCCCCCTCCCCCGGCAACCAGGATGTGGCCATCCGCTGGACATCCGCAACCGGAAACATCCATGAGGAGCGCTTCGATCTGGTGGTGCTCTCCATCGGCCAGCGGGCCAACCCACATACGGCAGCCCTGGCCGAAGGCCTGGATGTGGACACCGACGAATTCGATTTCGTGAAAACCGTCCCCTTCTCCGACACCCGCACCTCGCGGGCCGGCGTTTTCGCCGGGGGAACCCTCACCGGCCCCACTGATATTGCCGAATCGGTGATCCGCGCCTCTTCGGCAGCCGTCAACGCCTCCCGAACGATTCACCGGGCCGGGGGCGGTTTGGCCGAAAAAACGACTGCTCCCATGACCGCTCGAGATGTTTCCCGTGAGCCGCCCCGAATCCTGGTCGTGCTATGCCGTTGTGAGAACAACACGGCAACGGAGTTTGATCTGGACGCGCTGTCAGCACGACTGCAGCAGGATCCGGCGGTCGCCCGGGTGGTGATCCAAGAGCGTATCTGCACGGCCCAGGGTTGGAACGACCTCACGGAAATGGACGTCACCGATGTCAACCGCCTGCTGGTGGGCACCTGCCGCACCTTTGTCTATGGTAAAAAAGCCCGCGGTCTGGCCACCGCCATTGGTCTGGATCCGACGCAGATCGAATCGGTGGCCATGGATGACCACCCTGGGCTGGCCGGACCTGCCACCGTGGCCACCATCATGGCCGGTATCTATAGATTGAAAAATATCCCTATAGAAGAAAGCCACTATACTTCTGTGGTCAACCGAGCACTTGTGGTGGGCGGGGGTATTGCCGGCATGCATGCGGCCCTGGCGGTCGCGGGCCACGGTGTAGCGGTCACCCTCGTAGAGGCGTCCAAAAGACTAGGCGGCAATCTGGTTTGGCTCGAACAGACTATCGATGGAACGCCCATCGCCCCCTTTTTAACCGAAACCACCCATCAGATCGAAAAACATCCCAAGATCGAAGTGATGACCAAAAGCCGCGTGGTCGGCGCCTTCGGCCAGGCCGGGCACTTTTTTTCCACCATCGAGACAGACGGGGAGCCCGCCACGACCGTAGAACACGGTGCCGTGATCCTGGCCACCGGTGGTGGCGAAGCCCTCACCGATGAGTACGGCCACGGAACCAGCCAAGCGGTGGTCACCCAGCGAGAGTTGGAGACGCGTATTCACGAGAACCGATTGGACATCGAGGGGATAACCACCGTGGTCATGATTCAATGCGTGGGCTCCCGGGAGGAACCGCGAAACTACTGCAGCCGCGTCTGCTGCCCCACGGCCCTGAAGCATGCCCTTTGGCTGAAAAACCGCCGTCCCGATCTCCAGATCTACATTCTCTATCGGGACATGATGACCTGCGGCCTGAACGAAGCCTGGTACACCGAAGCCCGCAAGCAGGGGGTTCTCTTCTTCCAGTACCGGCCGGACCGTAAACCGGAGGTCAGCATGGACCCCAATGAAAAGGCGGCCGTTTCGGTGCGGCTTTACGACCCCATTTTGGATGCGGCGGTGGAAATTACCGCAGACCTGCTGGTCCTGGCCACCGGTATCCAGCCCTGCCTGCCCGAAACACTGGCTCGGGCTTACGGCGCCGAACGGGATCGGGACGGCTTTTTCCAGGAGGCGGATGCCAAATGGCGTCCGGTGGAGGCGTTGAAGGCCGGGGTTTTCGGCTGCGGCATCGCCCTGTCACCGCGCTCCATTCCCGAGGCAGTGGCCACGGCCGAAGCCGCCGCCGGGCGCGCGCTGGCGATATTGTTGGCCGAACGGCTGCCGGCCGCACGCGTCACGGCCGTCGTTCGCCCCAGTCTGTGCACCCTGTGCCTGCGCTGTATTGACACCTGTCCATATGGCGCCCGTTTTTTGGACGAGACCGGGCAGCGCGTCGAGGTCAACCCGGCCATGTGCCAGGGATGTGGAGATTGTGCCACGGTGTGCCCCAACAGTGCATCCATCGTGGAAGGATTCTCCCATCGGAGCATGTTGGGCGCCATAGAAGGAGCAATGACCATGTAAAAAACAAATTACAAAGACCAAGTTCCAAATAAATTGAATCCTCCCCGCGGCAAGCCGCGTGGAATGTTCTGCCACTAACGGCAGGGTTGCACAGCACCGAAAGGATGAAAATCGATTTCCAGTTCGCTCACCAACCCCGCCGCAAGCGGCGGGGAATGCGCTCGCTATCGCGGTTCCAAGCTGCAAATCTCAAATACCTCTCTTCGACATCACGCGGTTTGGAATTTTGAATTGGGTCATTGTGGTTCATTTGTGATTTGTTTTTTGGCCGTTGTGATTTTGATATTGGTCTTCTGTTTTCTGACAAGAAGACACGAATAGAGCTTTAAAAATACTTAATTTATACAGGTAAATATTTATGTATCCACCACTGGTTACCGCATTGAAGACGGCTGAAGACCAACATGTCTCCCTGGATGCAGTCCGGACTATGGTCAGCGCCTGCATTCAGTGTGGCACCTGCACCGGCTCGTGCCCCAATGCGCTGGAAATGGACCTGACCCCGAGAAAAATGTGGCGGCTGGTGATCCTGGGACGCCTTTCCGATGTCATGGCGAGCAGGACCTTTATTCTCTGTTCGGACTGCTACACCTGCACCTTGCGCTGTCCGCGGGGACTTCCCCTGACCGAAGCCATGGAATCGCTTAAGGGCATCGCCTTTGCCCGGCACGAAAGACAGCATCGCAGCAGTCGCCTGTTTTACGAAAAATTCATGCAAACCGTTCGGCGTCACGGCCGCATTCACGAGATGGCCTTCATGACCAGTTACTTCACGGCCATGAAAAGTCCAACGGCACCCATGCGCTTCGCACCACTGGGCATCAAGCTAATGGCCAAGGGCAAGATGGAGATGGGATTGGGCAAAACAGTCGCAACGCCCCTGGACGCCCTGTTCGAGAAGGTGGCGGACCTGGAGCGGCGACCGGATGGACTCCTTGAGAAGGAGGGCCGCGGATGAATTATCTCTACTACCCGGGATGCAGCCTCACCGCCTCGGCCCGTGAATATGACCTGGCCACACGGGCAGTGTTGGCCGCAGCCGGCGTCAAGCTGACGGAAATTGACGGCTGGACCTGTTGCGGCGCCAGTGCAGCCGCCCCCATCAGCCATTTGCTCTCTCTCTCGTTGAGTGCCCGCAACCTGGCCCTGGCCGAACAGGTGGCCGACGACGGTCAGGTCCTGGTACCGTGCAGTGCCTGCTACCTGAACTTGAAAAAAGCCCACGACGCATTGCGCAACGACGCCGCGGGCCGGGCGACGATCAACCAGGCCCTTTCGGCTGTGAACCTCACGGCCACTGGCAGCGTGCGGATCCGTCATCTGCTGGATATACTGGCCGTGGACCTGGGTGCACAGCACCTGGCGCCGCTGATGGAACGATCTTTGTCTGGCCTTAGCGTGGCCGCCTACTATGGATGCCAGTGCCTGCGACCCTACCGGGAATTCGATGACCCGGAGCGGCCGGTCTCCATGGAACCCCTGATCGAACTGACCGGCGCCGCCGTTCACGTCTGGGAGATGGCCGCCCGCTGCTGCGGGGCATCTTTGGTGAGTACCCAACCGAAGGTGGGCCTCGCACGGGTCAGCGCCATTTTAAAAGCAGCCAAGGGCGCCGACCTCATCGTCACCGTCTGCCCCATGTGCCAGATGAATTTGGATGCCTGGCAATCCAAGACCTCCCGAATGGCCGGAGCGGATCTGTCTATCACCATACTTTACCTGCCGCAGTTGCTGGGACTGGCCATGGGACTGGACAGTAACGAACTCGGCCTTGATTTGAATTTGGCTGTTCTGGATGATTTTCGAGAGAAAATTAAGCAATGATCCGAATTATCGACAACCTGCGCAACAGCCTGGCCGCCAAACTCATCCTCACGGTGGGCATCGTACTGCTGGTCACCATCGCTACCTGGGCCTTTTTCAACATCCGTTATCAAAAGGAGAAGATGGTCAAAAACATGCTGGCCGGCACCGACCGCCTCACCACCACCATCCGGCTGGGCACCCACTACGCCATGATGCTCAACTCCCGGGACGAGATCAACCAGATCATCAACAACATCGGCCGCGTCCCAGAGATCAAGAACATCCGCATTTACAACAAGGACGGGGAGATCAAATACTCCAACAACCCCGACGAGGTGGAGCAAACCACCAACATCAAGGCCGAAGCCTGCCACATCTGCCATCGCACCG
>NZ_JBFELV010000256.1:0-7281 GCF_041551955.1 Desulfosarcina sp.
AGCGATCTGACTGGTTCATCTGTGATACATTGAGATCATCTTCGCTACGTAAACCTTGCCAGATCTGGTGATCCGTTGGAGATGTCTTTACCGGCCGAATTTTCTTAGAGCCTGTTTTAGCCAACACAAACATGCAAATTGAGCCTGGTTACTAGAGTCAGAGACGTACCGTGAGATATAGTAGGCGATGGATAGAAACCAATCGAATCATTTGATCAACCATAAGTTTAAGACCTTTAACCGTGAAAACTGGACCTTTGATCGGTCTGGACTGAGTTTTATTCGTTATACAGTGCTTCCAGGGCATCCCCAAATTTTTCCAGGAGTCGGGCCCGTTTTAATTTCAGGGTTTGAGTCAGTAGGCCGTTTTCTAAACTGAAGGGTTCGGCAAAGTAGAGAATCTTTTTTGGGATTTCATAACCGCCGTAGGTCTTTTGCAAGTGCGCGGTGATCTCGGCATCGAGAAAATCGGTGATTTCCTTCTTTTTAAGGAGCGTGGCAGGGTCATCATCGGCCAGCCCTTTCTTCAGGGCAACCGGTTTCAAAAAGGCCATGTCCGGGACGACGACGGCCACGTTGAAATCTTTGGCCGCTCCGTAAAGAAAGGCGCTGTTGACAAACCGGTTTAACTTTATGTCTTCCTCGATGGCAGCGGGGTGGACGTACTTGCCGTTGGATAGTTTGTACTCCTCCTTCAAGCGTCCCGTAATATGTAAAAACCCCTTCTCATCCAGCCAGCCGCGGTCTCCGGTCCATAACCCTCCGTCCTCCGTCATGACCTCAGCCGTCTTTTCCGGTTTGTTGTAATAACCCTGCATGATATTGGGGCCGTATGCGATGATTTCACCGTCCCGGCTCTCTTCACCCGTGTAGGTTTTATCTATCTTGATAAGGATATGTTTTCCAGGCCTGCCTACCGTTCCCATGACATTACCGTAAACCGGGCTATTGAAAGTCAATCCAATGGACGATTCGGTCAAGCCGTAACAGTCATAGGTTTCGATGCCTATATCTTGGAAAAAAAGTTTGATTTCTTCGTTCATGACTGCACTGCCGGTAATGGCCATTTTTAACCTGCCGCCGAAGTTTGCTCGGATTTTATCAAAAACCAGTTTATCCAAAATCTTGTATTTGATGCCGTCCTGGCCGGTTTTACGTTTCTTAATGGCTTCTTTTTTCGCCATTTTGAAAAGGATTTTGGCCAAACTACCTTTAGCTTGGATTTTGGCATGCAGGCCGGCATAGATATTGTTGAAAACCCGTGGGACAGCGACCAGAATGGTGGGTTTTACTTTCTGGATATCTTCCACCAAGGTATCCTGGCTGTCCATTAATCCGGCTGATCCGCCGCAGATGATGCCGTGGTAAAGTTCACCCACCTGCCCAAAGATGTGCGCCCACGGCAAAATGGAGAATGTGACTGTGTGCTCATCCAGGGGGGCAAAGCTGTCTCGTATAATCTTGAGCATGGACGCGTAATTACCGTGACTCAACAAAACGCCCTTGGGATCGCCCGTCGTGCCGGAGGTGTAAATCAAGCCGGCAATATCATCACGACATGGTTTGAACGCGGCGACCGGTTTGCTCGCTCCTAAGGCTTCCAGACGAGCGAGGGTATGATCGCCTTCACCACGAATCACCACGATTTTCTCCAAAGCCGGCAGGTCTTTGCGGATGGCGGCAATCTGATCATGAATTTCGGGATTGGCCACGAAAACCACTTTCATACCGCTGTCTTTCAAGATGTATTGCCAGGCAGACAGCAGTTCCTTTTCATACATGGGGATAAACCAGGCCCCCCGGCCATAGGTAGCGTGGGCGACCACAGGGTACTCGATTGAATTGTTCATGATGATGCCGACCACATCATCCTTTTCGACACCGATCTGGGCCAGGCCGCCGCGGAGATTGGCTGCCCGGGCGGCAATCTCGCCATGGGTTATCCATTCGTATGCTCCTGTATTCGGGTTTTTCACGCCCAGTGCAGGCCGGTCGCCGAATTTTTCAACCCCTTCATTACACAAGTCTACCAGATTGTAGGGCGGGTCCTGAAACCATTCCTCACGAGCATTGTCAAATTTACGCATGGGGGAATCCTCCTTTCTAAGAAACGAAACCGGCTGTTACTGATCGTTTTGACACCACATCCCACCGGGTCACCGGGGTGTCTTGTCAGGAACCAGGGCAATTGATCTGAAGAAATGAAAATTTATAGAAAACAAAGACTGCGTAAAAGGTATTGCATGCTGTTAGGGTGGGCTTTCTTTTTCAGGGCCAAATATGATTTGTGAGCGTTCGCAGCGTAGTATTGTTCCAACAGTAGACTCATCGTATTCACCCATAAGCTTACTGTAAACTTTGACATCCGCACAAAGAACGGCCGTCAGTTTGCGTTGGGTTGCATTCTCAACCATTGGATTCTCCCGGCGTTGTCGCTGGGTATATCACCAAACCGCTATGACTGATAAGTGTAGGCTTTATATTTTAACGGATTGGATATTCATTTTAATTTTATTGATGGGGGTATGCTTTTTTCAAACCATTGTGAAAACCTATTTTTCCGGAATTCCAGCCTCTCGATATGCATTGATAATGCGTGCTCTTTCGGTCTCATTCATTGCAGGGATGTTATTTTGAAATTTCGCTATGGTGAATGTTGGCTTAATCCGTAAAACTTCTGCAGCAAATTTTTTGGCCCGATCCCTATTTCCCAGAAGCTGATGTGCCCATGTGAGACCTTGATAAGCGAAAAGATAATCAGGATTTTTTTCAATAGCCTTGGTCCATAGCGGTAGCGCTTTTTCATACTGACCAGAGTAAGCATATGCCAATGCTAAATTATTCAAGAAATTAACTGGAGTAATCGGTTCGAGCCGAATGGCTTTTTCCAGATATGGAATGGCGTCATCATAGCGCCCAGCATTACGTAAAACCATTCCGAAAACAAAGTTTGCCGTAGCAGAGTTTGGAGCTAAATCAACAGACCTCTGGCTTTCTACAATCGCATTCTCATACTCTTTCCGCAGCATATATATAGAAGCAAGTAATCTATGCCCAGCCGCTTCGTCAGCAGAAAGACTAATTGCCTTCTGAGCAAATTGTTCGGCTGTTTCCAGTGATTTTTCACGGGACTTTGTCCTATAGAACCAGATATCATCGAGATGTGTCCAGCCCAGCAATAGATAAGCGTCACCATATTCAGGGTCCAATTCAATAGTTTCTTGAGCTAATTTCTTGGCTTGCAGGATATCTGCTTCCGTTCTTCGCCAATAATACTCCCATGCTTTTAAAAACTTCTCATATGCTTTTATATTTTTCGTCTTTATCAAGGAAAGCCGGCCCATGTCTGCGACTGATATCTTTACCTGCAACTCTGCCATGATTTTCATGGCAATTTCATCCTGTAGCGCAAAGATGTCCTTTATCTGCCGATCATATTTCTCCGACCATATATGATGTCCAGCAATAGCATCGATCAATTGAACAGTAATGCGTAGATGATCTTCAGAACGCTGGACACTGCCCTCCAGTACATACCGAACGCCGAGATCTTCTGCTACTTGATTCACTTTTACAGGATTGCCTTTGTACGTAAACGTAGAGTTACGGGAAATCACAAAAAGATATGGAACCTTTGACAGAGAGGCAATGATCTGCTCGGTGATACCGTCGCTTAAATAATCTTGCTGAGTATCCCCACTCATATTATCAAAGGGCAATACAGCTATAGATGGCAGTTCCGGAAGGGAATGGGCCATTTTCCCCACCACAGCAGGCTCTATCCTACCCGATTGATGAAGGTAGATATAGTATGAGATCAATCCACCGGTTACGATAGCTAATGTCAAAATAGCCGACATAGCGAGCTTGCGTGACATCCGCCCTAAAAAACGCTTTTCCCCAATTACCTTTCCAGCATATTGCGGTTTTGTTAAGATTTTATAGATCCTCACTGGATTTGAAATATTCTTTACCGCACGTTCCCCAAGGTATTCAAACCCATGAAGGACTTTCTTTTTGACCTGATCGAAAACCCCCCTGGAAATGCAAATGCCACCTGGATCAGCCAGGCTTTCAATCCTGGCAGCTACGTTTACGCCGTCGCCGTAGATGCGATCATCCTTGTGAAGGATATCCCCCAGATTGATGCCTATGCGAAATTCCATGCGACGATTGTCTGGCAATTTGCCATTTTCGGTTTCCAATGTGCGTTGAATTTCAACGGCACTATTTACGGCGTTCAGGGCTCCGCTGAACTCAGCGAGGATGTTATCGCCGGGTGCATCAACGACACTTCCGTGATGCGCTTCAATCAATTTGGTAATGATTTCCCGATATGCAGTAATGGTGTTGATCGTGTGTTCGTCATCGTCGCCCATCAGCTTGCTGTAGCCTTTGACATCCGCACTGAAGATGGCTCTGAGTTTACGCTGCATGCGGGTATCAGCCATGGTGCACCTCGATCTAAAATAGATTGGTGTCCGATCTTTGAAACAGCAGTTTGAATCGGTGAACGGTCAGCCGCAGGTGTCAAACGCAGGGTTTCACTAAAATCACAATAGTCTTGGAAAAGGGAGGGAAAATAAACAATCGCTATTACTTATGAATAGTATAAATCTGATTCAAAGGTCAAGAGTCAACCCGAGACCGGAAAAATGAACGACTTGGGGTGTGGTAACCGCTGTATATTGTGTTTGGCAGTTTGGTTGATGGTATTTGATACCAAACTAAGTTCTTTAAATATTTAGTTTTCTGGTGGGTTAAGATACATTGAGATCGTATTAGATAGGCGGCCCTTATCAAGAACCAATTTGTCCAAAAGAAATCGTTAAAAACCTCATCATTGCAGTGTGTTGGAGCTATTCATCCCACATTGATTGAAAAATAAATATGACAACCAATTTATTTAAGTTTACGGATTAACAAAAGCTATTAACACTCTTGTCAGTAATGTGCATTATTATCTTTTTCCGAGCTTTGTTGGTAACCAAGAGTTCATTATATTGTCTACTATTGTTAATGGCCACAGCCACCATGCGGGCGGCCAAGTTCAATAATTCAAGGTCATCGGTTGTAAAGTCACCGCTTTTTTTGTTTAAAGATTGAATTGTGCCTAAACAGTGATCCTTGTTATCGAGCAGGGGAGTACAGATCAGATTACGTGTTTGAAAACCAGTCATTTCATCTACTTCTTTATAAAAACGGGTGTCTTCATAAGCATTATTAATAACGGCAGATTGGCAATTTCTAAATACCCATCCAGCCACACCGTATGATTTTGGAATGCTGATTTCATGCTTCTCAAGATCGAGGGATGAAAAGATAGTTAGCTGTTGATTCCAGTGTTGAAAAATAAATATTGACGACCTTTCAGAATCAATAAATTGGTTTAGATAGTACATCGAAGCTGAAAGAAGTGTATCTATTTTGCTATCCAAGTCGAAAAGCTTTGAAAGTTCCTTTGCCAGCCGATAAGGGCGTGTCATGCTTTCTTCCATTTTTCATACCTCGCTTAATTGTTTTTAGATAATACCAAGGTTCCTGGACTAAAAATTTTTTCAACGACCTATCCTTCTATGCCTCATAATAGCTTTCATCTTCAGCGGCATATAATGACGTTGTAATGCTAAATACAATAATGGCGATGATTAGCATTATCATTTGCCCCGTATTATTGATTCTAACATTCTTAAGTAATTAAAATGTTTATGGAACTATCGGGTAATCACTTCATTCATCTTGACATGAATCGGTATCTAAAGTTAGGATAGAATTTGGGGATAACACATCAGGGGGACCGCCCCTGATCGAAACCTTCCAGTTATCCGATTCCCTTGCGAAACTATGTATAGATTAAAATGCTAATCTGAGAATCGTCAATTACCCAAAAGTTGTATTCTCATTAATTATCAGGATGTTGATTAAGAACTGAACGTGTCCGCACCTTAACTCGTCCTGGTACTGGATTAACCTGTTATGAACCGTGATGTCTCCTGCCGTGTTGTAATTCCTATTTTTAGATATGCGATCAAGCATGGAGTTAAGGTTGATCAATTGGCATCTGGAATTATTGAAAAGCAATACATGGAAAATCCAAATAATTGGATATCTCGTGATTTAGTCGTTGAGCTATTCAATAGATGCGAGAAGGTTTTTAATGACCCTTTTATAATGTATAAAATTGGACTTGAAGGATGGAGTCACCAAAAAGGGGCATATTCATCTTTCGTCCGTTTACTACTAAGGCCTTCATTAATCTTTAAATTTATGCCTAAACTTAACTCGATGCAGGTTAATTTTTTTAAGATGCATATAGAACGGATTAAACATAACCAAGTTGAATTTAAAATCTCATATACAGATAATAGTATGGCACATAGACACGGCTGTCTATTGAATCTTGGCTTTAGTGCTTCTTTCCCAACATATGTTTGGAAGGTCTCAAGTGATATTGTAGAACATGAATGCGTTTGTGATTGTGAACTGGAGAGCATTGCAAACTTGAATAGTAAACCAAAGATGATAAGGAACGTTAATTTTGGATCTAATCATTGTGTATACATGTTAAGGTGGGAGAAAAATCTACCAAACAAACATGCAGTAGGTTTTTCAAAAAACAACCAAGAACTTTTAGAAAATACTATAGATGAGTTACTGAAAGCTGAATCTAATGCACCAATAAAATTTACTAAACCCAATCCTACTATTATTGGTTTAAAACTCACAGAACTAAATTTATTCTCACCAAGGGAAATTCAAATTATCACACTCGTTTCACAAGGAATGAAAAATAAAGAAATAGCACAACATCTATTTATCAGCTCAGAAACAGTAAAAAAACATCTGAATAACGTTTATAGAAGGATGGGCGTTACTTCTCGGTTAGAATTAATTGCAAAAATATACGAACAGATTGTTAACATTTTAGAGGATTGAGTCTATGACCATAGGCTTTGGGGGTTTTGGGGATGTTATTTATCAGCCAACCTTACCATGCCTTTACTGATGATGTTTTAAGACGATCTTAATAAGTGTAATTATGGTAATTATTGCCGATACCTTATGGTGATCCTCACGATACCACCCGATTCCCCACTTTGGCAAGATTTGGTCCACTGTGATTATTTTCGAACATCGTTGAAAATTGCCAAGGCTGATATCTACCTGATTGTTGGCGGCATCAGTGAAATCCGTCATCATTTTTTTCATGTGATAGCAATTTGAAAGTCAACTACTCATCGGAAAAGGACAACCACCAGATGTAGCGGTTGGCCTTCCTAA
>NZ_JBFELV010000257.1:0-7248 GCF_041551955.1 Desulfosarcina sp.
CGGCAAATTTCCTTCCAACGTCGTGGGCATGCGACCAACCATAGTCACCAACAGGACCAACATAAACAAAGCCGGCCTTCAGTTGTTTGTCAGCGGCCACGTCCAGGCCGGATCCAAAAAGGGTAAGCAGCATGAAACAAAAAACGGTCCAAACGTAACGCTTACACCAGATGTTAACGCCCCCCATTTACGCCTCCTTTTCTTGACAGAACCTTCTTGTGTTTGTTGGCTAACTCAAAACGCAAGCCGCGCTTTTAACTACGATGATCCGATTCGTTAAGTCAACAAAAGTGTTTTTCCTATTTGCACCGGGCAGCCAAAGGCTGGCTGATTCATTCACCGAGGTTTTTCAATGTAAGAAATATTCTGATTCTATTCCGATTGCAGAATTATCATTGACTTTGTTATTGCTGTATGATTGTTTAATTATTCTGGTCTTTTATGTAGAATGCAAGTTCAATCCATTTTCAGCACGAAGCGCTTGAACCTTACCTTATCAGAGACTGACGACGTCAGCATCAGGAGGAAAACATGTACGGGTTAGCGGCCATTCAGCAAGCCAACGGGTGGGCCATGGCAGGCGCTGGCGCCTGTATCGTTCTTGCCGGCTTGACGGTACTTTCTTTTTTAATATCGATGATTCCCCGCCTTACCGCTTTTTTTGAAGAAAAAGCTCATCCGCCGGTCGAGAAATCGGAAATCGCCGCCAAGCCAAAAATGATCGTTCCAGAGAAACTTCCGGAGGACCTCGATGCCGCTTCAACGATCTATATCGCCTTGACAGAAGATTTGGGTGAGAATTTCAGCCTGGTCGATCTACACCGTAAATCCAAGGAGCTTGGTCTTCCTCATCCCCACCTTTCGATTAACCGCTTCAGGGAGGGCGGCGTACTGGTTTCGGTTGGCGATGGACGATTTTCCTGGCAACCTATTTCCAATTAACAAGCAAGGACCGAATCAATGGAGCTTTTACTGCAGTTTCTGACCAATACTGGCTATTTCCTGGCCGACTACCGTCACATTTTAATGTGGAGCATTGGCATTCTCTTCGTCTACCTGGCTATCGGCAAACAATATGAACCCTTGCTGCTGCTGCCCATCGGCTTCGGCGTGTTGGTTGGCAATGTTCCTTTTTTTAAGGGCTTCGGCCTCGGCATTTACGAACCGAACAGTGTGCTCCACTACCTTTATTTTGGGGTCACCTCCGGTGTCTACCCGTCGATTGTGTTCTTGGGCCTTGGCGCCATGACCGATTTTTCATCGCTGCTGGCGCGCCCCAAATTGATGTTGCTCGGCGCGGCGGCCCAAATGGGTATTTTCTTCACGCTGCTCAGCGCCCTGGCCTTGGGCTTTCTGCCCAAAGAGGCGGCTTCCATCGCCATTATCGGTGGGGCAGACGGCCCGACATCCATCTTCTTGACAGCCAAACTGGCACCTCACCTGATCGGCCCCATCGCCATTGCCGCCTACTCATACATGGCGCTGATTCCGATCATTCAGCCGCCGATCATGCGACTGCTGACGACCAAGGCCGAACGCCGGATTCACATGCCCGACCCGCGTCCGGTGTCGAGAAAGGAGCTGCTGATTTTTCCGGTGATCGGTCTGTTCCTCTGCTGTTTTCTGGCACCGGCATCGATTCCATTGTTGGGAACCTTCTTTTTTGGGAATCTGCTGAAAGTCAGCGGCGTGGTTGACCGCTTGGCCCAAACCGCCCGGACCGCCATCATCGACACGGCCACCATATTTTTGGGGTTTACCGTCGGCGCCAGCACCCAGGCAGATGTTTTTCTCACCACCAAATCCGTAGGCATCTTTGCGCTGGGGGCCATCGCATTCAGCATTGCTACGGCGTCAGGTGTGCTCTTCGGTAAATTGATGAATCTTTTATCCAAAGAAAAGATCAACCCCTTGTTGGGTGCAGCCGGCGTCTCCGCGGTACCCGGGTCTGCCAGGGAAGTTCATGTGATGGGACAAAAAGAAGACCCGTCAAACTACCTGTTGATGCACGCCATGGCCTGCAATTCGTCGGGTGTGATCGGGTCCGCAATCTGCGCCGGTATTCTTTGGAGTTTCAATGTAGGGTAAAGGCAACCCGGTTAAACCGGTTCAATACAACCCGCATGCCGGAGAAGCGAAGCGCGCCTCCGGCATTTTTGTTAGCCGCTCTGCCAAACGAAGATTTACCCTTGACCACCGGGTTTTGACTATGCGATTCTTTTGTCATCAATGAAAATGGTTCGGCGAATCCGACGCACCCTTTCAATACGATCGTTATCCACCCCGACCCGACCCGACACTCGAGAACCTGCCGATCTCTTTTCTCAACGCTTAACCCACGGAGGAAGCCATGATTGCCAAAATTATAATCAAGCGCCGATTCGTTAAAGAAAACACACCTCAAATTCTTTCACTGCTCAACAAGATGCGGTCCATCGCCATGGATCAAACCGGGTACATTTCCGGAGAAACCCTCATGCAGAGAGACTTCCCAGAAAACATGGCTGTCATTGCCACGTGGCAACGCATGGAGGACTGGCTCGTGTGGAAAGAAAGTGAAGAGCGGAAAACCTATGAAGCCATGTTGGAAATATATCAGACGAGACCGACCCAGTACGAAGAATACCACCTGGGAACCTCGTTTCTGAAAGAATAACCAAAGGGGGAAGGTGCAAACCGGGCCCGGGAACACCATTTTAAGCCAGGCCGCTTCGTTATGACACAATCGAGCAGAAAACTTATTAATTACAAACATTTAAAATCGGCCCACAGAGAGGCCCATTTTCGAACGTTCTCACCGTTGCCCATACAGGCTTAAGGGGCCAGGCCCGCCGTCTAAAATTCGGCCCCTTGCTAAGCATACGGCGGTCCAGCCCTTTTCCGATCGTTGTTGATGAACAAAAAACCCAGCTTCCGCGTAATAATCACAGATGGACGCTGCTTCCTCTGTTTTTAACCCCGAAAAAATAAGAATGCTGTCATCTGCAAGCTTTTTCTCCAAGGCTGACCGCAGGCCGAACAATGTCGGCATTCTAAGGTTGGCAAAAACCAGGTCATATAGGCCGGTGAGAGCATCCAGACCCTCATCGAGGATTCTGACGCGATTTTCTACTGCATTCAACCGCACGTTGTCGCGAGCTTCAAAAACGGCACACGGGTCAGAATCGACACCCCAGATCAACCCAACGCCCATTTTTGCGGCAACAATTGCCAGGACGCCCGACCCGGTACCGATATCAATGGCCCGACAGACATGTTGGCGGTTCTTCCAGCCTGGCAAATGAAGAAGCGCGTCAATCAACTGAATGGCCAAGCGGGTAGACGGGTGCTCTCCCCCGCCGAAAGCCGCCCCCCTGCCAAGCGAGATCACACTCTGACCCGCCAGCGTTTTCAGTGAACACAACGGAGGTTTAATCGTCACATGATCGGAGACCGCCTGGGGCCGATCATATGAGATTTCGATAAATGAACTGCCGTGGTGATATGTATAGCACAACTGGCCGGTTTGAATCAGGCCGGCGACAAGCTGTTTAAGTCGTTTAGGATTTCGCGGGTTGGTTTTGCAGAAATGGCGCCTTAGGTTGCCAAAAGTGACCTTGGTGGGCGACTCGGCGATGAATCGAAGAACATGCCTTTCGGAGGGGGCCATCACGATCATCACCTCACACGGAACCGTGTCGGCGGTCCAGCCGTAAACCGAAAGCGTTAGTCGATGCCCTCTTCCGCCAACAGGTTCTTATGCCACAGGGCAAAATCGTACATGGCAAGATAACGGTCGTCATCATTGACAATTCCTATCGCCATATCCAGCGCACCGCGCCCGTAACTGTTTGAATACCCCTCCAGCGGGCGCGACTGCAAAAACTCCCGGACCAACATCTGAGACGTTCGTCGGCTTTTGTCTCTGCGCATATCGATCGGATCTTTTGGCTTTTCAAACGGATCCCATTTCTCGTACCCGATCTTGTTGAGAATGTGTTTTTGCCGACGAGGGGACATGGCGTCAAAAATAGCTTGTTTCCTGTCCTTATCTGAAATTGACCGCTCCATTTTACCACCTCACTCCTGATTGGCTTCGGGCTTTTTTTTATCGGCATCCATACCGAGATACGCTTCATCAAAGACGGTCAACAAAGCCATGGAAAGCGGCATCAGCACATCACCCATCTTCACGTGCGTAGATCGCAGCACCTCGACGATTTCGCAAGACAACTCATGCAGCTTGGCGTGAACCGCATCCAGGTTGACCGTGGGATATGACTCACCCGTTTTGAAGGCGGAAAGGCCGCAGGTATGTCCATGGCCGGCAATCGCGGTCGGGATTCCATAAAGACGGCAGGTTGCCGGCCGGGACGCATACAGATCGCATTGATTTTCGTCGTTGAGCAGCGGGCAGCGGATCCGCTCGGCAGCCATTTCAAGAAGCACTTGCTCCTCCGACTTTTCTCCGGCCGCCACCGCCTTGACCGCCTTGCGCTTCAACTGGTATATCTGCCGATCTGATTTATTGGCGCTCTCCAGAATTTCTGGTTGCTTTTCACCGGCAACCGTCTCAAAAAATTTCGA
Source organism: Desulfosarcina sp. (assembly GCF_041551955.1). Classification (GTDB taxonomy): domain Bacteria; phylum Desulfobacterota; class Desulfobacteria; order Desulfobacterales; family Desulfosarcinaceae; genus Desulfosarcina. The sequence goes on from NZ_JBFELV010000257.1 coordinate 4,567, forward strand.
GTTGATATAAAGCGCCTCCACCAGAGAAAGGTCGAACAACGCATGACAGCAGTCCGCGCACTCCAGTTTGCACCTCACACAGTCTGAATACTGTTGGTGAACGCTCTCAAAGACTCCGTCCAACTGTTTGACGAAAGTCTCATATTTTTTAAACACATGCTCCAGCTCAGGTATCATTTGTCCGGCCCTCCCGCGAATGTTTCACGTGAAACACTATTTACCAATACAGAATTGGCTAAAAATATGATCGTAAAGATCCTCCGTCTTTCGTCTCCCGGAAATCCCGTCCAGAAGGTGTAGGACCTCAGTCAACAACCCTGAAATGACGTCAAGGGGTTGTTCCGTTTCAGCGGCGGCAAGGCATCGCTGAAGTTCTCGCATCGTTTTTTCAAGAATTATCCGTTGTCGCAAATTGGGTGTAGCGCCCCCATGATCGCCCCTGTTTTTTCCAGAAACGAGATCTTTGAATATTAACCCCTTCAAATTCGCGACGCCATGTCCGGTTTTAGCAGAAACCTTGGCTTGGGGGATGTGCTGCGTTATCTGCTGGGTATCGGCAACGGCATCGTCATCAGCGATGTCGTCTTTGTTGATGACCACGATCATCCGGGTGTGTTGGAGTTCCTCGATCAGGTTTTTTTCGAATGCATTGAGTTTGCGTGAGGCCTCTACGACCAAAAGAACAATGTCGGCGCGATGAAAATGATCTCGTGCTTTTTTGATTCCAAGGCACTCTATGGGATCTTGTGTGTCGTGAATGCCGGCGGTGTCGCAAATGACGACCGGTACGCCGTTGATCGAGAAATAGTCACGCACGATGTCTCGCGTGGTACCGGGAACTTCTGATACGATGGCGGTTTCCCTCTCAACCAGCCGGTTTAACAAGCTCGACTTTCCGACATTGGGCGCGCCGGCGATCGCCAAAAGCACCCCCTCTTTAAAGATCGCGGTGTCTTTTTGTCGCTTTATCAGTTCAGTTACTTCCGGTAAAATGGATTGGCTGAGCATTTCTTGAACAGTTGAATGGACGGGGTCATCTTCGACCGATTCATCAAACTCGATATTGGCCTCGCAAACCGCTTGCAACCTGGTAATCGTGGCGGTTAACGCCGCAAGAACATCACGGAGCCCCCCGGCTACCTGGTGGCTGGCCATTTGAACGGCAAATTCACAAGGCGCGTTAATCAGGTCGATAACCGCCTCCGCTTGCGTCAGGTCAATTCGTCCGTTCAAGAAAGCGCGCTTGCTAAACTCTCCGGGAGCGGACAGAACAGCGCCGGCGTCGACAACGAGATGTAAAATCCGATCAAGGACCACAAAGCCTGAATGCGAATGGAACTCTACGACATCTTCACGGGTGAAACTTTTGGGTCCTTTCATGTAAATGGCCAGGGCTTCATCGATGATGGTTTGATTTAGGGGCTCCACAAGATGACCATAGTAGACAAAATGGGAGCGAAATTGGTTTTCTTCAGAAGAACGGCCGTATCGAGGGCGACAAGGTTGCTTCCGAAGAAACAGCCGCTTCATGATCGTATAGGCACATGGGCCGGAAATCCTGACAACCCCGATACCACCGGGGCCCAACGGCGTCGATATGGCGGCGATCGTATTGTTGGTCATGGCAAGGTGAGCGTGTTTATTAGTATTTTCAGTTGCTTATTCATTTTTATCGTTGTTTCGTCGCCGGGGCCCCGCTTTTTTTTTGGGAAAAATCATCAACTTCCGGTAGTACCCCTCACCGATGCTTTGGGTCCGAACCCCGTTTTCATCTTTCAAGTGAATATGAACGATTCGACGGTCGTGCGCGTTCATTTGCCCGATGGTTACCGGTTTTTTCGTTCGCTTGGCCTTCTCCGCCATCCTGGCGGCCATCATTTGCAGGTTGTTTTTGCGCTTCTCGAGGTACCCTTCAACATCTACCAACACCCTAACCCGGTTGGTGCTTTTTTTATTGATCATTTTTTCTAGCAGGTATTGAATAGCTTCAAGCGTCTGGCCCCTTTTTCCAATCAGAACGCCACTGTTTCCGCCTGAAATCGAAAAAAGCAGCCGTTCCCTTTTTTTCGTCACATTGACGGTGGCTCCGGAGCTGATCCCATCGATAATTGCTTGTAACGCTTGAATCCCTGAGGCAATCAGTTCATCATCGAGATTCTGCAGCGCGGCGGGTTCGGGTGGGTCTGCTTCAGCAGCGGGTTTTTGGATCCGGTTGGCGGTGGGCTCCTTGCTGACCGGCTTAACCCCCTTTCGCTTGTTCCGCTCCTCTTCAACGAACACTTTAATTTTGGCTTTTTTAACGCCGACAAGCCCGAAAATTCCACTTGATCCATAGGCCAGAACTTCATGCTTTATTTTTTCAGGCGGGATACTGAGTTCATCACTGGCTTTTTCGATCGCCTGGTCTACGTTTTTGCCTTGAAATTCATAGGATTTAGACATCGTTGCCTCCAAAAGTTATGCGGTTTTCTTTTGGACGTAGTATTGTTGGCTGATGGAAAGCACATTGTTTACAAGCCAATACAGCACCAGTCCTGATGAGAAATTGATAAATATAAATGTGAAAACCACAGGCATCAGCATCATCATCTTGGCTTGGGTGGGGTCTCCTGGAGGGGGTGACATTTTTTGTTGAAGCAACATGGTCCCGCCCATGATAATGGTCAGCACCGGAATTCCATA
>NZ_JBFELV010000258.1:0-7226 GCF_041551955.1 Desulfosarcina sp.
AGAGATCGATTTTCGGCTTCGATTGCATCCAACTGGCGCTGCAATCGATCCGCCTGCGCCGCTTTTTTTTTCAGGTCGGCCTGATCGCTTTGAGAGGGTTGGTCGCTCTGCTTCGGGTTGTCAGGGGGCCGGACGGCGGGCGCCGCGGTTTTAGCGGAATCCTTTATCGCCGGCGGATAAATCTTGATCACCCGAGTGGTGCTTTTGGGTGTCATGCGAACGATTACCGGGTCGAGCAGGATCAGCTCCCAGGCATCATCATTTTTCGGTGCAGCTTTGCCGAAATCGTGCCACATGCCGACGGCAACGGTATAGTCCGCCTGGGTATTCGCCAGCATCAGGCGGCAACAGATTTCCCCCAGCCACGCCTTTCGAGCCAGTTTTTTATCGGTCCTTGCCGTCGAAAGCGTCCTGAACCGATCCATGGCCTGTTGGTAATCACCGGCCTCATAGACAGACAGTGCTTTTTCAAAGGACGCATAATCCGACGTGAATCGCCTTCGGTTCATCCGGTCGTCAAAATCCCGTAAAACGGACGCGCAGCCCGCAAGCAGTCCCGTGACGATGATCAGGATGATCATCAGGCGATACGATTGGCTCCAAATACGAATCATGTGATCCCTGTTGTTTATTCAGCCACCATCTTTAATGGATACGCTTTCTATTTAATCCCCATCGCCGGACAATTCAAGAAAATTCACGATGGACGTTCACACCGGCAAGCTTGCACGATCATTCGGGTGCGCTGGGCAGGGTGAATCCGAAGGTGCTTCCCTCGCCCACCAGGCTGCTGACCCACACGGTGCCATGGTGGGATTCGACGATGTTTTTGACAATGCTGAGTCCCAAGCCGACGCCTTCCAACCGTTCCCGTTCTCGCTGACCCCGATAGTATTTATTGAATAAGAAGGCTTGATCTTCGTCCAGAATGCCCGGGCCGTTGTCTTTGACGAGAAAGGAAAGCCGGTTTTGTGAACGGTGTTGGCGGACACTGACGGTGATGCGGGTGCCGGGTTCGGAAAATTTGACGGCGTTAGACAGGTAATTCAACATGGCCTGTTGCAGCTGCTGGCGGTCGCCGACGATCGGAGGCAATTGGGAGGGGACTTGGATACGCAGATCGATGTTTTTTGCCTCGACGGCCAGCTTGATGCTCTGGGCGCACTCGGAGATGAAAGTGTGCGGGTCGATGGGCTCCAATTGCATGTTCAGCAGGCCGGGCTCCAGCCGGGACGCCTGCATTAGATGACTCAGCAAGTCGCTGATACGGCTGATTTCAGCGCTGGCGATTCCCAGAAATTTCTCCTGGCGGCTGTTGATGGGACCCATTACCTCTTCCCGAATCATGTTGACCGACTCGCGGATGGATGTCAGTGGCGTTCGGATCTCGTGGCTGAGCATGGAGATGAAATCGGACCGCATGCGTTCCTCTTTGCGCAGGCGGTTGGACATTTCATTGAAAGCATGGGCCAGTTCACCGAATTCATCCTGGCTGCGCACCTTGAGCGGCGTGCTGAGCCGATCTGAGGAGATCTCGCGGATGCCACCCATCAGTTCGCGCAATGGGCGGATCATGGAATAAGCCAGGTAGCAAATGCCCAAAAAACCCACCAGGCTGGAGACCGCCAGACCGATGAGTCCGTTTTTGGCGGAAAGCCGGCCTTTGCGATCCACTTCCCGCGTGGCCTGCTCGATTTCAAGCTCGTTTTTCAGCCGTTCTTCGGATATCTTACTGATCCAGCTGTTGACGATCGCTTCGGGGATCCAGAAGGTATTGACGGCTTCAGGATCTTTGACCTTGCCGCTGAGATAGTTGTAAACCTCTGCCGCGTTGGGATAGGTGTCGTAATCATGACGGATGTCACGCCATACATCGGAAATGTCATGGCCCATGGCGGTCAGTCGGATCACCTGCGTCAGGTTTTCTTCAAAGGCCCGTTGCGCTTCATTGAAGAAGACCAGGTAGTCGCTTTTTTTTAGCAGTAGGTACTTCTGTTTGTTTTCCTCCATGCTCAGCAGGGTTTCCATCATCTTTTTGGTCCCGGATGCAATGGCATAATTTTTCGCCACGATGGATCCGGACATTCTGACCACCTGCTGGACATTGATGTAAAGGACCAGGATGGTACCATAAAAAATAGCGATGATGACCAGAAACCAGACCAGCAGTTTCCCGGTGATTCCAAATCTCAGATTCATTGGCGGAGGTGCTTTCCAATAAAGTGTAGACCATCTCTTTTGATGTCGGTTGTTACCGTTAACACAACTCGCCGAGGCAAATCAAACACCGACAGGCATTCACAAAAAAACGTGATTCCGTGCGCAAAAATCGTAACCGAAGACGGCCGCTGCGAGGCATGGGCCGGACAAACGACCGATGGATGGAGGCCGATCACCGTGGCACGGCCATTGCTTCGATAATTCGTCATGGTTGACCGCAAATCCGTCTTGGCGTGCGGTTCTCAAATAAAAAAAGGTTGGAAATGACCATGAAAAGAAAATCTCGCCTTGCAAATGCCATTCGGGGGGAGCATCGGATAGGCTTTGAGCAGCGCCGGTTCACCTATGCCGGCTTCATTCCCGAGCGACGATCCGGCAAGGATCGAAGGGATGCGGTTGCGTCGGTCCGCTCCGGTGGCCCTTCTGCCGGGGTGTCTGAACGGAATTGATCCAGGCTGTCAGCCCTGAAGGCATAATCGGTCTTCTACCGACGGGGCAGCGATGGTGTTCACTTGTCACGTCAGGGGTGGAGCAGGCATCGGGCCACGATAAATTCAGTGATCTCCTGGATGTCGGTAGTCGCGAACTGGGGAACCGTCACATCCAGGGGGGTGTCGGAAACCACGGCAATCAGGGTGTCGTCTTCCAGGCAGGCGGGATGTTGATGCCGTTCGTTCCTGAAAATCTCGATTTTTTGAGCGCGGTCACGCTTAAATCCTTCCGTGATCAGCAAGTCCATATCGTCGAAGTAAGGGATCAGATCATCCAGACCCTCATTGGGTACGCTCTTGATCATGGCGATTTGGCCGGGGGAAGCGATCATCACCGTATCTGCCCCTGCCTGTCTGTGGCGGTAGCTGTCTTTCCCTTTCCGATCCATATCAAAGCCGTGATGGGCATGCTTGACAATGCCGATGCGGTAGCCCCGGCGTTTCAATTCTGGAATCAGTCGTTCGATGAGCGTGGTTTTGCCGGATTCCGACTTGCCCACGATGGAGATAACAGGCGGCAAACTATACTCCTTTTCGATTCACGATGCGCAACATGTCACTACGCCGGCCGTTCGCCGGAAAAAATTAAGCCGGGAAATAGCCAAAGTCAAGACATTTGACTTCCCGAATCGAGGCTGCCCAACCCGACACCTTCTGCATTCTCGCATCGCGCAGCCCTGCCGACGAATTGCCGGCAACCGAGGCCGGTGCCGATGCCTTTGTGCTCAAACCTTACGGCGTCAGTGATCCTTTCGCTCTTATGCAGACGTTTGTTGTGGAAGATAAAGATCGGAGAGGCTAAATAAGTTGCCGAACGTCTGCCGGAACAGGTGACCGTTGACTTCCCGTCCACCGGCTCTGCCGGCGGGTCTGTCTGCGGCGGGTTCACGGTAAAATGGCCGGGACGGGCCGGTCAGGCGGGCAGAGAGGCTTTACCCTCGGGTTCGGTCGATTCGTGGGTGTAGTGGTGGAGGATATCTCTCAGCTTGTGCTTCTGGACCAAGGTCAAGCCATTGAATTGAATGCCTTGGCGAATGATTCGCCGTTTTTTAAAAGGCAGTGAACCGGTTTCCCTGTCGGACACAATCTTAAAGGGAATATGGTTGATGCCTGTGGGGTCATCTGTCGTTACGATCCGCAGGGCGTGGGCGCGCATCCCCATGGTGAAACCATGATCCTCGTAATAATAGGACAGGCCGCCCATATGGATATCACCGATCTGGTTTCTGGAAAGGGTGTTGTCAAAGGTCACGAAAAGGCCCGTGCGCGCCCTGAGCCGTCGCCGTTTGCGAAACTTGAATTGTATCAGACGCATCAACATTTCTCTCATGGCAGAATCGTCCACATGACCGCTGATCGATAATGGATTGACGGGCACTGAAATCGCCAACCGGGGAAGATGGGGAAGCGGGAAACGCCTGTGCTGGAGATTCAGACCCGGTGCGATTGCATCTGTAATATAAACCGTATTTCCTGGGGATTGGCAACCTTTTTTATAACGCGCCGGTTGATGGCTCGACGAATAAACGCCCCGTAAAGAAAAGTGCCGATGGGACATTCACCGGCGCTGGCTTGTATCCTTCCCTTCAGGCAGATGGCGGCGGCATGCCAGGGCAAAGTCCTCCGGGTAGTGCCCATTGATCCAGCGTAGTTGGGCTTCGCTGAATGCCCCCGGGGAATCCGGCAGCCTGGGCAAAAAGGTAATCAGCAGGCGCTGGTCCTTATCGTCGCCGACGACGGATGTCGAATATTCAATGGTCGTGATCATGCGGGCACCCATGGCCCCAAGCACCTTGACGGCGGCCAATATGGCCCGGTCCAGAGATTGTCGCATGGGCGTGTCGGCCTCAACAACGCTGCCCACCGGTGTTTTGGGCATCAGGTTCAGCTCCCACTGTGAGGTCTGGGCCTTGGGCACGAACAGAATCACTCGTTCGTCCTCAAAAACCACCAGGCTCTGCTCGCGCTGTGCGTTTCCATCCATCCGCCGGTTGGCCACGATTGCCTGCTGGTAGCATTCAAAAAAACCTCTCCCTGTTTCCTGGCGGAACGCCTTGACGAAATCGCTTATCAGATCCCCGCATGCGTATGCCGGAAGGTAACCCTCGTCCGCCGCCAACGGGACCTCGGTCGGGATCAGGGCGAATTGTTGGTGGATCTGCTGGTGGGAGGCATGCAGGCGGTATCCGCTGGGTGCATAGTCAAACCCGTAATTCCAGCCCCACAGGGTTCGGTCAAACGCAATGGTTTTCTCTCTCTTCAACTCCCTTAAGATGGTCAGCCTCAGCATTTCCAGTTCATCGATGGTCAGGGTTCGACCGCCGATTTTGGGGGGCACATCCAACAAGCCGGCCAAGCGGGAATAGCTTCTTTGGTAATAGAGGTGGCGCATGCCGATCATATCCTGCAGGGTCAAATCCTGCAATCGGTACCGCACGGTGTCGTCGGCCATGTTGGCGGCATAGTGACCCCATGGGATATAGGAATTCCTGCGCAGGTACTCGAACACATGGCTGTCCGGGTTCGATTGGCACCATTCACCCACGATCTCGCTATCTCCCTGAGCGCCGGGACGAAGCACCATGGCCTGCTGATATGCGTAGGGCAAGTGGCGGTTGTTGGCCACGGCTTCGAACAGGCCCTCATCCGCGATTACCGCCTTGATTCGTCCGTCGGATCGCCTCTCATAGGCCATTCCCCAGGGGCGACCGCTGTTTTCATCCAAGCATAAGGTGCAGGCCATATGGGCCAGTGCACACAGGTCGCGGGCATCGGTCGACGTTACCGCCAGCGCCAGCTGAAGCGGGCGGGGCAGATTGCGGATAGCCAGGGTGGCCGCACGTTCATCGGAGTGACCTTCAAAAAAAGAGATTTCCGGTGCCTCAGGCAGTGCGATGGCCTCGGGCCTTTGTGCACGGGCGTCCGCCCATCTCTTGCCGATGTAGGTGGTGCCTCTGAAGGGGAAGGCGTTGGGAACCTCGAAGATCCAGTCCGCCTCCGGTTCGTGTACCGGCCCACAAGGAAAATTGGCGCCATTGCGGTGACGGGAACCCTTCGGTAACGTGCCCAGGTCGTCCAGTCGGTCCGTCTCACGAAAATTGTCGGCGGTGAAATGCGGCCGGTGCAGGCCGACAATAAACCGACCCGACGGTGAAACACAGGTGCGCAGCTTCATGCCAGTGCTCCCTCTTTCCTGAATGATAACCGTGCTCAATAAAGATACACCGATTGTCGACACATGTGCCGACGACGGCAACCGCAACGGTTATTTTATCTCATAACCGGCATTGATTTGCGAGTGTCTAATTCCGACGGCATCGGAAACAACGCTGCCGAAGATTGGTGAATCGGTCATTTTATAACGATGTCCGATGGTTTTGAAGATCTGGCATGGATATTTCATGATTATGTGTGTCTGAATCTACCCGTATTGCTAAGCAGCGCTTCAAGTACTGCCTAACATGCTGATATTAAAATTATTATAGAAAGTGAGGGGAGACATGACGCACCGGCCTTCGCCACCGGCAATTGCTGTGATTGGACTGGCATGTCGATATCCTGACGCAGCCACGCCCCGACATCTGTGGGAAAATATATTGGCTCGACGGCGGCAGTTCCGCCGGATTCCGGATTGCCGGTTACCACTGGCGGATTATTACGATGCGGACAAAAAAGCGCCTGACAAGACGTATGGCCGCCAAGCCGCGGTCATCGACGGGTTCGACTTTGACTGGGCTGACAGGAGAATCCCGTTTTCCACCGTACGCACCACGGATATCGTACATTGGCTGGCCCTGGAGACCAGCTTGGCGGCCGTGGCCGATGCCGGTTACACCCGCGAGACCCTGCCTGGTGAGCGCACCGGCGTCATTATCGGCAACACGCTTACCGGCGAGCAGACCCGGGCCAACACCATGCGGCTGCGTTGGCCTTTCGTCCGTCGGGCGCTGCAGGTTGCCGCCCGAACCCAGGGGATGGACGACCGGCAGATTCATGCGCTCACCCGGACCCTGAAGGCGCGCTACACTGCCGTCTTTCCTCCGGTGGACGAAGACACCCTGGCCGGCGGGCTTTCCAATACCATTGCCGGCCGCATCTGTAATCATCTCAACCTCATGGGCGGAGGCTTCACGGTCGACGGGGCCTGTTCTTCATCGCTGTTGGCCGTGGCCCACGCCGCCTCGCGATTGGTAGACCAGGATCTGGACCTGGCTATCGTGGGAGGCGTGGATGTCAGCCTGGACCCGTTCGAGCTGATTGGTTTTGCCAAGACCGGTGCGCTCACCGACGGTGAAATGACGGTGTATGACCGCGGCGGGAAAGGGTTCATCCCCGGCGAGGGCTGCGGTTTCATCGTGCTTAAAACCCTGCCTGCGGCCAGACAGGATGGCGATCGGGTTTATGCCGTGATTCACGGCTGGGGAATCTCCTCGGACGGCGGCGGTTCTGGCATTACGGCGCCCAGCGTTCCCGGCCAGGCCCTGTCCCTGGAGCGGGCTTACCAGCATGCACCCC
>NZ_JBFELV010000259.1:0-7226 GCF_041551955.1 Desulfosarcina sp.
GAATATCCTGGTGTCAGGGCCACGGTTGGGGTTTTTGCCGAGAGGGTAGAGGCTGGTGGATCGGGCGGATCGGAATGAACAACAAGTGGAAGGGTCTGTGCATCCGTTGAAAAACGACTGCCCTTGATAGGATGAATGCCAATTCCGCTAAAGTCGTGGCTTTCTCCGCCGCTCCCGGTGAATGGAAAACAGTTTTTCGCTGATCGCGTCGAAAATGAATTCACTGGGGGCGATGCCTCTGGATTTACAATAGTCTTCGACGCGGTCGTACAATGCCTTGGGAATGTCCGTGCAGATGCAGTCATCAACTGTCGCTTCTGGTTTTTCACTCATCACATTGCCCTTTCAGGGGCTTTCCGATTCTGCGGATTCAGTTCATGGTTGGCGTGTCGGACAATATATCGCTCCGTTAGCAATATCGTCAAGTTATAAGATCGTTGGTCAATATCGGGTCACATGTTCTCAGCAATGGTGACCGTTCGGTCGCCGAGCATATTCACATAGCTGCCCATCTCGTTGTCGTACCAGCCGTAAATAACGGCCTGAGTCACCGGTGCGCGCACCACCGTGTCCGTGAGGCTGCTGAGCACGGACTGGGAAAAGCCGGGGATGCTAGCCAGATCCAAACTCAGGTCTGCCGTGCGGGTATGGGTTTCATCGCCCTCGATCACTGCCGCTGCCTGGGGCGAGCCCAGAATGTCCCCGGATACATTCTGCTTCTCCGAGTATTTCAGATAACCGTTGGGGTCCAGCCCTGCTGCCTGTTCGTAGACCGCGTTGAGCACCCCGCGCCGGACCGGTTCTTCGGAAGGGCTTTCCTGAATGCTGAGCACCAGGATGATCAGAGATCCGGAGCTGACGGGTACCCGTACCGATTCAGCAATGAATCCGATGTGCTCCATTTCGGGTATCACCAGTCTCAGGGCCTTTGCCGCGCCGGTGGACGTGAGGATGATGTTGTTCATAATCGACCGATTTTTTCTCAGATCGGTCTTGCCGGCCTTGGGCAGGCGATCCAGAACCTGCTGGGAGCCGGTGGCGGCATGGATCGTTGCCATGGAGGCAGACAGGATTCGCTTGGCCCCGAAGGCGTTGATCAGCGGCTTCATCATGTGGGCCAGGCAGGTGGTGGTGCACGAGGCGTTGGAAATGATCCGGTGGCGCCGGGGGTCGTAATCGTTGGCGTTGATCCCCATCACCGTCGTGACCGCATCGTCGGGCATGGAGACGCCCTCTTCCTTGATCTTGAAGGGCGCGGAAACCACCACCTTCTCGGCGCCGGCTTCCAGGTGTCCCCTGACCGACCCCTTGGGGTGGTCGACCGTCAGGGTTGGATCCAGGAACTGGCCGGTGGTATCCACCACCAGGCGAACGCCATGGGCTTTCCAGTCGATGTCCTGGGGCGTCCGTGCGGTTCTCAGCAACTGCAGGGTAATGCCATCCACTACCATCGTCCCGGCGCTGTCGTCGATGTCGGTAATCACCGGCTTGGCCTGGCACCCATGCAGAAAGGTATGCAAGGCACCATAGGTAGAGTCACGTTCCAGATAGTGGGCGATGTCCGCCAGGCCCGCGCCGGCCTGCCGGCCGATGTTGACCACGATTTGGTTGAAGTACCGCCGTCCCACATGATGCCACAGGGTGAGTTTGCCGATGCGGCCGAGGCCGTTGATACCGATTTTCATCTGTCCCTCGTTCATCGCATTTCCTCCTGATCAAGCCTCCCTGATCTTCATGCTTCCTTGATAGACCGATCCCTCCCGGCCGTCAATGCTAATATGGTCTCCCGAACGGATAACGACCTGGTTGAATTGGACGGTTTTCTCCTTTTCGTTGCACACCAGGGTGCCGCATCCCACCACACAGGTCTTGCCTAGCCGGTGCGCCACGACCGATGCATGGCTGGTCAACCCGCCCCTGGCGGTCAGCACACCGTCACTGGCAAAAATCTCTTTGATGTCGTCGGGAACCGTGTCTCCGCGAATCAGGATCAGGGCCGTGTCCGGTTCGGTTTCCCGCCAGCGGTCGATTTCCGCCAATGTAAAGACCGCCCGGCCGCTCATCGCCCCACCGGCAACGCCGATACCGTGACCCAGATAGCGATCCACCGGATTGACTTCCACGTCGAAGGCGAGCACGGTTTTTCGCTCCCGGATGGCCATATCACGGGTTTGGAGCAGGTAGATGTCGTCGGCTGACGGACCTTCGAAGGTGAATTCCAACTCCTGGGGGCTCCAGCCTTTTTTATAGATCAGATGGGCCGCCCATTTACGGATGGCCGCATAAATGGCCGGGTAGTGGGTCTCCAGGGTGATGTCCGTATCCCGCATTTCGATTTCCTGCTGCTTGACCGATATGGGCAGGGTTCGCACCAGGCCTGCCACCACGTCTTCCCCTTGGTTTTCCAAGGTGAAATCGCCCCATGGACTCAGAGTGTCTCCGGACCAGCGGGGGTTGTGGGTAAAAAAAACGCCGGAGCCTGCCTGGGGGGAGATGTTGCCGAAGACCATCTCTTGAACCGTGACGGCGGTGCCCCAGTCGTCCGAAATGCCCATGATTTTCCGGTATGTCTCTGCCCGGGGGGATTCCCATGAAGAGAAGACTGCGTTGATGGTCATAAAGAGCTGATCAAGGGGATCCTCGAGCATTTCTAAACCTTCGTCCTGGATCCTGGCCTTGTAGGCCAGGGCCACCATTTTCATCTGCTCGCCGGTGAATCCTTTTTTGAGCGGAATGCCCAGCCGCGTCTTGAATTCGGCAATGATGGCGTCAAAATCGTCGCGCGCCAGCCCGAAGGCCATGCCGTAGCATTGCAGGAACCGGCGGTAGTTGTCCCAGGCGAACCATGGATTTTCCATTTTGTGGGCCAGCCCCTCGGCGATTTCCTCATTGATCCCCACGTCCAGGAATGTTTCCATCATTCCGGGTTGAGAAATGGAAGCGCCGCTGCGAACCGAGAAGAGCAGGGGGTTGGCCGGGTTCCCAAATCGTTTCCCGCTGATTTTTTGGAGCTGGACAATATGCTGCCGAACCTGCTGGCGGAAGTTCTTTTTCACCGGAGCGAAACCGTCGATTAGTTCGCGGCAGCGGAAGGCCTCGGTGGTTACGATGAATCCAGGGGGAACCGGCAGCCCGAGATTTTTCAGTTTGAGGAGATTCAGTCCCTTGTTGCCCATATAGATAATGCCGACGGCGTTGTTGTTGACCTCCTCCAAGCTGGTAATGATTCGCTGGGGATCATAGTTGAGCAGTAAATGGAGCTTGTTTTTGGGGAGCATGTTGGACTGGTGAAACAAGGTGTTGAGAATCCGGGTTAAAAACAGATCCAATTGCTGCAGTCCCAAGGAGGTGGCGATACGATCACGGAAAAAAATCTCGGAGACCCGGTGCTTGAGTTTGTCTGCATCTACGGCGTTTTCCCGAGGAAGGTATTTTTCAAGGATCCGGTCTGTGGGCATGTGGGAAAGAATGCGTGTCAGATTCTGCCCGTGAATATTGTTGAAGTAGTCGTTGATGATATTCTTGACGGCTACGGCGAAGCCCTTGAAAATATCCAGGTACTGGGTAAAGGTGAAACCTCTCACTTCCAATGCATGGGCCAGCAGGTCCAGTTGACGCTCGACCTCTGCCGAGTAGATGCCGTCCAGGCGAAGGGCCTTGTCAAACAGGGTGAGTCGCTCATAGATGTCGTGAAACGTGGCCCGGGTGATCAGACCGAGATTGATCTGGTCGACCAGCTCTTCGAACAGCACGTTCACTAGCGACTCGACCCGAAAGGTGAGTCCCAGGGCATCGAACTTGCGCTCGTGGTAGCTGCCGTACATGGAGGGGATGTCGATGGTGATGTGGCGTTTTTTGTAGATGTCCGCCCGGATTTCGTAAGTCTCCTCGGAGAGGATGACCGCCTTGAGCCGCTCCAGGTAGTCCATCAGCATGAACAGTCGCCGTTTCAGGTCGGGTTCGTCCAGGGCCGCGCGCAGCATGTCCAGGTCCGGAAAAGATTCCCTGTCCAACTGCTGCATGTGGTGGTGCAGGGACTTATAGTCCAGTTGGTATTTGTGGTAAAGCAGTTTGTAGAAGGCGGCGATGAGCGCCACCCGCTCGGCGTCGACGGCATTGGCGCCAGGTGCTTCCGCCAGCAGGGCCTGGATGCGTTCGTTTGCTTCCACGAGAAGTTCCTCGGGAAGCGCCATGCCTTGGTTGCTCAAGTGGGTGAAAAGGGCGTTGACCCCGTCAATATATTCACCACGGGCATCGATCTGTGCAAAAATACTGGGGGGGACAAAGGGTTGGATGGGTGCTTTGTCCCGTGTCTTCCAGAAGTGGAGCACGGCCTCCATGAACCGGATGATGCGGTTGGAACTCTCCACATGGCTTTGTTTTCGCAAAAAGTGGATCAGGATGTCCCGCCGGTGGGTGATTTCATCCAGCCGTGTGGAGATGTCACGCAGCACGCCCTCGGCGCCAATATCGTTAAAAAAGGCCGGAAAGAGTCGGGTCAACTGTTTGGCAAGATTATAGACCGGCCCGATCTCACTGTTGAGAAAACGGGTGATGTCCCTGGGAAACAGGTCCGTGTCTTTGATGAATATCCCGGATAAGGAGAGTTTGATGATCAGACTGGAGAGCAGTCGCGATGACCATTTGGGCTTGCATTCGATCAGTTCCAGCCATGTCCGGATGTTCTGCAGGTGTGCCGAATTGACCTGGATCTGCCAGTCGTTGCCCACGCCGCCCAGCATGGGGGTCTGAAACCCCAGATCCACCACCCGGTCGACAAAAAAGTTAATCAGGTCAATATTGTCGGTCTTGTAGACCCCCTGGCCCATGTTGAGCACACAGGTGAGGGACGTGGCCGGAAACTGCTCCGTGCGGGTTTTCAGGATATACAGGGTTTTTTCGATCAGGTCGCCGAGGTGCCGGTAGCTCTCATTTTCGATCAGCCAGCCAACGGTGCGGTTGATGTCGCGCAGGGCCTCTTCATGGATCAGGTTCAGGTCGGAAATGCTCATGATATGAAAAAGAAAAATGACCTTCCATTGCTTGCCCTGCCCGCCTTCATCACCCGCCTGAAGCAGCATCTGGGGCATTTTGCGGTATCGCTCGACGATGGTGCTGAAATCCGTTAAGGCAAGCAGCTGGTCGAATACCAGCGGGGCATCGGTCTCCGGCAGGCGCTCGATCTGGTGCAGATGCTCCTTCATCGTGTGCAGCACGTCATGGGAAATTCCTGAAAAACAGGCGCGGACAGGCTCCGGATCACGGATCTGGCCCGCAGCCGCTTGAAAACAATCCCACGGGTCCTTGACCGCGCACCAGAAATCATAGGTGACGTTGCAGGTGCGGATCAACAGGCGATTGAGCACCGCATGGTCGGTTATCGCGCTGTTGCCTCGATCCTTCAGCAGCCGGAGGATGCGCTTGATCGGGTAAAAACTTTTAACAAAGAGAAAAAACCGGTCTTCAGGGCAGTCGTGGATCCAGTTGAAGGCTGTGTTGAGTGCCGGCAGAAAATCGGGAAGCCGGTCATGCGAGTCGCCAATAATCTGCTGCAGATACAAGAGCAGGTTGTCCACCGCATCCGTGCGAACATCATCATCTACGTTGGCCTCGATGACCGCGCTGAATATCCCGACCATGGCTTCAGCCGCTTCTACGCCCCGGGGGTGAGACTGAAACAGATGGAAGTAATCCAGCGCGTACCCCCGGGCCTCCCCCACGATAAATTGCCAATTGCGGTAGGGATGGCTCAGCTCCCGAAGGAAGGTGTTTACCCCCTCCATCAAGCCGAAGTAGCGGGACATGACCGCCTGAATACATTCATAGCGGGCATCGATGGTGACATCCACATGGGTGCTGGCCAGGTTGGCCTCAAGGGCTTTGGACTTGATCATTGTCATATATGCTGATGATTCCCCCACGGTTCCGGTTGCTTGTTTGAAACCTAACTATCAAAGCGATGCCTGTATTTCAAGCTGAGCCTTTCAGTGGCCGTTCACGGGTTCAACGGGTCAGAGGTTCAGGGGTCACGGGTTCATAGGGCAATTAACAGAAAACAAACCCAGATTGGAGAAGGCTCACCAGTGAACGCCAGCCCCTTTCCGGTTTTCGATTTCCGTTTTGAGGAAAGTGTGATATTTGACAAATATCTTCTGGAATCATAGGGTTGGTCCGCCCCACCCGGTGGCTCGGCCGAGTATCGAATGGTTTACCATGCCGGCATGAACGCGCCAGGGGTCGCCACATTGCCTTTTCACGTTAGATAGGTCAGGGTCATGGATGAAAAAGAAATATACCTGGATGATGCAGCGGAACAGCTTTTTTCGCAGATCGAGGGAATCGAAGAACACAAAAAAGGGCGATCGGCGTCGGAGTTGATGGCCGAGAGCCTGGCCGAAGAGCAGAAGCAGCAGGACGTATGGCGGATTTTGCTATGCGAAATTGTGCATCACATCGCCGGCTATTTTCAACGCATGGACCTGGACGCCCGGCAGACTGAGGAGCGTCAGACCTTCGATCAACTGACGGAGACCCTGGCCAAGCTTTCCCAACTGCCTCAACAGGCAGGGCGGATTCTTGTCCGCTTTCGAGGCCTGTCCGTCGGTTCGGATATCCCCGAGCGGTTGGATTACGAAATCCTTTTCGGAAACATGGTGGTCGATCTGGATTTCGTTCCCACGATGATCAAGCGCCACGGGTCCCTGCTTTCCCACCTGATGGGCCAGTTGCTGGATGCATTCGGAATTTTTTCCGACCGCGGTATCAACAACCTGCACCTGAAACTGCCCAAAAAAGATCCCGATTCCTTGGATCGGCTGCGTCGCAGTCTTCACATTCTGTGCCGGCTCTACCGCGCACACGAGAACCAGCGTGACATCGTCCTGGGAACCGGTAAAGAGAACCTGGTACCCATCGTAACCGATGAGAAGGGGAGTCTGAGTACCAACCTGACCTTGGTGGCCGGTGTCAATCGATTGGGTGCCAAAACCATGCGCCATTTAGTTGGCAAAGTGGATGCATGGATGCAGAAAAAAGAGGCGTCCAACGAAGGCTGTCAGTTTACCAGTGTGTACAATGCTATTTTCGGCCTGCCCAAGATCAGTGCGCAGCTGATACCTCCGCCCCTGGAGATCAACAATCTGGATTGGCTCATGCGGGGAGAGAGCGAAAAGAGCTTTACCCGGGAAAAAGCCAAAGTGGCCCGGATCATCGCCAGCGTGGAGGCC
>NZ_JBFELV010000260.1:0-7224 GCF_041551955.1 Desulfosarcina sp.
GACGAGGCCTGTTTTTATGTGATCAACGAAGCGATTCAACGGCCGGTGCAGGTGGCCCGGTCCGTGGCCGGCGGAAACGGTGGCCAACAGACACTGCCTGACCGAGCAACTGCCCCAGGTGACGGCCAGTGTGCCTGCAACAAGGATATCAGCCAGCTGATTTTGGACAATTGCGATGAGGACAAGCCTCTGCTGGTCCATGAAAACAGCAATGTGAAGGGGGTTCCCGAAGCGATCCGGTCCCTGATGCTGGTTCCGTTGAACATTCGTAAAAAGGTGTTCGGCGTATTGGCCGTGTCGTCGCTGAACGGGCATGTCCGGTTTTCGGAAAAAGACTTGTACTACATGTCGTTTATGACCAACAAGGCGGCTTATGCGATCGAAAACGTCGCCCTATACGAAAACATTTACGAAAACCTGTTGGCCACCCTGTACGCATTCGTTGGGGCCATTGAAGCGCGTGACCCTTACACCGAGCAGCATTCCAACCGGGTAACCCGGATTGCCATTGCCCTGTGCCAGGGAATGGGCGGCAGTCAGGAGGAGCAGGATATTTTAAACGTGGCCGGTCAGCTTCACGACATTGGGAAAATCGGTATTCGGGATGACATCCTGCTCAAGCCCGGTCGTCTGACCGACGAGGAGTTCCGCATCATCAAGGAACACCCGGTAATCGGCGCCAATATCGTGGAGCGATTAGGCTTATGGGACCGGGAAAAGAACATCATCAGATGTCACCACGAGCGTTTTGACGGGAAAGGATACCCCGACGGCCTGGCCGGCGAAAACATACCCATGCTGGCCAGGATCCTCTCCGTCGCTGACGTATACGATGCCATCGCTTCGGATCGTGCCTACCGCAAGCGAATGGAAGAGGCCAAAATTCTAGAGATCATGTATGGCGGTTCAGGCACTCAGTTCGATGCAGGCGTCATCGACACCTTCCGATCGCTGTACGACCAGGGTGTGATCAAAGCAATCAACGAAACCCTGCCTTGATGCCTGACACGCATCCTCACGAGACAATGTATACCGGCAGTGGTTCTTCACCGATTCCCACCGTTTTAAAAATAGGCCCAACATCCTTCTTTTAACCGTTGGAAATGGCCACTCCCCTTATTTTCCCCCTGGTTGTCATTTGATCATAATGGTGTAACAATCGGGCAGCCTGAAACAGACCGTGGAATCCTGCCTACACCATCGTTTATCGGATAATTTGATGCGCGTCGTTCTTATTTTGTTGTTTTCCTTTGGCCTGACATGGAGTGGCTGTACCAGTTCGCTCGCCATGGTGACCCTTGAAACCGATGATGTACTGCTCCATTTCCCAGAAGGTGAGGCAGCCATTGCGGCACGGTTGAACCGCAACCTTGCCGACATTCTGAGCTTTCTGCAAAAAAAGGGTCTGCCGGTTAAACGACCGCTTCATATCGTCGTGGACCAGGGCCAGGATGAGCCCGAGGTTCAAGTTCACGTCATCCCCCATCTGGAGATCCGCATTCCCCTGCGTGCCCCCGGTGTATTGGAAGAAGGGTATACGGAGGCTGACCCCTGGACCTATTTCATGTTCAAAGGCTTGTGCCTTCAGGGTATTTTCGGACTGCGGTCAGGCGTTCCCGGGTTGCTTTTCAAGGGGTTCGGAGCAATCGTTTCCCCCAACGTCGTGTTGCCACCGTGGATCGACAATGGCATATGCAATTTGCTGTATGCCCAGTACCTTGACAAAACGATTCAGGATCCTTTCGAGGCCGCGCTGTTCCGATCTACCCCGCCCCCGGACCTGGAAATTATCAGCCACCACCCGCAGGTCTGGCCCGGCTATTTTGCCTATCGCATTTACGGAAAACCCTTTTTGTCCTGGATTTACCAGGAATACGGCTGGTTGACGATCCTGAGATTTCTGCAAATTCACGGCGGCGGCCTGGTTCCTATCGAGATCGATCTGAAAGCCCGCGAGGCCTTCGGAAAAACGTTTTCTGCGCTATGGCGGGACTTCCGGCGCCCCTATGCGCAGCCTGGACCAGCGCCCCCGGCTATTCTGGCCAGGGGATACTGGGCCGAACCTTTTGTATTCTGGAATCGCACCGGGGTTTTTCCCGGCAAGCTTCAAATCAGGAACCGCGGACGATACGGCGTCGTCGACGCGGACGGAACCTTGTGGCTTTCAGAATTCAATCACAGCGCCAAGCTTTTCGGGTATTCCGGGGGCAGTGTGGTGTCCACGTCGCGTGAACACATCTGGGATCCGGGGCCCGGGGGGGTGGCCGTCAGCCGTATCGGCGGGCGCCCTTGCCTGATGGTCCTGCCCGAAAATGGTCAAGGGGGGTTCCGCCCAATCGACGGCAAGGCCACCGATGGACCGACCCTCATCAAGGCCCCGCAAGGCGTACTTGCACTGTCCGGCCCCGTCCGCAACGAACGCGGTGCCATTGCCGTGGCAGCCAATATTCAAGGGAACTGGGATATCTGGGTTTATGATCACGGTTGGATGCAGCTCACCCAAACACCGTCAATCGAACTGGACCCATGGTGGGAGGGTGATACCCTGGTATACGCCTCGAACGCCACCGGTCGATTCCAGATCCATGCGGCCGACCAAGGACCGATCACTGCTGTCGACCACATGGCCCTGCTTCCCCGGCAGGGCAAGTTCCTTCAACTGGCTACAAACGGATGGCGCATCGACAACTATAAAA
This sequence comes from Desulfosarcina sp., assembly GCF_041551955.1. GTDB lineage: Bacteria > Desulfobacterota > Desulfobacteria > Desulfobacterales > Desulfosarcinaceae > Desulfosarcina. Next base: position 2,697 of record NZ_JBFELV010000260.1, read on the forward strand.
TCGTCCGGTCAGCTGTTGAAGCGCCCGCATACCCACCACCGTCGCCAGGGTATCGAGGTTCCGCGCCGCCGATACCGGACGCACACCCATATTCCCCTATGAAAAGCCTTTGGCCCAATTACATTCGGCCTGACCTGTTTGTCGACGCCACCGACCTGCAGCTGGGTCTTGCGACCAACAGTCACGACGTCAGCGGTGATTTCCGATTGAATGCCGGCGTGCGATACTCCTTCGACACGGACTATTTTGCCCTGAGGGTCGGCGCCCTGGCCAAAACACTGGGTACTCAGTTCACCCGCTACCCGGTTTCGTACAACACCGATGTCGACCAGATCGTCGATGAATCCCGTCATGAAGCCAGGCTCTTTTGGCGGCCATGGGAACTCGAGCGGCCCGAAACGGACCATCTGCTTCGCTCATCGAATGGGCCACACCGTTTTGATGGGCTCGAATTTTCATTGAATTGGCGCGGTTGGGAGCCGTTGAATATTCGAATGCCGGAGCCATCCGACACGGCCTCGGGCGATGAAGCTTGGTTCGGCATCGGATTGGCCAAACAGGCCGACATCCTGAGCCTATGGAGCAGTCTGGAGCTGTTCTCGGAAAACCGCCAGTCGCTCACCTTGGGTGGACGTCTGCTCTATGGCGAAAAAACGCTGACATCGGTTCACCTGCTTCTTGGCAGGGCATGGGGCGGCGCGCCGGACCTGGGGCACACCGCATACCGGATCGGCGGCAATGTGTCCGAAGGGTATTTCACCCACTTGCCCCCCAAGTTGTTTCCCGTGCGGGGGTTCAGTTCCAACCTGATTGAAGCCTCCAAAGCCGCCGCTGGTAGTGTCGAAGTGTTCTGGCCCCTGGCCAACCTCCAGATGGGGTATGCCACGCTACCCCTTTTTTTGCATCGCCTGAGACTGGGAACCTTTATCGATGCCGGGATTGCCAGTGAAGCATACCAGTCGGACGATTGGCTGGTCGGGGCGGGTTTTGAATTCGTCATGTCGGCTGAAATCGCCTGGGGCAGCTTTTCCTCATTCCGGATTGGCATGGCCTGGCCCCTCGTATATCCGGACTATGTCCAAGATAATGGCGTCAAGTTCGTGATCCAGCTTGGCCGGCCGCTATAGTCTGCCTTTTGCCTGTCCACGGCCGGGTCCGCTATCCCGAATGCGCAGGCATGCAGGCAACGATGCGGTGGAAAGCGGGTTCTCCATCATCACCATTAGCAACATCTCTTTATCAATTGCGCAGAATGGTGTAAAAGGCAGTGCATCTCGAAACAGATCCATGATCGCCGGATGGCGGCGATCATGGATAACGAAAAAGGTGCCATATGCCGACCTGGTCGGAACCACAGGATCTGAAGACATGGATGGCGCGGGGGCTGAGCCTCCGTGGAATAGTCCTGTTCCTCTCTGTTCTGGCCGTACTTATTTCCGAAGTGCGCTTCAGCTGGGTGGAAGTTCTGGTTGGACGCTATTTGACGGTTACCAACAGCCACCGGCCGGAATTGGGCAGCGTGTGGGAGCAGGGCCGTTTGAAGCAGGTGGCCACCCAGACGTTGGAGCAGATGGTGACCCAACAACTCACCGCCCAGCGTGAGGCCCGCGAGGCCACCTCCCTGGCCCAGCTTATCGATGGCCTCTCCGCATCCCAGGGGGCCATGATTTCCGCAGCGCAATTTAAAAGCCTTTACGTTCAGATCCCCGAAGCGGCCGCCAGGAACCTGTTTTCACCCATCCTCATGCTGCGCATCAGCGCCGAAAAGAGCTGGGATCGGGTGTATATGGAGCGGGAAAACGGCCAGGTGGGCATCTACCTGCTGGATCGCAGCAACAATGTGCTCAGCTACAAGACTCTCACCGACGAGCAGCTTAAATCTACCGGCACCGAAACGCACATCCTGGCTGGAGTCCTGGACGATCAGCCGGAGTTTGCCGGCCGCATCTATCCGGCGGATCGGTTCTTCATGGCCCTGGACACACTTGCTCCGGAGACCCAACGGGGGGTGCTCTATCAACCGGGTAACCTGCTGGCCGCTCAAGGGATCCCCTTGCGTGTGGGGATCAGTGATGAAGTCGACGCCGATATGATTCGTATCGGCATTGAGATGGATACCCCCCAGGGGCGGCAGATCGTTTTAACCACGGGGCAGGAGTGGGCCGTCTGGCAGGTTCGCACGCTGCTGGAACCCCGGCTTTCCAACCCCCCTTCCAGCAAGATGCGCTGGCCCCTCAGCCGGGAGGATCGATGACTGCCGGCCTTCGTTTCTTCCGAGCCATGACCGCCATGGTTTATCTGATGGCGGCGGTGGGTGCACTGGCGGGAATGGGCCTGTTCTGCCTGTTTTTGGTGGCGGTCAAGGATTTACCCCGGGTTCCCGAGCCCATCGGCCGCATCAACGACACACCGGCCACGGAAATTTTCAGTGCCGACGGGCAGCGCATTCTGACCATCGGCGGACGGGAAACCGTTGCCCTGGATGACGTCTCGTATCCATTCATTCAGGCCATCCTGGCCACCGAAGACCATCGGTTCTGGGAACACCGGGGCGTCAACAAGATTCGCACCATCAAGGCCTTGTGGATTACCTTGTTCGAATCGGGTAGAATTCAGGGCGCGTCCACCATCACCCAACAGCTGGCCAAAAACCTGTTTTTCAGTTTCGAGCGCACCTGGCTGCGAAAGTTCCGGGAATTGCTGGTGGCCCTTCAGATCGAAGCCCAGTTCTCCAAGCAGGAGATCCTGGAGGCCTACGTCAACCAGATCCCCTTTGGTGTTGGCGCCTACGGGATCGGCGAGGCAGCGCGAACCTTCTTTGGTAAATCGGCCGGTGAACTGAACCTGGCCGAAGCGTCCCTGTTGGCCGGCTTGCCTAAATCGCCAACCCGGTACAACCCCTTTCGTTACCCGGAGCGTGCCCGGGTGCGGCAGCAAGTGGTGTTAAAACGGATGGTAACCGCGGGCATGATCAGTCACGAGGAGGCCATTGAAGCCGAAGCCGTCTCGGTTGACCTGCGCACCCAGGGCCGCTCGCTGAGGGTGGACAGCTATTTTCTGGACGCGGTGATGAAATCACTGGAAGAGACCTACAGCCCCGAAGTCGTCTACCACGGGGGACTGCGGGTCTACACGACCCTGGACGCCGGCATGCAGCAGCAGGCTGAAAAAGCGCTGCAACAGGGGATAGCAGAGCTGGAATCCCAGATGGATATGACCCACCGGACCGAGGACACCGCAGTGGAAGACGACAATGGGCTGCAGGGTGCACTGGTGGCCGTGGACGTCAATACCGGCGCGGTGAAGGCGCTGGTGGGCGGGCGGGATTTTTTTCAAACCCCATATAACCGCGCCTTGCAGGACAACCGTCAGCCTGGCTCCGGTTTCAAACCCTTCCTTTACTATGGGGTATTGGAAAGCCTGGACAAGACGCCAGCCGACGTAATGGTCGATCAACCGGTTTCCATTCCCGTGGCCGGCAAGCCGCCCTGGAAGCCACGCAACTTCAGACGCACCTACGACGGTCCCATGGTGATTAAAAAGGCCTTCACGGAGTCGGTGAATACCATTGCTGCGCAACTGGTTTCTGCCGTCGGTCCCGAAGCGGTGATTCACACCGCCCGACGCTGCGGCATCACCAGCCCTTTGAATCCGGTCTATTCCGTGGCGTTGGGCACATTCGGGGTCAGCCCCCTGGAGATGGCCGCCGCATACGCCACCTTTGCCTCAGGAGGCGTGCGGCACCCACCTTACTGGATCCGTCGGGTGGAGGATGTGAGTGGACGGGTGCTGGAGGAGCACATTATCACCGGTGAGCGGGTTCTGAATGCGTCGATCAATTTTCAGCTGGTGGACATGATGGCCGGGGTCATCGATAATGGCACGGGCAATGTGGTTCGGCGGATGGGCTTTGCCCTGCCTGCCGCCGGAAAAACCGGCACCACCAACGATTACAACGACGCCTGGTTTACCGGTTTTACCCCCAACCTGAGCACATCGGTTTGGGTGGGTTTTGACCGGGGCCAGGGCATGCGGGATAAAAACGGCGCAGGCATTACCGGTGGTCGCGGTGCGGCACCCATCTGGGCCCAGTTCATGAAACAAGCAACGGACGGCGAGCCGCCCAGGGCTTTCATGGCACCGCCGGATATCTATTTCAAGAAAGTGAATCCGGAAACCGGGTCGTTGGCCGGGTTCTGGACGCGCGACCCGGTCACCGTGGCCATGAGAAAAGGACAACCTTAAGGGAGATGGGATACCTATTCAAACATCTGGCCGTGCGACTGTGGACGGCCCTGGCCTTCGGCAGCCTGACCGCCCTGGTGGTGCTGCCGCCTTTTGCCGGCGCCGTGGGACCGGGATGGATGATCCTACCGGGCCTTGCCCTGCTCGCCGCTGCATACTGGATTACGGGCGTGGCATTCGCTGCCATGGGGCGTCGCCGACTGGAGCGCCTGCTTGGCGAGGCCGCCGTATGGGAGCGGGCCGGTATGCCCCGGGAGGTTCGCCAGACCCTTGCCCGGGCTGC
>NZ_JBFELV010000261.1:0-7219 GCF_041551955.1 Desulfosarcina sp.
CCGTGGCCTAGACACCAAGATATTCGACTCGCTGGTGACACCAACCGTCCTACCCTGATAGGCATTTTTAAAGGGGTGAGAAAGGAAACCAAGGGCGCATGACCCCGAACACCTGGCCACCGGTTCATCGAACCGCCTTGAAGCGTCAGCCGCCACTGGCCGCCTGTCTGGCGCTGATCTTTATATTCTCCGGCTGTGTCAGTCTACAGTTGAGTCAATTCCAGGATTACGCGGCACGGGGCGATCATGAATGGGTCGCCGCACAGACAATTGAGTGCCGGAGGGCGTCTGAGGGGTGCGGCCAACTTCATCTGACCAAGGGTGATGCCTGCTTTCAACTGGCCAAAATGGACAGGGAGCCTGGCGTCAATTTCGCCTGTGCCGCCGATGAACTGGAAAAAGGGCTTGCCTTAAAACAGTCCTTTGATGCTGCCGGCGTCCAGCTTCAGTACCGGGAGAAGCTTTGCGAATCACTGAGACGGGTTCACGGCTGGCAATCCGGCAAAGCCGCCGAAGAGACGCCGGACCGGTTATTACAAGCGGCTAATGCGCTTTACCAGTTGGCCCCGGAGAGTGTTCCGGCGGTCTATTACCTGGCCAGCGCCCGCCTGATGGAAATTAAACCCATATTGGCGGACATCAATGCCGCCACCCGTGTGCCCATCTGCCTCCGACTCAAGCGCACCGTCAACCGTGTACTGGAAGTGATAGAGACCGCCAGGGGGGACACACCGCCGCACTGGGACCGCTTTGCCGGGGATTACCAGCGGCTCGCCTTTGACTTGGGAGCGGCAATGCAGGCTGCTGAATGTCGGTAGTCGGGTGTTTTATCATCGGCGGGTTCCCGATTTCAGCTCAGACAGAACCCGCCGGGCCGATTGTTCCAGCATCAGGGTGTCCATCCCCACGGCATTCAGCGTATAACCCTGCTCGATAAAGGGCACCACCGCGGCAGCATCCACACCGAAAATTCCCAGGGCCATGCGGTGCTTCAGGCACGCCAGCCTGACCGTTTGGATATGATGCTGAACATCTGCATCCTGGATCTTTCCCGGTTTTCCCATGCTTGCCGAAAGGTCGTAGGGACCGATAAACACCCCGTCAACGCCGGAGACATCGAGGATCGATGCGATGTTGGCAACCGCATCGACATGTTCCACCTGGATGATCACGGCCGTGTCCGCGTTTGCCCGGCTCACATACTCGGCAAAGGACGCACCATATCCCTGCGCCCGGGCAATCCCCACGCTTCTTTGTCCCAGCGGTGGATACTTGGCGCATGCCACCACCCGGGACGCCGTGTCGGCATCGTTCACCAGCGGCGCGATAATGCCGTCCGCCCCTATGTCCAGGGCCTGTTTGATGGCTGCCTCATGGTTCGCCGCCACACGAACCACGCAAGGGCACCGGGGTTGAGCCGCCTGCAGCAGCAATTGAATTTCACCCGCAGAGAGGCAGCCGTGCTCGCCATCGATGAAGAGCCAGTCAAAACCGGATCGGGAGAGCAGTTCGGCGATCTGCGGGCAAGACAGGCTGATGATCGTACCCGTCAGGAGATCTCCCTGCAGCAGCCGTTTACGGAAATCGGGGTTCATATTCATAGATTCCTTTTTAAAACCGTCCCAGCAGTTCGGCCCACTTAACCAGAACCTGTCCGACGCCCTGGTCCGCGTATACTGCAAACTGGGCAATGCACGAATAAGCCAAAGCAAATTGAGCCAGGGCGTAGCCGGCAATGGTAAACTGGCCCAGGCTGATCACGCCGATGCCAAATTGGGAAATATTGATGATCCCGGCGCCGAACTGCCCCACGGCAATCACCCCTTTGGCCACCACCGGCATCCGATTGGGCCGATATTTAAAGGAAATGTGCAGCAGGGGAAGCCCCAAAAAAGTAGCCTGGCTCTTATACTCAAAACCGTAACCGTCCCAGCGCTCACGGGCCGGATACGGCGCCCCGCAGCCCGGACAGGAGACGGCCTGTTCACTCACCTGGTGTTTGCATTCTCTGCACGATTTCATCAATCAGGTCTCCTGCAGGTATCCCAAACCGGTTGACGGAGGTTAATCAACCATTAAACGCTTGTGAATTTCAGCACTGCCGGCCGAATAAAGCGCGTCCAGGAAGGCCACGAAAAAGCTGCCCGGCCGGTCGCTGATCCCCGAGGCCAACTCCCCGCACAACCCGTAGAAACCGCAGGCAGCGGCGGTAGCGGCCAGCAGGTCATCCCGGGCCACGGAACAAAAAGCGCCGGTAACCGCCGACAGCCCGCATCCCATGCCGGTCACCCGGGTCATCAGGGGCACACCGTTAGCCACCCGAATCACCCGGCCGCCGTCGGTAACGATATCATGATCGCCGGAAATGGCCACGATACAGGCGTATTGCCTAGCGATGGCACCGGCAGCCTCCACGATGGCGTCGGACAAGGATAATGATGAATCCACACCTTTGGTCTTCACGTCGTCAACAGCCAAAGAGAGTACCTCCGACGCATTGCCCCGGAGCACCGAAATGTTTACTTCATCGAGAATGTACTTGACCGTGCGGGTGCGGTAACCGGTGGCACCGGCGCCGACCGGATCCAGTATCACCGGAATGCCCCGTTGATTGGCTTCCCTGGCTGCCAGCAGCATGGCCTCGATCCATTTCTCGGCCAGGGTGCCGATATTAAGCACCAGGGCACCGGCCATGGCAGCCATGTCCGCCACCTCTTTGCGGCTGTGGGCCATCACCGGCGACGCCCCTATCGCCAGCAGTATGTTGGCCGTCGGGTTCATCACCACGAAGTTGGTGATGTTGTGCACCAAAGGGGCGGTGGTTCTGATTGTATCGAGAAACGCGACCGTCGCGGTTTTCATTTCCATAACCGTTATCCTCACGCCTTGGGTGGCAGGGTTTTCTCCAGCTGAGCCGCCACAAAATCCCAGTTGGCCAGGTTGTCCAGCACGGCGGTGACAAAATCCACCCGCCGGTTCTGGTAGTCCAGGTAGTAAGCATGCTCCCACACGTCCACGGTGAACAGCGGGATCAAACCATGGGCAAGCGGCGTGTCCGCGTTAGCGCTGGTAACCACCGCCAGCTTTCCCTCGTCCAGAACCAGCCACACCCAGCCGCTGCCAAACTGATTCTTGGCGGCGGTGATGAAGCGTGACTTGAAATCCACGAAACCACCAAAGGCTGAATCGATCATCTCCGCCAACAGGCCTTCCGGCACGCCCCCACCATCCGGTTTCAGGCATTTGAAAAAATAGGCATGGTTCCATGCCTGGGCGGCGTTGTTAAAGACGGCCGCCTTGGACGCGTCCCCTGCGGTCGCCTGGATCACCGCTTCTGCGGCCTTGCCGGCGAACCCCATCCCTTTGGTCAGTTCATTGGCCTTTTTCACATAGCCGGCATAGTGTTTATCGTAGTGAAACCCCATGGTTTCCGCACTGATGGTCGGGGATAGGGCATCTTGATGGTAGGGCAGCGGCTCGATGACAAAAACGGCTGAATCGCCACCGCCGCTGCACTGTACCAGAAACAGGGCGACCAGGGCACAGGCCGCCAACACCGATGAACGGGCGATTAAGCGTTTGTTGAAAACGGGATGGGTTAGCATGGTGTTTCTCCTTTTCGGTTGTCTGCGGGAACTGTTGTTGAAAGGCTCGAGCCTAACCTGGGGTCTGATTTTCTGCCATTCGTTTTCGCCGAGGTTCTTAAACCGACGCTTCCTGAAACCGGACAAATAGCGCCAGCCCGGCACCGGTTATCACTATCCCCAACACCCCTGCAGCATTGGGCGGTGCGCTGCCGATGATCAACATCTCCCCGGCCAGGGCGAAGATCACTTCGCTGGATTGGGTGGCGTCCACGGCAGCCAATTGACTGCCTGTTTTCGATTCGCTCCTGGCGAAGAGAAACAGGCTCGTGGCCATCACACCAGAGAAGAGGGCCACCAGGGCCGTGTTCACGATCTGCCCGGCGGCCGGCGATGGCGGAGCGGTCACGACGATCAAGAGGATCCAGAAGGGAACGCTGCCCAGGGACATGAGCAGCACCTTGGCAAAGGGGTGTTCCAGTTCCGGGCCGCTGATATCGGGCAGACGGCTGCGGCCGATCTTGGCCTCCCACACCAGTTGGTTGCCGATGGGGTAGCAGAATGCGGCGATCAATACGGGCAGGGCACCTTTGATCAGTTCCCCTGGATCGACCACCCCTGCCTGACTGACGTTCACCAGGAACACCCCGGCAAAGACGATGGTGGAAAACAGCCATATCCGCCGGGGAAAGCGGCGTCCAAAGGCGGTCAGCACCACCAGCGTGGCAATAATGGTAAACTGCCAGGTGGTGGCCACGATCCAACCGGGTGCGAAATCGGCGCTGAAACAGATCAGGGCATAAAAAGCCCCGAAGCCGATGCTGCCCGCCGCCACCCAAAAAGCCAGGTGGTTGAAAAACAGGCCCAGGGTGCGGGCAAAAGCAGCCGTTCCACGAAACACCAGCAGCCAGACCGTCAGCAAGAGAATCATATAGGCATAACGGAGACTGGCGCTCCATACCCAGTGACCGCCGCTCAGGCTCATGATACGGTTCAGCACAAAGGTGGAGCTGAAAAAAAATCCGGAAAGCAGGCCGATCAAAATGAGTCTCGCCATCGGCTGATACCTGAATCTCACTTTCCGCTTCGAATGCTCTCGTAAAGGGCGATACCCGCTGCGGTGGAAAGGTTCAGCGATCGTATATCACCGGTGGTGGGAATTCGGTAGCAAGCCCGGGGGAAGCTTGTGAGAATCAACTCAGGCAGGCCCCCGGTCTCGGATCCAAACACCAGAAACATCCGACGGAGGGCAGGCATCTCCCAGAAAACCCGTTTGCCTGCCTTGGAAAAGAGCACCATTTCACCTTCCACAGGGTTGAACGCCTTACAGAACGCATCGAAACTGTCCCAGATGCCGGGAGATACCCGGTTCCAGTAATCCAGGCCGGCCCGCTTGACCTGGCGGCTGTCCAGAGAGAACCCCAGCGGGCGTATCAGGTGCAGCCTGGCCCCGGCCCCCAGGCAGGTGCGGCCGATGTTTCCGGTGTTCCAGTGGATTTCCGGTGCCACCAGCACCACGTGGCGCTCCCGACCTGAATTTTCACAAAGGGCCGCATTGCCCATAGCGTCACTGCTTGAAGCGCCCACCATGTGATTCGCCTTTGAAACAAGCTTTGGATTCGAAAGCCATTTATGGACGGATTCGTGAAACGCCCGAGATCAAGGCTTGCAAAGCCTGAAAATACCGCTGTCGCGGGTGCCGTGGGCAGCGTACGGTCGGTACGCCGCAGCGAGGCGGGATGACGTGTAACGCAGATATCGCGCGTTTCACGAATCCGTCTCTATCGGATGTAGCCCCACTCCTTCAGCCGCTGATATGCGTACTGGGCCTGCTTTCCCTGCCGGACCTGCTGCAAATACGCGTCGTAGGCCCGGGCTGCAGGCTCTATTTTCTCTCCACCTTCCAGGGAAAGCCCTTGAAAGAAAGTCGTATTGGGATTTCCCGGAAGACGCCTCTCGTAGATGCTGAAATCCTCATAGGCGGCGTCGTAATTTTTGTTGCGGATCTTGGCAATACCACTGATGTGGTATGCCTGCGCCTCGTCGGGATAGACTTGTTTGGCCTGGTCCGCAAAACGCTCCGCCTCGCTGTCTTTTTTCTGAACCAGCTGGCACTTGGCCATGAGCAGCAGCCCCGCATAGTCATTGGGCGCTTCGTCCAGGGCCTGTTTGAACAACCCTTCCGCCTGGCTGAACTGTTCTTTGCCCATGGCCTCTTCACCGTCCTGCATCTTCTTGATGGCGCCTTTGATTTTTCTCAGGCCTGCAGTGTTGTCCATGTACCGCTCCCGATACAGCGGCTGGCCGCTGTACTGCCGGTAATCGTTGGTGGCCTGGTTCACCGATGTTTGGTAGCGTTCTGAGGACATGGGATGGGTGGCAAAGAGCAGATCGGCGACGCCGGCATGCTTCCGGTTCATGCTGTTGAGCATCTCCATGAGGCCCACCATGCCTTGGGGGCCGTATCCGGATCGGGTCATGTATACCATACCCAGGTCGTCCGCCTGGCGCTCATTGTCACGGCTGTATGTGGCCAGCAATGCGCCCGAACCCAATTGTCCCAGTTGCCCGGCAAGGTTGCCGGCGCCTGAACCGACAGCCACGCTGGTCAGGATGGTCAGTCCCCCGACGGCCATGTTGGCCAGCTGGGCCTTGGACATGATCTCGGCGGTGTGCCGCGCATTGACGTGCCCCAGTTCGTGCCCCAGCAGGGCGGCCAGCTCGGCCTCATTGTCCAGTTCCAGCAGGATCCCCCGGGTGCAGGCGATGCTGCCGCCGGGAAAGGCATAGGCATTGACATAGTTGGCATTGACGCAGTGAAAGTTATAGGGCATCTGCCCGCGATGGGTGTTGCCGGCCAGACGCTTGCCGGTGATCTCAACATAGCGTTGCAGGGTTCGGTCCTGAGTGCTGCCGTAATCGGATGAGAACTGGTGGGGAGACTGCTGACGATCGACGGCAATCTCCTGCTTTTCATCCATGATCATGAACTGGGATTTTCCCGTGACGGGGTTGGTGGCGCACCCTACGGCCAGGCCGGTGGCGGCCAGGCTGGTCATGATCAAAAATTCACGACGGCTCAGTCCGTTGATCACCCTTCTGGAAACACGCATATACACCTCTTTAATGCTTAAGCTCGCTGCCCACAATGCGGACAATACTTGAATGAACGGTCGAATACCTTTTTGCAGGCCACACAAACGGTGGAAGCGCCAGACAGCGGCACCTCCTGAGCCGTCGCCCGGCTGCCATTGACCGGTCGCTGGCAACCTTCGCACAATAAAAAGGGCTCTCCCTGTTTCACCCGGATCAGGGGGATGAAAAACAGGCTCAGGTAGTGATCCACCCGGGTGGTAAAGGCCTGCGACAGCCCGCATGCCGGACATCGTTGCGGATTGTCATCCACCCTTCTGGTTTTGGGTTGAACGCCGGCGATCAGAAACATATAAACTGGGTTCTGGGTTCTGGGTTCTGGGTTCCGATAGGCAGACAACCTTGTTTAAGGACTTCGGCTCTTCAATGTTGTCCTTACCCACGACGCTGAACGGTAAATGCTTAATTTTGAGGAACTCGTAAAAAGTCACGTTTCCGACGGATCCGTAGAAAACCCAAGATCAAGGCTTGCGAATCCTGAG
>NZ_JBFELV010000262.1:0-7153 GCF_041551955.1 Desulfosarcina sp.
CCTGGTCCGTGTGGCCGACGCGTTTACCGCGGTGATGGAAGACCCCCGGCTGCCGGAGCCTGCCACATTGGCGAAGACCTTTTCAAAATCCAAAGACCTTCCCACCCCCACCTTGAGGGCATATGCTAGGGATTATTTGTCCGGCCTGGAACGGCGCATCGCGTCATCCGAAACGCTGTTGAAAAAAGTGGGCGCTACGTTCGACAGCCAAGCCTTGCTCGAGCAGATGACCCGCGATGAACTATACGCCGCACTGGCCCTGGACTATCTTAAAAAGCTGCTTGGGCATGATCCTGTGATGGAATCCCACCCGTTTTGATTTTTGCTGAAAAAACCCTTTTCGACTTTTTCCCCTTTTCCCACTCATTTCATGTTTGAACCTTTTCGACGAATAGTCTACAACCCGCCCTAGTTCTCGAATTCATACCCTCAACTTAGGATTATTGCGATGCATCGAATTCTGAAATATGTGCTTTTCGGTATATTGCTTTCAGCCCTCATGTCACCATCTGCTTTCGCCGGCGTCGACTGGCCATTGCCATACGACCGCAGGGAAAAACCGGTTAAATCCCTTTATACACTCGTCGACGAGGAGCTGGAAGACGGCCTCAAGAAAGCGGTCAACACCAATTCTCGCTGGCGGTCGCTGATCCGCAAGAAAAAAATGGCCCTGGGCGTCGTCGACATCGGCAACCCGGAAGCGGTTCGTTTTGCCCGCATCAACGGCAGTGTGATGATGTATGCCGCCAGCCTGCCCAAGATCGCCGTGCTCCTGGCTTCGGCCCAGGCGTTGGAGGAGGGCCGGATCAAGGAGACCCCTGCGGTTCTGGCCGACATGCGCAAGATGATCAGCCATTCCGACAACCCCGCCGCCACCCGCATGATCGACCGCCTGGGCTTCGACTACATCGAAAAGGTGCTGACCGCACCCACGTACCGGCTTTATAACACTGAACGGGGCGGCGGCTTATGGGTCGGCAAACGATATGCATCGGCCGGAGAGCGGCATCCCGAGCAGCTCAAGGGGCTTTCCCACGCCGCCACCGCCACCCAGGTGTGTCGGTTTTACTACCTATTGTCCATGGGAAAGCTGGTCAATCCATACCGCAGCCGACAGATGCTCGACATCCTTGCCGATCCGGCCCTGCACCACAAATTCGTCGGGGTGCTGGACAAGCGCGCACCAGATGCCACCATGTTCAGAAAGTCGGGCACCTGGCGGGACTGGCATGCCGATTCGGTCCTGGTCTGGGGCCCGGCCTGGCGGCGTTATATCGCGGTGGCCTTGGTTGAAGATCCTGATGGGGAAACCATCATGCGCGATTTGATCGCCGTCATCGACCGGCTCCTGGAACGGGAGCACCAACGTAAATCAGTCCGCGGCCTTGCAGACATCACCACGCCCGACCCCGGCGTTGACGGCAGACGGCTTGCGGTGCTGGTCACCGCGGCAGTCGCGACGGAGGACGTTCAGCCTGGGCTGAACGACTGAGAATGAGCGTTCTGAATACGCTGCTGCGCAACAGCATGGATATCCGCAAGGGTGAGGGGCCGCGGGTTGCCCTCATGTTCTCCTATATTTTCCTGATCATCACCGCGTTGATGATCGTCAAGCCCGTAGCCAACGCCCAATTTTTGTCGACCTTCGGTGCGGGGCGGCTCCCTTTTGCCTTCATCGCCGTGGCAGTGCTCGCCGTGGCGGTCTCTTCGCTGTACACGCACTGGTTGCGGCGAATCGATTTCTTCAGGCTGATCATCCGAACCCTGCAGGCCGCCATCGCCGCCATGGTCGTATTCTGGGGGGCACTGTATTCGGACCCCCTGCGGCTTCCCGCCATATTCATCCTGTATGTCTGGGCCGCGGTTATCGGCCTGATCGTGGTTTCCCAGTTCTGGATTCTGGCCAACGCCATCTTCAATCCCCGGGAGGCACGGCGCCTGTTCAGCGTGGTGGGTGCCGGCGCCATCGCCGGCGGGATTTTCGGGGGGTATCTGACCAACCTGCTGGCCGCCTGGGTGGGCAGTGCCAACCTGATCCTGGTGGGTGCCGGTTGTCTGGCGGTATGCATCCTGCTGGCCAAACACCTGTATCGGACCACTATCGACGACCAGCACCTGCACCGCATCCGGCAGAAAGAACAGGCCGCCGTTGAACCCCGGCATCCGCTCGTGGCTATTGCCCGGTCCAGGCACCTGAGTTTTCTGGCGGGGATTATCGGGCTGAGCGTCATCGTCGCCAAGCTGGTGGAATATCAATTCAGTGCCGTGGCCACTGCCCAGATCCCGGAGGCAGACCAGCTGACCGCCTTCTTTGGATTCTGGTTATCCAACCTGAATGTGCTCTCCCTGTTGATCCAGCTTTTCGTTACCCGGCGTGTGGTGGGGATGATCGGGGTGGGTGTGTCTCTGTTTTTTCTGCCGATGGTCATTGCCCTGGGATCGGTCCTTGTCCTGATCCATCCGGCCTTGTGGGCGGCCATCTTCCTTAAAGTCGGCGACGGCAGCCTGAAAAACTCGGTCAACAAGGCCGCCCTGGAACTGATGGTGCTGCCGGTTCCCGCGGACATCAAAAGCCAGGCGAAAACCTTTATCGACGTAATCGTGGACAGCACGGCAACCGGTCTTGGCGGTCTCCTGCTGCTGGGACTTACTGCCGTATTCGGCCTGTCGGTCCGGCCGGCGGCCGTCTTGACGATTATTCTGATCGGAATCTGGGTGGTCCTGATCCAGCGCATACGCAAGGCCTACATCGATGCCTTCCGATCCTCCCTGACCGCGCCGATGGAAGCGGGATCGGCTGTGCGCATGCCGCTTGCCAACACCTCGATCATCGGCAATATCGTCGAGGTACTGGACGGTGACAACGTCCCCCAGATTATCCACACCCTGCGTATGACCCGGTCCATCGATCAGAAACAGCTGGTGCCCAGCCTCCGGCGATTGATCCGGCATCCGTCCGCAACGGTGCGGCTGGAAGCGCTGAAAAGCTGTTACCCCTGCCACGACCCGGAGCTGGTGGCGGCGGCAACCGAACTGATTGCGGACCCAAACGCCGGTGCCGGCCAGGCGGTGATGACCGAAGCGATGCATTACCTGTTTCGCCATGCGGACGGAGACCGGGTGTCGATGCTGGGCGACTTCATGCGGAATCCCGATGCTGCTGTCAGCGGGGCGGCCCTGGTTTGCGCTTCCCGGGAGAGCCGGCGCAACCCCCGGCTGCGCCAGGCCCTGAAAGTTCGCGCCGAGATCGACAGCCTGCTCAGGCACATCCCCCTGGAAACGGATGCAGGCCGGGCCGTCCGGTTCAAGCGGACGTGTGCGGCGGCCATCGGTGCGGCGAATATTGCCTCTTTTTTCCCCTACCTCAACGTCTTTTTGAGCGACACCGCACCCGAGGTGGTCAAAGCCGCCGTGAAGGCGGCCGGAGAAACCCGCCATGACGCTTTCGTTCCAGCCATCCTCGAGAAAATTCGCTCGGCGTCACTGCGACAGGTGTGCAGCGACGCCCTGAAGCAGTTCGGCCCCGACATCGACCGGCTGTTGGCCAACTGCCTGTCCAACCCACTGATAAACTACGACATCCGGCGTCATCTGCCGGACATCCTGGCGGCTGTCGGATCCCAGACCACGGTAACCGTGCTGGTCGAGAACCTCGACCAGAAGGATCCGTCGGTGCGCAATGCCAGCATCCGGGCGCTCAACCGGCTGCGCCGCCAGGGAAAGGACCTGCGTTTTGACGACCAGGCAGTGGTTCGCTGTATCCTGCAGGAGGCCAGACGCCACCTCAACATGCTGGCTGCGCTGTACTACCAGATCGACGCCAGGCAGACGGTTGCGCCCTCCGCTGCAGACACAGCCGTGTTGTCCCTGCGGCAGAAGCTAGCCGGTGAGATCGAAAAACGGCTGGATGTGAACCTCGAGCGCATCTTCAGCCTGTTGGGGCTCAAATACCCCGTTGGGGACATCAGCCGCGCCTACCAGGGCCTGGTGAGCGGCCAGCCGGATCTGCGCGCCAACGCCATCGAGTTTCTGGACAACGTGCTGGACACCGACCTGAAACGATCCCTGATACCCATCGTGGAGACGGCGCTGATGGACCGCATGATCGAACAGACCATCGCGCGCCTGGGGGTTAAGATCCCTTCGGAGATGGATGCCTTTGCCCTGATGCTTCCCGAAGCCGATGCCGATCTCCAGATCCAGGCGCTCGACCTGATCGCGCAGCTGGGGGACCCTGCATATGCCGGACTGGTTGCCGAACTGATGGCCATGGCCCACCCGCGGGTCAGGGCTGCCGCCGGCGGCCTGCTGCAACGATTCGGATACCTGGCCTGATATAGAGGGTTCGGGGTTCCGGGTTCAGGGTCACTGCTTGAGGATGCGGTCGATGAAGGTGGCCAGGCTCTGGTGTTCGACGGCCGAGTTTTTGTATAGCACGTCGGACATGATGGTCACCAGATAAACCCGCCCGTCAGGCTGCTCCACAATGGCCACGGAATTCATGACGTTTTCCACATTGCCCTGGTATTTGCGGCACTTGAAATCCGCCTCGGGTTTGCAGCGGTAGAGGCTGCCGGATTTATAGTAGACCGCCGCTTCGGCCAGTGCCGGTGAAGAGGCGTAGCGGATCCTTTTGGCGGTCATGTATATCAAGCGCTTGATCTCCAGGCTGGACCACGGGTCCACCACCCGGCCCTGTTCGAGGGCCACCAGGAAGCGCATCAACCCTTCGGGGGTCGCCCCGCTTTTGCCCCCCGGCGGTACCCGCCGCTTGCCCGCCGCCGTGAAAAAGCTGCCCAATTGCCATTGCTGCTGGGCAATGCCGACGGCCCGCAGGGGGTCGTTGACCACCGACATGGCCATATCCCGCAGGTCAGGTTTCGGCGTTTCGTCGAAAAAACGCTGTTCCAGCTCCGCTGTCGGCGGGTAATCGGCGCCAAAATGACGCATGAGCAGCAACTCCTTCCAGACCACGCTGGCGGCAGAATTGGCGCTGGCCGATAGCATGTGATCGAGCCATTCATAGAGGGAGAAGCGGTCCGTCTCCAGCACCGGCCGTGAGGCGAACGCAGCGGTGTCAGGATCGAAAACCGGTACATCATGGGTGTCGGTGTGGATCCACCCCCCGGCTGTCACCTGCCGCACGCGCAACAGATGTTGCCGTCTGTCCGGGTGGTCGGGGAACATGCGGCTCAGTTCCGTGAAAATTCCAGCGGCGATGGCCAGCTTGCCGACGCTGCCCGGCGAAAAGGAGCGATCGGCCTGCCGGGCGGCCAGGCGGACCGGCCTGCCGGGGGTGACATCCAGCACCATCAGGGCGTAGCTGTCGTGCCGGTTGGGAAACAGGGCGTCGATACGGGCCTGCAGGCCGGGATCCGCCGGCGGCAGGTGGTCGACCCGGTGCCCTTCTTCGTTGATCAGGTTCAGCCGGATGCCGGCCACACCTTTGCGGGCACCGGCCACCGCAGCAGGGCCCTTGATCTTTCCTTCGCCGATCATCTGGAGGTATACCAGTCGACGGATGCCGGTGGCGGCAAAGCCGTCCAGCGGGTATGCCCAGGCCGGGCTGCCGCCGATGAACAGGGCGGCGGCCGCGAGTCCGGCGACTATACGGCAAATGCGGTTCAGACGTGGGGTTGACTGCATCGTTTTCTCGTTTCTGCAGGCTGTTGCCGGTTGGGATTCTCTGGTTCGCGGTCGGCTCACGGCAGTATCCAGCCCAGTGGGATGTTGCGGTTTTCCGGCACCGCCCGATCTATCTGATTCAAATAGGCGCTGGTTCGCGCCTGTTTGTGCTCCACGAAGGGGCGAATCTGGAACAGCCAAATCCTCCCGTCCCGGAAACCCAACTCGATGTCCCAGGGGCCGCTGGACCCGATTTCCGAGTTTTCAGCGAGCCGCCGCTTAACCGTGGCGGCCATTCGGCGCAGCTGGTCCAGCTCCGCTTCGTCAAGCAGGGGCGTCTCGAAGCTGGTGATAGCTTTGCTGACGCCGCCGGATTTCGGCAGGACCGTAAAAAAGGGGTCCCGGGCCGGTGAAAGCAGTAAGACCCTGTCGTCGGGAGTCAGCCGCCAGGTTTCGGCTATCTGCCCCTCAACGGCACCGCCAGCCCCGCGGCTGAAGGCCACGGTGATGTCATCGGGGTGACCACCGGTTACCCCGGTGGTGATCATCACGCCGGATTTGGCCACGTCGACCGTGGGAATGACCAGAATGGAGGGATAGATGTTCTCCGGGTTGGTCAGAAACCGATGACGCCAGTGGTAGCTGCGCTCCGTGTAGGCCGACGCCCACACCTCGCGGATTGCTTGAAAAATTCGCGCTTCATCCCTGACGTTGAACACGGTCAGGTTCAACCCGGCACCGGTAAAATCCTTCAGGTCTTCCATGTTGGTGTCGCTGCGCACAAAAACGGGCAGCGTTCCCATGTCCGCACCCAAGTGGAATCGAAAGCCATCCCTGACCGCCGTCTCGAACGCGGGCGAAAAAGCCATTCGGCCGATGGCCTCGCGCAGGTCGGAGAGGCGCGCCAGGATGATGGCGTCACGGTCATCCTGCCCGGACGATTCGCCGTCTCCCGCATCGAAGGTCTGCTGCAGGAAGTGCCAGTAGGACGAGCCGGTGCCGGGCATCGCCTCGTCCATGTGCTGCCGGAAAGCGCCGAAGGGGATGACGAAACCGTCCACCACATGCTCGGGGAAGTCGTGTTTCAACTGCCCCAGGTTGGCCGCTTTGGGGCCGCACCACCGGCCGGAATCCGATGCCTTGAGCCGGGATAGGGGAATCGGCGCAACCGGAGTTAAATCGATCCTGTCCAGCGGCACCGCTATCCGCTCATCGCTGCGGCGACGGGTTTCCACCAGGTTCTTTTCTTCCACGGTCATGGCCGCGGACGGTTTCATGATCACCGTGCCGCCCGGTGAGACGGCATAGAAAACCGTTTGTCCGGAATAGGCCTTGAGTAAATTCAGATCCGCCTCTGAAAGGATCGCGTTGGGTATGCCCAGGTTGCGCGACAACAGCTGAACGTGGGAGACCAGGTTGCCTTCGCTGACGGTGGCGATGCCCGCCACCGGCTTGAGATCCGGCGGTGCGTGGGGCATGACATAGATATTTTTTTCAGAGAGCAGCGTATGGGCATCGACCCGATCCA
>NZ_JBFELV010000263.1:0-7131 GCF_041551955.1 Desulfosarcina sp.
CGGATCGAAGGTGTACCACCGATTTCCGACATAGGCCTCGAACCAAGCGTGAAGATCCATCGGTTCAAGCGTCTCAAGGTAGCCCACGACCATTCGAGCCGGTATTGATAGCGCACGGCAACAAGCGATACCCAAATGGGCCATGTCCCGGCATACGCCGCTTCCCAACTGGTTTAGCTCGGAAGCACTGATGATCTGCTGTCCAACGCCAGGTGTGTAACGTATCGAGTTGCGGATATAATCGACGATGGCATTGCATTGATCGTAGCCGGAGGCCCGGCCCGCTACGAGTGACGCTGTCATTTCAGTGAAACGATCCGATTCACAATACCGGCTTGGATAAAGGAAAGGCAGGGTCTCATCGGGCAAATGCTGCACTTCGACAAACGGCGCCCCAGGGGCAGTGTCGGATGCATCCGAGGTTTCGATATCCACGGATGTACGCACGGAAAAATGCCCGGCTGGTGCAACCAGCCGTTGGCACAGGTTGCCGAACGAGTCGGTGAACTCGACCGCCGGTACACTGGGCGACAAAACGTACTCTTCGCGTGCGATCCACTGCTGCCATCCACTCCGGGGGCGCAGCATGAGCAAAAACGGAGTGGGAACCGGAATATGGAATTCAAGCAAACAGGATGCGTTTAACCACATGACAACCCTTCACCAATTGAAGTGTGGCGTTCACAGATACAGTTGCGAATAGCTATCACCTTGTTATTTCATTTCTGGACTCGATGTCCCGGCTTCCGGCTGCAGTCTTCAGTCTAACAGCCTTCATCCTCAACCGCAGAGCAGCATCCGCCTACTATCCCTTACAGGGTTAATCTTGTTGGAGACGATTCAGCCGGCCGATCCAGGCTTGTTCTCCCTCGCGATCACCTATAGACCGGCAGCAGCGGACGAGCTGCTCAACGGCCCGGGGATGATCCGATATGGCTTCCAGGCTCTGGCGGGCCTCTGGGTAACGACCCAACCGCATCAGGCTGTTGGCCAGGGCCATGTGCAGATCGATGCTGGTTTTGTGGTGTTCGATGCCCCGCTGCAATATCTCCAGGGATTCGTCAAACCGTCGCAGATGCTGATACACGAGTCCCAGCCCCCAGAAGGCGCGATGATCAGGGTGGTAGTGCAGTGACCGTTCGAAGAGCATGACGGCGGTCGACAGGTTGTCTTTGACCAGCGGGTTGGTGGCATAATCGCCGTGGCTGAATGTCAGGGCCAGCCGGGAGAGAAAATCTGCATGCAGTGGGTAGAACTGCGGATCGTCCATCAACTCTATCTGTGCGGCAAAACCCGGCAGCAGGGAGAGGTAGCCTTCCCTGAGCCGCCGTCCGAAATCGAGCACGGCGGCTTTGCTCAGCGTCGCATCCGTCTCAAAATATAGCAGGTCCTCCACCCGGTCCAGCCAGACATCATCGGTGGCGCCGGTGCGCTGCTTGTAATCTTCATAGAGTTCCGTGCCGGGAAACAGGTCCAGGATATAGAAAATGGCCGACAGGGGGCGGATCCGGCGCAGCAGCCTCAAGTTCTCATCGATGGTTTGATCGGATTCGCCCGGGGCGCCGTAAATAAAATACGCCCTGGCCAGGATGCCGTAGCGAACGGTGAGGTCAAAGGCGCGGCAGATGGCCGCTTCGCCGATGCGTTTGTGATACCGATCACGAAGCTCCCGGCTGCCGCTCTCCACGCCGTAGCTGATCTGGGTGCATCCGGCCCGGCGCATCCAGCCCAGTATCTCCTCGTCCACGCAATCCACCCTGGAGATCGCCGCCCACACGATATCCAGGCGCCGCTCGACGATTCGGCGGCAAATGTCGATCACCAGTTCCCGCTTGAGGGTAAAGGTGTCGTCGGATACAAAAAAGAAGCTGACCCCTTTTTCCTGAAGTATCACCATCTGGGTCAAGAAGTAATCGGCGCTGTGAAAGCGCACCCGGCGTTTCCAGAAAGCCGGTGAACCGCAGAAGGTGCAGCCCTCCGGACATCCCCGTGTAAGGGATATGTGTTGAAAGGAGAAATAGCGGGCGGGCATGGGCAGACTGTCCAGATCTGCCAATTGCTCCCGATCCTTGGTTTTAACGGGTTTTCCTTTTTTTCGAAAGGCCAGGCCGTCAATGTTCGTAGGCGTTCGGCCTCTCTTTTTTTCCAGAAAGCGGATCAACTCCAGGAAGCTGTGCTCACCTTCACCCCGAACCACATAATCGATCTCCGGAAAATGCGTCAGAAAGTGTTCCCAAAGGAAGGTGGCCCCCACGCCGCCGAACACCACGGTGGCCTTTGGGTTGACCTTCTTGACCATTCTTGCGATGTCGATGCCGCCCCAGCGATTGGCGTGAAGGATCGAAAAACCCACCACATCCGGCTGTTTGTCCCCCAGCACCTGGTAGATGCGGTGGGGGGTGTCGCCCAGGTTGTGGCCATTGAGAATATCCACCGCATAGCCGTTGGCCCGGAGCATGGCCCCCACGTAGTAAAGGCCCATGGGGATGGCGCTGACGTCCTCCTCGTTGATGCGCTGGTCGAGGAAATAAGGGTAAACGAGCAGTATTTTCATGGTGCAGGTCTTAACCACCGTCTAACCGGATGTTGGTGTTGTGATCGTGCATGTCCCACTGCCGGAGGTCCGGTCAGATTTCATCAGCTGCTGTGTGAGGTCGTGGTCAGTCCGTGCGCAGCGGATGCCTCAGGCCTTCTTTTCCCGCACGATCATCACCGAGCACGGCGCTTTGTGAGAAACTCGCTTGGCGACACTGCCGAACAATACCAGCCCCATGCCGCTGAGACCGAAGGCGCCCACCACCGCCAGATCAGCATCGGTCTCTTCGATGAAGCGGATGATTTCCGTCGAGACATGGCCGTCGCGAACCACCAGTTCAACGTCGACCGTTTCGGGGATGCGGTTGCCGTAAACTTCCTGCATCCGTTCGTTCAGGCTGACCACCAAATTCTCGTCGGGATGCTCGGGCATCATCAACTCCGCTTCAGTGAGCATTGGGTTGACCACCGGGGGAAGTACATGGATCACGTAAAGCTTCGCGTGGTAACGCTGCGCCAAGTCGAGGGCCGTTTGGAAGGCGGCTTCCGCATGATCCGAAAAATCGCTGCAACAGACAATCTGATTCACACCCATAAGGGCCTCCTTTTATGATGAATGATCCGTGGGCATCAGGGTCCGCAGGATATCCTCTTTGCCGACCACGCCCACCAGCACGCCATTTTCCAACACCGGCAGGGTATGGAGGTTGTGGTCTACCATCAGTGCCGCCACGGTTTCGATGTTCGAATCCGGGGCGACGGTCACCGGGTTGGGGGTCATGGCATCCGAGACGGCCGTGGCAGCGATTTTGCGGACCTCCTTTTCGAAGCCCTTCATGGAACTGAGACTGATGTAGCCGTCCAGAAAAGAAAACAGCGAGGGGACGGGAAGCTTTTTCTGCTGGGCGATAATGTCGCTTTGGCAGAGAAGGCCGACCAGCTTGCCTGCGTCGTCCACCACCGGCACACCATTGATGCGGCGGTCCAACAGGATTTTGGCCGCTTTGATAATTTCCGTGTCGGCGGTGACGGTAATGGGGTTTTCAGTCATGATCTCTTTTACCAGCATGGCGGCACCTCAGGTGTGATGCGTGCATAACCGCAAAATGATTTTTTTGCGGTTGATTTAAAAGCCCGCAGGGCTTTAAATGGGTTTGCAACCGGACTCCATCTCTTAGTGTAGGTGAAGGTCGGCCGACCTGTCAAAACAAATTCGATGCCGGTTAACAAAGGAAAACCAACGGATGAGAACCATTGGAATGATTGGCGGGATGAGTTGGGAATCGACCCTGGTCTATTACCGGATTATCAACGAAGCGGTGAGGGCGCGTCTGGGCGGGCTCCATTCGGCAAAAAGCATTCTGTACTCCGTGGATTTCGCCCAGATCGACGCATTGCAACACGCGGGGCGGTGGGATGCGGCGCAGTCGATTCTGGTTCAGGCGGCCCAGGCGCTGGTGCGCGCAGGGGCGGACCTGGTGATTATCTGCACCAACACCATGCATAAACTGGCCGATGGGGTGGCGGCTGGCATGACCGTTCCATTGCTTCACATTGCCGACCCAACGGCCGATGCCGTCCTTGCCGCCGGTATGGATACCGTCGCGCTGCTGGGTACCCGGTTTACCATGGAGGAGGCCTTTTACCGCAGGCGGCTTGAAGACCGTTACGGGCTGCGGGTGCTGATTCCGGATGCGTTCCAGCGCCAGGCCGTCCATGACACGATCTACACGGAGCTCTGTCTGGGACGGATCCGGGAACCGTCACGACAGGCCTATCTCCGGATCATCGAAGGCCTGGTGGAGCGCGGTGCCCAGGGGGTCATTTTGGGCTGCACCGAGATCGGACTTCTCGTTGATGCCGAAAGCTGCCCGGTGCCGGTTTTCGATACGGCGCGCATTCACGCCGAAGCGGCCGTGACTGCGGCCCTGACCGACTGACTGATCAAGGCCGTGCATGAATGGGAACGAATTCGTATTCCGTGGCACCGGTGTAGACCTGTCGAGGCCGACAGATCTTCCAATTGGGATCGTCCATGCTCTCCTTCCACTGGGCGATCCACCCAGGCAGCCGCCCGATGGCAAACATCACCGTGAACATGTTGGTGGGAATGCCGATGGCCCGCAGGACGATCCCGCTATAGAAATCGACGTTGGGGTACAGGTTGTGATCGATGAAGTAAGCATCTTTAAGGACCACCTCCTCCAACTCCTTGGCGATATCCAACAGCGGATCATTGATCTGCAAGGATTCCAGCAGCTCATCGCACATCTTTTTCATGATTTTCGCCCGGGGATCATAGGTTTTGTAAACCCGGTGGCCGAATCCCATGAGCCTGAACGGATCCTTCTTGTCCTTGGCCCGTTCGATGGCCTTTTTATAATTCCCGCCGTCGGCCTGAATCGCAGTGAGCATTTCGACGACCGCTTGGTTGGCGCCCCCGTGCAGCGGGCCCCACAGCGCGGCGATGCCCGATGAAATGGCCGCATAGAGATTGACCCGGGCGCTGCCCACCACGCGAACGGCAGAGGTGGAGCAGTTCTGCTCATGGTCGGCGTGAAGAATCCAGAAGACCCGCAGGGCATTGACGGCCGCCCGGTTGAGTTCGTAGGGTTTCACCGGGGTGTGGAACATCATGTTGAGAAAGTTCTCGCAGTAGGTCAGATCCGGGCGGGGATAGACCACCTTATGGCCCCGGGAAATCTTGTATGACATGGCCGCCATGGTGCGAACCTTGGCCAGCAGCCGGGTCATGGTGATGGTGATCTGTTCCTCCAGGGTGCCCAGTTCCGGATAAAAGCTCCGCATGGCATTGACCATGGAAGAGAGGATCCCCATCGGATGGGAGGCCCGTGGAAAGTTCTGGTAAAATGCCTTGAGGTCTTCATGGACCAGGCTGTTGTCGTTGAGCATCACCGAAAAACGGGTCAGCTGTTCACGGTTGGGGAGCTTGCCGTTGATGAGCAGGTAGGCGGTTTCCTTGAACGTGCCGTGCTCGGCCAGCTGCTCCACGGGGATACCCCGGTAGCGCAGAATGCCTTTTTCGCCGTCCATATAGGTGATGGCGCTCAGGCAGCTGCCGGTGTTGGCGTAGCCAGGGTCCAAGGTGATAAAACCGGTGCTCGCCCGAAGGGTGGAGATGTCGATGGCCTTTTCCCCTTCTGTTCCGGTAACTACCGGTAGCTGTATTTGCTGCCCGTTATAGGTGAGGGTGACAAATTCATCCATGGTGACTCCTTTCTCTTCGGAAAGACCCGGTATCCTTTCGATGCACTAATACGGTGAATCAGATCGCCCGTCTGGCCCGTGTTGGTTCACCGGAACAATTGTCTTGCCGGGCGGCCAGTTTTCAACGTAATTTATATTTAAAGAAGGGGCAGGGCCTTTCGAGTAACAGCCGATATTCATATGAATATCCGGCACAGATGTCAAATCCCAAATCAAGTCTTTCTGAGGAGAAATGAAATGTCATACAAGGAAAACCTGTTAAAGAAGATAGAGATCGACCGACTGGTCCGGACCATCGCCGATTCCATCGGGCCGGTGGAGAGCGGCAAGCGGATCGACAAGACGGTGTTGGCGCAGCTGATGGCCTTTTTCCCCTGGTCCCGCCGGGAGGCGCGGGACCTGGTGTTGTTCCTGGAAACCGACGGCCCCGGGAAGACCCGTATCCTGGTGATGGACAACGACCTGACCATTTACCACACCAGCGTGGAAGATGTGATGCTGAGAAAAAGTCCCACTGTCAAAGAGATGGTGAACCTTCGCAATGCCATCAAAATTCTTAACGACAAGGATGTGGTGATCAGCAAGAAGGCGGCATCCCTGGTGACCATCCAGGAGATCTGCATCGGCGAACTGGACCTCAGCTTCACGCAGTCGGATATCGATGGCATTGCCCGCGATGGGAAGGCATCCCTGGAGAACGGCTACCCCCAGGGTGTTCAGGAGAGCCTGATGCTGTTCGCCGAAATGCTGGGGCTGACCCCGGCGCCCAAAGCCTTTTCGCTGAACCACCACGACATCTATGGCCAGGTGAGCGAAAAACCCGGCGGCGAGACCACAATCGGTCCGTTGATCATATTCAGTCTGGTCCACCAGACATTGACCTACCTGGAGAGCCCCTTGAGCAGCCGGGATAAAGGGCGGTTCGACACGCTCAAGGCCCTTTCCTCGGGGGAAGTCGAGGCGTCCGCTTCAGGGCCGGCGGTGTTCGATCTGATGAGGTCCAAGGCGATGGCCACCGTCTCGTAGCAACCCTTAGCGTCTGCGGCGCCGGGCATTCCGGCGCTCTCCATCGGAGGCCGTCCGGGGGAGTGGTTCGCCGCCTCCGCCTTGGAATCATCTTGCCTGATCAAGGCGGACTCACATGCCGAATTTACGAAGCATTTCAATTACTTTTTCCTGGCTTTGCTTTTGGACGATGACGGCCTTTTGGTGGTGGGCTTTTTTAATTTTTTTGGCCAGCGCATCCAGGTCGGCCGGTTTTTCCACAAAATCCATGGCACCCGCCTTCATGGCCTCCACGCCTTTTTGAACCGTCGCATGGCCGGTGAGCAGGATGATCTGCATCTCCGGTCGTTTTTCCTTGATGGC